>CAYQAV010000080.1:0-3668 GCA_964415565.1 uncultured Candidatus Peribacteria bacterium
CCGGCAGAAGACTACAACCTGCGCACCATTCCCGACATGATCCAGCGCTTTGGCCTGGTCACCGGCTTGTCAGATCACACCTTGGACAACACCACCGCCATCACCAGCGTGGCCATGGGTGCGTCCATCATAGAAAAGCATTTCACGTTAGATCGCAGCGGCGGCGGGCCCGATGACAGCTTCTCGCTTGAACCCGCAGAACTTGCTGTACTGTGTAAAGACAGCAAAACAGCCTGGCAAGCCTTGGGCCAAGTGGACTACAGTCGAAAATCAAGTGAACAGGGGAATGTGAAATTCCGGCGCTCGCTTTACTTTGTGAAAGACATGAAAGCCGGGGACGTGATCTCGGCAGATTGCGTGCGCAGTGTGCGGCCGGGGTTTGGGCTGGCGCCGAAATATGCAGAAAGCATCTTGGGAGCCGTGTTGGCAGTAGATATCAAAAAATACACGCCGGTTACAAACTTAGCTATAAATCATAATTCAACCTGATGACTCAATCCAGTTTAACAACCCATCGCCCAATGAAGCTAATCACTGAGGCAGCTTTACCGATATTTCTAATATCTACATTTTTTAGATTTCACTCTGTAAGTTCATTGGTTTTTTCTGTTGTTACGAGCATATTAGTGGTGTATGGCATTATTTTACTAATCTATTCCATCTTAAATGCGCCAAAGAATTCACTCTCTACTACTATTGTAGCACTAATAATACTCTGTGCTCTAATTAACATGATTTTTAGCGAAAATAAAACATCGCTTGGCATACTCCAACTACTTGGTAACCTAGGTTTTGCTTGGTCTGTGCTATACACGAAACATAGACTAAAAATTTATTTGGCATTATTTATAATGCTTTCAACATTTTTTATTTACAATATTCTTAATAATATAAACCCTGAGGATGTATTTAATGTCAGCAGAAATTTTATTTCCGTAATATTACTTATAAGTATATCTTTCTATTATTTTTCATGCATTAAAAGTAAAGTCATGCCAAATATAATGGTATCATTTGCAGGGCTAATATTGGCAGTGTGGGGTATAGGTCGCGCAGGCATTGCCAGCTCAGCTTTGATTTTCGCTGGCACACTAATATTAGTAAATAAACGCACTTTTATTGGTTTAACTACCATAACACTTCTCACGATCGGTATAGTATCCAGTCAAACGCAAATCGTCGATAAACTCGATATTTTTTATACAGCCTTTGAGAGATTAGACAGACTTGGAACTGGTGGTCATAGAAGATATATCAACAGCGAGTATTTGACTTATGTGTCAAATGATAACTACGCCCTAGTATTTGGTGCACCGTTGAACAGAATTTTATCAATAGTAGAAGTAGATGGAAACCCACATAACTCATACATCCGATTGCACTCTCTTTTAGGTATATTTGGCATGGCATTAATCTTCATAACTATCCTGTTAACAGTCTTCAAAATACTTGGCACGAAAAATTATTTACTACTGATAATATTCACAGCATCACTTCTTCGATCAGCATTTGACTCAACAGCCTTTTATGGTCCGCTTGATGTCATTATTTTTTATTGCATTTTTCATGCAATTCAATCGAAACGAATTATATTACGCCAAACCACACCTGAAAGAGGGCAGCTTGAGTAAACTACAATACTTTACAAATATACTGAAACGCCGCAGGATGCCTCTTGTATCGTTTTTAGCACTTGTGGATGACCTATCTGAAATTGAACCCAAGGCGAAGGTAAATAGATTTACCAGGATTAGAAACAGCTTCATCAAAAATTATAGCTACATTGGACCAGGCACGAGAGTTGTAAACACTAATATTGGAAAATATTGCTCGATAAGCTGGAACTGCTGTATTGGCCTAGCGTCGCACGGACTTTCTCACATATCCACATCTCCAATTTTTACAGAAATAAATAATGGCACAGGCACTTCTTGGATCACCTCAGAACCTCAAAAAATCGAACCCTTGCGATCTCTAATTGGGAACGATGTTTGGATTGGCGCAAACGCCATCATTATTGAAGGATTAAAAATAGGAGATGGCGCAGTGGTAGGTGCTGGTGCAGTTGTCACTAAAGATGTATCACCTTACTCAATCGTTGCTGGGGTCCCAGCAATCAAGATTGGAAGTCGATTCACACAGGACATCGTCCAATGCCTGCTCGCCAAAAAATGGTGGAACGCGTCAGAAGATGAGATAAAAAAATTCATATTGATTTTTCAAAAAACCAATCCGAATTTTGATGACATTTTCGCGCTTCCACAAGGCTTTGACGAATAATCTATAAAGCAAACCAATGTCACTATTTGAATTGAAACAAAAAATTGATCGAAATATATTCAGAATATTCAACTTTGCGAGCGATATTGGACTTCTGTTAAGTGCAAGAAATCGTCAGCTACTTGCAAATAATAAAATCTATCAAAACAAGCACCAAGGAGAGCGGTGCTTTATCTTGGGCACCGGACCGTCGTTAACCAGATTAACCGCAGACCAAGTCACTGCACTAACCAAGGAGACCATTTTTGCGGTAAACTCATTTTATAAAGTATCGATTGTTGATTCAATCACACCAAAATACTACGCTCTCATGGATAACAACTATTGGGGAATTTCAAAAAATACCTTCAAAGATGTAAGCGGTCGCTATAAAGAAAATCCACCTGTATTAATAACTGATACACGAGCATCACAGCTTATTCCACACAAAATTAAAAGCATTTTAATTTACGCCAAGAACTATCCTGTCGATAGAATGCGTTATGACTTGTCTGAAAATCTATCAATAACAATGAATGTTGTGAGTTTCTCCCTCCTGACGGCAATCTACATGGGTTTCAAAGAAATATATCTTCTTGGCTGCGACTATAATTCATTTTGCTCACGCTCAAGCAATCATTGTTACAACGATGAAACTGAAATAAATGAGTTACCAAGTTACAACCTTGCATTCTACTTAAAATACTATCATTTAACTACAGAATTTCATTACGCGATTGCAATACTTGCTCGAAAAAAAGGAGTCAAGATCATAAATTTGACTATTGAAAGTTTGCTGGACGCCTATCCAACCGGTGACTTGAGCATAATTTTATGAATACTTGACAATTTGCATTTGAGTCCAGAGCAACCTGACAAATACCTTCTTGGCACTATTTTTATACATGAAGATTGAGTAGTATATGGATCGTAAAAGTAGATGTTGCGTGTCTCATATAAAATCCGTACCAATACATAAATGGATTTAATTTATTTACAGACTAGATTTATTCGATAGAAGTTCAAACATTATATGTTTTTAAATAAAAATTTACTCATTACCGGTGGCACCGGTTCTTTCGGCAATGCCGTCCTCCGCCGCTTTCTGGATTCTGACTTGCGCGAAATCCGCATACTCAGCCGAGATGAGAAGAAGCAGGACGACATGCGTAAGCGCTATCACCATGCCAAGCTCAAGTTTTACATTGGTGACGTGCGCGATGTGGACAGTGTGCGCACCGCCATGCGCGGGGTGGACTATGTGTTTCATGCGGCGGCGCTGAAGCAGGTGCCGTCGTGCGAGTTTTACCCTTTGCAAGCGGTCAAGACCAATGTGCTGGGCACCGAGAACGTGCTGGAGGCAGCGATCACCCATGGCGTGAAACGGGTAATTTGTTTGAGCACCGACA
>CAYQAV010000081.1:0-5017 GCA_964415565.1 uncultured Candidatus Peribacteria bacterium
TAGAAAGATTTTGGAGAATATTTGAAGAACAATTTTTTAGAAAATATGAATTTACTTCAAATAAAGATTTTAATATTAAATTTAAAGATTGGCTTGTATTCTATAATACAAAAAGAAAACATTGATGAATACAATATTTAAAACCAATTCAAAAGCTAGAAAATCTTTTGGAGAAAAATAAAGTTTGTATATAGTCATTTTATACGTAGTGAATTTTATTAAATCTTCCTACACAACCTACTAGATTAGTACATCTAATTTATTATTTTTAGACATATTTATTTATTATGTTAATAATATAAATATATAATAAATATATATTATTTAAAGTCAATATTATATTTAAAAAAATTTGAATTTTTTCAAAAAAAAATATACTTATTTTAAGCTATTTTATTAATTAAATAAAAAAATGAAATCTAGAATAAATAAAATATTAGAAGAAATAGATATAAAAAAACAAGAGTTAAAAGAAGAATATTTAAAACTTATGGAAAAATATAGTTTTACTTTTGTAAAATGAAAAATTATTTTTACAAGAGAAGCTATAGAAGCTAATAAAAAGAAAAAAATATCTATTTTTGAAAGTATTTTTTCAGCTAGAGTTAGGGAAATATTATCTATTCCATTTATTTATTCTATGATATTTCCAGCATTATTTTTGGATTTATTTTTATTTATTTACCAAAATACAGCTATAAGACTTTATAAAATACCAATTGTAAATAGATCAGATTATATATCTTTTGATAGAAAAGAATTAGATTATTTAAATTTGATACAAAAATTAAATTGTTTATATTGTTCATATGTTAATTGACTTTTTTCTTATGCAGTTGAAGTTTGAGGTAGAACAGAAAAATATTGGTGCCCTATAAAAAGTGCAAAAAAGATGAAAATAAATCATGATTGGCAAAGATATTTTGCCGATTATGGTGATCCAGAATGATTTAAAGAATCTTTTCATTCTATAGATGAATATTACAAAGAAAAAGGAACTAATTTAGATTAGTTCCTTTTTTTAAATTTTAAATGTTATTTTGCTATTTTCTAGTATTTTTTCTGCTATATCTTCATATTTTTCTCATTTTAAACTAGCTATTTTTTCAATTACATATTTAGTAAAAATTGGTTCATTTTCTTCTTTTCATCTAAAAGGAGTTGGTGTAAGATATGGACTATCAGTTTCAGCTAATATATTATCTATTGAGATATTTTTTGCTGTTTCTTGAATATTTTTAGCATTACTAAAAGTAACAATTCACGAGAAACTTATTTTGCAGTTAGGTGATAAATTTATCAATTTTTCAGCATATTCTAGATTTTCGCTATAACAATGAAATATAAAATTTTTAAATTCAGTTTTTTCCAATATTTCAAAAACATCATCTTTACTATCTCTATTATGAATTATGATTGGTAAATCTAGTTTCGATGCCAATTTTATTTGTTCTATAAAAAATAACTTTTGTTTTTCTTTGGTTTTATTTATTATTCTATTTTTTTCTTCTTGATTTAAATCTGACTCTTCCAGGTCTTTAATTAGCCAATAATAATCAAGTCAACATTCGCCAATTCAAACTATTTTTTCTTTATTTTTATAGTATAATTTTTCCATTTTTGAAATAGTTTCTTCTATTTCTAGATTTTCTATATCACAAGGATGAATACCAATAGTTGCATAGATTTTATCATGTAATTTTGTTAATTCTAGTGCATCATTATTTGTATCAATATTTGTTCATATAACTATCATTGATTCTCAATCATGAGAGAAAAAGTTATTTATTATATCATCTTTATTTTTTATTTTGTTTAGATAAGGATGACAATGAGTATCTATTATTTTAATCATATTTTATTTATTTAAGAAAAAATCTCTCTAAATAGAGAGATTAAAATGTAAGTCATGAAGTTGATAAATCATATTGTTCTCAATTTGCATCTTTAAAATTTGCATTTATCATATTTAATTGTGTTGATTTTACTTGCTTTACACTAGTTTCTATTTCTATTAAATTGTCACTAGATTTTATATCATTTGCTTCCATACTTAATAAAATAGTTTCAAATCAAGAGTTTTTTTCTCACAATACACTTACTTCTCATAGTTTAGAATTTATATTAACTATTTCTAAATCTTCTGGGTTGTAAGTTATACTTAAAGAAATGTTTTTTGTATTAAGTATATCTTTTGAATTTTTTACTATTATTTTATTTTCACTTTTTTCTAGAAATAAATCTGCTTTTACTTCTGCAATTTTAGTGTCTAATACTGATGTTTTAAGTTCTTTTCACATATAAGTACTATCTATTAAAAAAAGATTTATTCAAAATGCTAATACCAAGCTTGTAACAGCTATTCATATATTTCAGATAACTTTTTTATTATGATATTTTTTAAGAAAATCTTTCATTTTATAAATTTATTATATAAGTTTTAATTATTTTATAAAAAATATTGTTTTTGTAAAGTTTATTAGATTATAGAGTGATTTTCAAGTGTTTCAATTTGAGATTTATTTAATATTTCTTTCAATTCTTCTATATTTACTCATTTTAAAGCATCTACATTTCAATATTTTTTTAATAATTTAGTTCTAGTTTTTGGTCAAAATCAAGGTAAACTTTCTAGTATATTTTTTTTCATTGCTTTTATCCTGCTATCTCTGTTAAATGTTATAGCAAATCTATGTGCTTCATCTCTGATTTTTTGTACTAATTTTAATTCATTACTTTCTTTGTCTAAAAGTATTTTTTCAAATTCTTTTGAAGAGTTTATTATAAAAAGTTCTTCTTCTCTTTTTGCAATTGAAACTATTTGTAATTTTTCTATTAATAATAAAGTTTCATCATCATTTAGCTCATTTTTAAACTTATTTATTACTTCAACAACACTTGATAATTGTCATTTTCAACCATCAATTATTATCATATCAGGAAGTACTTTTGATTTTTCTATCTCTTTTAGTCTTCTATTCATAACTTCTCTCATAGAATCAAAATCGTTTATTTTTTGTTCTTCTAGAGTTTTTATTTTGTATTTCTTGTATTTTGATGAATTACTTTTACCATTTTCAATTATGCTTCTACTTGCAACTGTATGATTTCATGAAATATGACTTATATCATTACACTCAAAAATTATATCTTTATTTATTTGTTCATATCACAAAACTTGCAATAGATTTACCATTGTTTGTTTACTAAATCATTTTGTAGAAAGTGAGTCTAGATGTGATTTATAAGCATATTCATATATATTTTTATAACATAGATCAAGAAGTTCTTTTTTATTTCAAATTTTCGGAACTTCAGTTTTTATAGCATCTATTTCAAAATCAATTTGAAAGGGGATTATATAGGTATTTTTTTCTTCTATATTTTTTGCAAAATCATTTTCTATAAATGTCTTTAGTAAGGTTTCTTTTTCTTCTTCTAGATTATTTTTTATTTCAAAGTTATAAAATCAAGTAATTTTACTATCTCTTATTTCAATCATTCAAATATAGAATTTCTCAAATTTAGCTATAAAATTTACTATGTTGAAATTTCAATTTATACCATCTCTAACTATTTGATTTTCTTCAAGAGTTTTTAAACTTTCTATATCTTGTTTTAATTTTCATGCTTCTTCAAATTTGAGTTCAATTGCTTTTTTTCTCATTTCACTTTCTAATTCAAGCTTTATTTTATTTGTATTTCATTTTAAAAAATGGCTTATTTGCTCTATTTTTTCTTTGTATTCCACTATCTTATTATTTTCTTTTAAGCAAGGTCAAGAACATCTTTTTATATAATAATCCATGCAAGGAATCTTTGTATTTCAGATATTATCTATAATTATTTCTCAGTTTTTTTCTTTTTTAAAATGCAAATCACAACTTTTATAACCAAATATTTTTTTTGATAATTTTAATATATTATTTACATAATTTGTGCTTGTATATGGTCAAAAATAAGTTCAATTAGCTCATTTAAATCTTGTTTTTATAATACTAGGAATAAATTCTGTAGTTATCTTAATATAAATATGATTTTTCCCATCTTTCATAAGTATATTGTATTTTGGTTCATACTTCTTTATAAGTGTTGTTTCAAGTATTAAACTTTCGGTTTCATTATTTGTTAGAATTATTTTTATATCAAATATAGCTTCAACCATTTTTTGTTTTGCAAAATTTAGTTTACTTTTTCAGTTAAAATAAGAGTTAATACGAGAAAAAAGATTTACACTTTTTCAAATGTAAATTATCTTTCATTCACTATTAAAAAACTGGTAAATTCCAGGTGTTTTTGGTAATTTTTTAAGTATATTTTTTATGTTTTCCATAATTTATCTTAAATCAATAGTTCAAATTTCTTTTTCTATATGTTTAATTTTTTCTTCTAATAATTCTTGTTTTTTACTTTTTTCTTTACCTGTTTCTAAATAATTTCATACAACTCATGAAAGTGCATCCATAATTATGTCAAATTTATCATTTTCTATTTCTTCATATTCATTATTTCTTGCATTTTCTATTAAATCAATTGCTTTATATGGATTTATTGCATCTTTTAAAACAAAAGATTCATCTCATATCTTATGAACAATTAAATCTCATTTTGATAATATTTTGTCTATAATTCAAGCTTGTTCTACTCAAACTCATTCTATATTTTCATAATTTACACTATCACTATGAACTTTTAAAAATGACCGTTCAACCCATACAATTGATTGATTTGTTATCAACCAAACGTCGTTGTACCAGTTAAAAATATCATAGATTATTTTTACATAAATTATAAACAAATATATTTCTAGCACATAAAATGGTAAAACAGTTTGTATACTAATTGAATAATAATAAAACAATGCTGGTAAAATTACCAATAAAGCAATTTTTACTAGTAATCATCTAAGTATATTTACAGGATGAATATGAATTATAGTTACTAATTCTTGTCATTCTGGTACATATTTTGAGAAAAAATTTTGGTCAAATTTGTTCATTTTATAGTAATTATTTTT
>CAYQAV010000082.1:0-49260 GCA_964415565.1 uncultured Candidatus Peribacteria bacterium
TATTTCTTTAACTTCTCATTCTTTTTCTTTGTTCAATTTTTCTTTTGAATAATTGTCGATTAAGAAATCTTTTAATTCTTCAATTCATTCTCAGGTTGCAGCGGATATCAAAAATACTTTTTTATTAAATTTCTTTTTAAACTCTTCTACAATGAAATCTTTCATTTCACTATCTAATAAATCTGCTTTTGAAAAAACAATTATTTCTTCTTTTGTAGTTAAAACTTCAGAAAAATATTCTAACTCTTTTCTTATATCAGAATAGTCAGAAAAAACTTGATCCATTCTATAGATATCAAGTAAATGTAATAAAACTCTAGTTCTTTCAATATGTTTTAAAAACTCAATTCATAATCATTTTCATTCACTAGCTCATGGAATCAATCATGGAACATCTTCTATTACAAGAGATTTACCCTTATGATCTAAAACTCATAGGTTTGGAGTAAGTGTTGTAAAAGGATAATCTCAGATCTTTGCTTTTACATTTGTTATTTTTGATATAAGAGTTGATTTTCAAGCACTAGGAATACCTACAATTCATATATCAGCGACAAGCTTTAATTCTAAATGTAAGTCTCTTTCTTCAAAAACGTCTCACATTTCAGCAAAAGCTGGAGCTTGTCTAGTACTAGAACAAAAGTGTGCATTACCAAATCAACCTCTACCTCATCTAGCAATTAAAAGTTTAGTATTTTCTTCACTTAAATCAGCTATTATTTCTTCAGTATTTGCATCCTTAATTATAGTTCAAACTGGAACTTTTAAATATAAATCTTCTGCATTTGCTCAATGCATAGTATTTGTTCCTCAAGCTTCTCAATATTCTGCTTTTAATACTTTTTTATGCCTATATTCTGAAAGTGTATTTAAATTAACATCTGTAATTAAATAAACATCTCATCATTTTCAACCATCTCACCCCCAAGGACCTCATTTAGGAATATATTTTTCCCTTCTCCAAGAAACTATTCAGTCTCATCATTTTCAAGATATAACCTTAATTTTTACTTCATCGATAAACATTTTTGATAAGTTAGATAATATTTTTTAAAACAAATTTAAATTTTTTTAACAATTATAAAAACACTTAAATCTATTTTAAAAGAATTTTATTATTTTACAATTTAAAAAGGTTTCGAAAACATAAATTTAATCGAAACCTTTTTTTGCTTTTAAAAATGGTGTCAATGAGTGGAATTGAACCACCGACCTCGGGGTTATGAATCCCGCGCTCTAACCAACTGAGCTACACTGACAAATTAAAATTGCAGTTAGATTTATATTTATAATAGCAAAAAAGTCAAATTTTTTTGACATATTTGTATAATTAAATAAAATAAAGCCACTTTTTGGAAAAAAGGTAATTTTTATATCCTTCCAGTTTTAAATAATTGGATTTAATCCATAGGAATAACATGGCAAAATACGAATTAATGCTAATTATAAACCCTACAATTTCTGAACAAGACAGAAATGAATCAGTTAGTGGTTTAAAAGCTTTATTTGCAAAAAATGAAGTAACTATATCAAAAGAAGACGTTTGGGGAGACAAAAAACTAGCTTATAAAATAAATAAATTAGATAGAGGTTTCTACATATTATTTGATTTAGAAATGAATGGTAAATTAATAAAAGATCTATCAAAAACTATAAACTTAGATAAAAACATATTTAGATATATGTTTACTAGAGTTGATGCTTAATTAAAATTTCATTATTTATACTTTTAAAATACAAAAGAAGATGAGAACAGTTAATAAAGTTATACTTATTGGTAATATAACTAGAGATCCTGCTATAAAAAATACTGAAGCGAATAAAAAAGTAGCTCTATTTACTATTGCAACTAATAGATATTATAAAACTGCTAATTGAGAGAATAAATCTGAGAGTGAATTTCATAATTGTGTAGTTTGGGGAACATTAGCTGAAAGATGCGAAAAATTTCTAACTAAAGGTAAATTAGTTTACGCTGAAGGAAGATTAAAAACTAGAGTTATTGAAAAAGACGATTGAACAAAAATGTATAAAACTGAAGTTGTTGTTGCAAATATAATTTTCTTAAATAAAAAATCTGACTTCGAAGAAGCTGGAATTGTTGATGAAATAGATATTGAAGACGATGACAAATTTTAATCAAAGGATTAAAAAATAAATTATCAAATCATTAAATGATTTGGTTACAACCGAAATTTATTATTAACTAAATTATTATGTCAAAAACAATTTGTCCACTTGATGGATTAAATATTGATTACAAAAATGTTGAATTATTAAAAAAATATATTACTAAATTTGGTAAAATTACTCCTAGATATTATTCTGGTGTAAGTTTAAAAAATCAAAAAAAATTAGCAAATGCAGTTAAAAAAGCAAGAATTATGGCTCTATTACCATTTGTTAAATCTTTTGATCCAAATTACGAAGGGTAATTAAATTTCAAAAAACACTTTAGTTTAAAACTAAAGTGTTTTTTTGTTTTATAAAATATAAAATATTAAAATATTTCTCATAAATCTATTTTTTAATTTTTAATATTTTATAAAAAAATATTATAAGTAAAAATATTAATAATATTCAAAAAATTATGTAATTACTTTGATATTTAATAACTTGAACTTGATTTTGTTCTAATGCTTGTATACTTCAAGTATTTATAATATTAATATTTTTTTCAATTTCATCAAGATTAATAGGTTCTTTTATTGTATTAGATCAAGTTTGTGTTTCTAATATTGTTCAAGAATTTATATTATTTGATGTAATATTCTTAGTTATTTTTTCTTCAGGATTTTTTATTGTATTTGAGATAATTCAAGAAGAATTATTAATTAATTCAACTTTATCTATAACTGGTTTATCATTAAAATCAGGATATGTTTTTATAAGCTCTTTTTCAACTCCATCCATTATTTGCTTTATTTGATTTTCATTTAATCATCATGTAAATGTTTCTATTTGCTTTTCTGTTGCAACATTACAAGATGGAATTGAATTGTCTGCATTATTATAATTATTTTCTCAATATTTAAGTATAGTATTATCTTTAGTATCTATTATAGCATAAAAACTATCTCCTTTATTTATATTTTTTGTAACTTTTCAATTTGTAATATCTATAGGTAACCATCAATCACTATTTCATAAGCAAAGTGATATTCATTTTCATGTAAAATACTCTCTTCATCATATTATATATGTATTTCATCCATTTTCTACTTTTATTCATAGATTTAGTCAGCATGTATCTGTAAAAGTTCTATTTATGTTTTCTATTGTTCAAGAAACTTTACATTTATCAGCCCAAAGATATGCATCATATGAAGGATCTCAATCTGCTGTTACTGGACAATTAGGTAAATATGAGTATTGATTATATATATTTTTCCCTTGTTCTATTATCCAAGCATCATTATATTGTGCTACTACAAACATTTCATCTCCAACTTTTGGTAATTGTCATCATGAAAAAGCATAAAAATTATTTTCACATCAAGTTCAAAATCAAATATCATTTTTTTCTAATCATCTAATTACATAATCTCTAGTTCCATCATTTAACTTTAATCTATAATAATATCAACAATTATTTATTGTAGTATCTCATCATAATATCTTATTTATAATTCAAGAGGCTTTACATGTAGTTGTTATATCATATGTTTTTTCCATATATTTTTAATTAAGATATTATTATTCTAACCATTGAGTTTATTCAAGGTTGAGTACTAGAGTTATAATATAATGAATTAATATTATAGTCTATGTTAGATCAATAATGTATTCATCATCAAGAGTCAGTAACATTATATAATGCTCAGTATCATAAATTTACTCTAATAATTTGTTTAGTAGTATTTGTTGTATTATAATATCAATATCAAACAATAGCATGAATTCAATTTCATAATATTACTGGTCTTCAAGCATTTATTTCAGTTTTTATATTGGCAAATATATTTGAAGTATATGGTGTTCAGATAGTGTTTGTATATCATTTACTTTTTGCATAAAGTATTGCTCAACTCATTCAATTATTTACAGTTGTTAGTCACACAGCTCAGCTACAACTAGTAAGCATATAATTTTTTCAAAGATCAATCATTACATTATCTTCTACAGATGATCATGTTGTTGAGGCTATTCAAGAAATTAAATTAGGAAAATTTCATTTTCTATCATAATATCAAAATAATATAGTATATGCTGTTGGTACACATCATACAGCACAATTTGATCAATTATAATTTACACCAAGTATTTGTTTATAACATGGTAATTTTCAATTACATCCTGAGTAAACATCTCATGCAACAAATGTATTTGAAACATTTGACGGAGGAATATATCAAGTTCATCAATCTCAAGGTACAGTACCAGCATTAGCAAAAGGCAAAATCTTGTAGCTAACTTCACCTTTTGGTATAGTTTGTTTTTTATCTCTCAAATCATTTATTTTGTTTTTGAAATCATCTGTTTTTTTATATTCATCTGCATCTTTTTTTAATTGTAATATTTTATCTCTCAATAAATTTTTTAATTCTTGTCTTTTTATTATTTTTTCATCTTTTGTTAAAGTTTTGTCTTGATTTAATATAGAATCAATATTATCTTCAGGATTTATACTTGATACCTCATTAGTTTTTGTATTTTCACTATACATATCAAAAGGTGAAAAATAGTATAATTTATTATCAACTGTATTTCACTTATTTTCTGCTAAAAGCACCTCACTAGGAGTATTTCAACTTGTTGAAGCAATAGGTATAATTATATCATCTCCATCATAATTTACCATTATAAAACCACAATCCAATTTATTATCACAACTTACTTTAAATTCTATATATGATGTTTTATTATCATCAGTTGTATGAAATTCTCTTCATTTTCACTCAATATGAGGACTATGGTCTTTCCAATTCTCATCAAAACTTGAATTTATTATATAATCATTTGCAACTTACAAAGCACTTTCATAATTAAATTTACTTATAGCATAAGTAATAGAACTAAATCAAACAAAAGTTATAAAAATAACTAAAAATATTTTTTTCATTAAGAAAAAATTAATAAAATAAAAGGGTTTTTAGGAGAGCCCTAATAAAATATTAGTATAAAGCTAGAAAGGTTATAAAATAAATTACCATATAATCTAATAGGTAATTCAATTATAATAATTACAATATGTTTTCAAAATATATTAAAAAAAATAAATTCATATCATTTATCTTGGAAAAACCTGTTTTCTTTAAAAATTGACTTTTTATATTTTATTTATATACTCTCTCTCGTAAAATTAAGTTCAGTTTACAAAAACTGGACTTAATTTGTTATTTTAATATTAAAACATATTTTTTATGTCATTTAGAAATATTGCTATTATTGCCCATGTTGACCACGGTAAAACTACATTAGTAGATGAATTACTTAAAGCTGATGATAATTTCGATGCTAGAGTTGGTATTGATGTTTGTGTTATGGACTCTAATGCTCAAGAAAAAGAAAGAGGTATTACTATTTATTCAAAAAATACTGGTATTACTTATAAAGGTAATAAAATTAATATAGTTGATACTCCAGGGCATGCTGATTTCGGTTCAGAAGTAGAAAGAGTACTTAGAACTGTTGATAGCGTTTGTCTAGTTGTTGATGCTTATGAAGGTCCTATGCCTCAAACTAAATTCGTATTAAAAAAATCGTTAGAATTAGGTTTACATCCAGTTGTTGTTATAAACAAAATGGATAAACCATCTGCTAGAGCTGAATGGGTTATAGATCAATTATTTGATTTATTTGTACAATTAGGTGCTACTGATGAACAATTAGAACACTTAAATGAACCAGTTTATGCAATTGCTAGAGAAGGTTTAGCTTGGACTGATGAACATCCAGAGAAAAAAGACATAACTCCTCTACTTGATTTCGTAATGAATAAGATTCCTGAAGCTCCTAACAATACTGAAGCTCCTTTTAAGATGCAAATTGCTAACTTAGGTTACGATAGTTTCTTAGGAAGACTTGGTATTGGTAGAATTTATGAATGAAAAGTTAAAGTTGGACAAGATGTTTTTGTTACTTCAAATGAATGAGTTGAAAGAAAAGGTAGAATAACTGAAATTCTTACAAATCAATGATTAGTAAAATTAAAAACTAAAGAAGCAATTGCTTGAGATATAGTTACTATTGCTTGAATATCTGACGTATTTGTTGGTGAAACTATATCTGGTGTTACTTGAGCAACTCAAATGCCAGCTATACATATAGATGAACCTACTTTAAAAATGGAATTTTTAGTAAATAATTCTCCATTTGCTGGTAGAGAAGGTAAATTTGTAACTTCTAGACAAATAAGAGATAGACTTGAAAAAGAACTTGAAACAAACGTATGATTAAAAGTAGATTTTTCTAGTGGTGATAATTATGAAGTAGCTGGTAGATGAGAATTACATTTATCTGTTCTTATAGAAACTATGAGAAGAGAAGGTTATGAATTACAAGTTTGAGCTCCTGTTGTAATTATGCATGAAGAAGCTGGTAAAAAAATGGAACCAATTGAAAATGTTTCTGTTTCTGTTCCTGCTTGAAGTGAATGATCAGTTATTGCTGAATTAGGTAAAAGAAAAGGTTTAATGTCAAATATGATTGAAACTAATGGTATAATCAGTTTAGAATTTAGAGTTCCAACTAGATGATTACTATGATTTAAATCAGAATTTACAACAATGACAAAGGGTGAATGATTATTATCAAGTTCATTTGATTGTTATGAAGAATATAAAGGACCAATTGAAAAAAGAGCTGTTTGATCTATGATTTCTATGGAAAACGGTAAAACAATGGCTTACTCACTATTTAATTTACAAGATAGAGGTAGAATATTTGTTGAACCTGCTACTGAAATATATGAATGAATGATTATTTGAGAATCAAGTAAAGGTCAAGATTTAGCAGTAAATGCTACTAAAAATAAAAAACTTACAAATGTTAGAGCATCTGGTACAGATGAAGCATTGAAATTAGTTCCACCTAAATTAATGACTCTAGAAGAAGCTATCGACTATATTTCAGGTGATGAATATGTAGAAGTTACTCCTCTATCAATCAGATTAAGAAAAAAATACTTAACTGAAACTGACAGAAAAAGATTTGGTAAAAATTAATAAAAAAACAAGAGATTTTAAAATCTCTTGTTTTTTTATTTTCCTTAATTTAAGCCAAAAATTAAGATATAAAATTTAATATGGATTTAATTTAATACAAATTTAATGTGGTATGAGTATAATAAAAGAAAACATAATTTATTTTATATCTTAATTAAATTATTATGAAAAAAATCTTATTAATATTTCTTACAATCTTTTTATTTTTAAATAGTTCTAATTCTTATGCAAATTTAAATAAGCAAGAAAATATTATAGACAATTTTAAAGTAAAACTAGAAAGTTTAGATAAATATCAATTAGAATTTGTAGATATAAGATTAAAAAAACTTAAATCTAATTATAAAAATTCTACAAATATTTTATATGTTTTAAATAAATTAGAAACTTTATTAAATAATGAAATAATAAATAAAGGAGCAGTATCATATATAATTTATGATTTTGTTTTAGATTTTTCAGATTATAAAAATGTATTATGATTTGCTGATAATGTTTTTGTTGGAAAAGTTATAAAAACTAATTGAACTCATAATAATTTATGAGATCCAGAAACAAGTTTTGAAGTTGATGTTTTATATAATATTAAATGAAATTTAAAATGAAGTATAAGCACAGTTTTTGAATGAGGTTATGAAAATTGAATTCTAATAATTCCCGAATGAACTAAATTGCTTGAAGAATGAAATACATATTTGCTGGTAACTATGTGAGATATGCATAAGATTTCTTCTCATGAAAATTGAAGTTATTTTATTCATTATAATGATAAATGTGAAAATAATATAAAAACCATAATTAAAGAAAACAAAAAAATAAAAGATTTTAGAGAAGCATATAAAAATGCTAATAATTATAGTTCAAAAAATAAATATTCAGATTTAACTGATGAACAAAAGAAAATATTTGAAGATTTTGATTCTTGATTTGTAATTAATTAAATATAATTATAAAAATTCTAATAACTAATTAATAATATATGTCTCAATGTAAATTTAGTTGAAATATAATTAAAATCGTAAAAAATAATGATATATCAAATTGATGTGAGCAAGCAATTTGATTAAACCTAGATAATTGAAATGAAACTATATTTATAAAATGATCTTATAAAAATAATGATTTAGATTGTAACATAAAAAAGAATATAAATTATCTGGATAATATACCAAAAATTTGAGATAATTTTTCTTGAATATTTGAAGAAAAAAATTATTTTAATAGAAAATATATTAAATTAATTAATTATTGAGAAAATATTTATAATGAATCTTCTTTGGATTTATGTAAAACAAATATAGAAGAAACTTATATCGGTCAAAGTTGTATTGCAAACTGAAAAATTAAAAAATTTTTTACTTCAAAATCTGATTGTTGAGAGATTATAGAAATGAGGTTAAATGATGGTGAAAAAGATTATATTATTAGTTGAACAATAAAATGAGAATGAATATGATGATATACTGATTGAACAAATAATAATGAAATAACATATTCTTGTGCTGCTAAAAAATATACTTTTGATTCAAATCCTAACTATAAAGTTTGAGATGAATTATATGTTGTTGCAGATTATTATAATAGAATAGTTTGAGTTTGAAAAGACTATTATAATCAAAATATTGATAATTATTCTTGTTATAAATATTGATGACCAGTTTTTAGTTGAGATGATTCAAAATGGTTTGATTCATGTAAACTTAAGTGAAATGTAGATAAAATAAAATATATTAAATCAAATGAATCTTGAAATGAAACATGTTCTTTTGATATAGAGTTACAAGTATCAAATGGGAATTGAAAATATTTTTTATCATCAAATGATGATGTTTATTTTGAAAAATGGTATTGATCAGTTTGTTGATATAAATCATATTATAGTTTTCCATTTATAAAGAATGATTGATATTGAAAACAAACAGTATCATATCTACCTAAAGAAAATACTGAAGCTTATTTCATAGTAAATAGTGAATCTAATCAAATAATTTGATATTGAAAAGATGATTATAGTAACTCAGAATATGAAGATTGTAAGATTCAAGAAGATAAACAAGATTATAACTTAACTTGATGACTGACAAATAATGAAATTATATGGAAAAAGATAGATACTATATTGAATGTAGCAAAAACAATGTATCCAAATAAAACATTTACTATTGAAACTAATAGTGAAACAAATACAAAAAAAATTAAAATAGAAAGAAAACCAGTAGAAATAAAGAAAATATCTGAAAATAAGCAAGTAAAATTAAAACAAGAAATAGTATTAAATAATTGAATTGAAATTAAAGCATTGTCTTGAATTGAAAAAGAAAATACTATTAATTTATATAATTGAACAATAGAAAATAATGATTTAAAACTTAGTAAAGAATATTTTTTATATTGATGATTTATAGTTTTATTTATTATATGAGTTTTAATTTACAAAAAATTTAAGAAATATAAAACTAGAGATTTAAATCTCTAGTTTTTTTATTGTTTCTTCTGTATAAACTTTTTGATTATTGTCTTTTAAAATTTTTGCAAATATTCAATCTCATTCAATTAATTTTCATGAAAAACTTCAGTCATAAACCATTCAACATCAACATGAAGGTGATTTTGATTTTAAAACTGCAAAACTACAATTGTTAGTTTCATATATTTTATAAGATTTCGTTGCTCATAGTAAAAATTTATCAGTTTCATCAATTCAATTTTCATTTATGACTTTATTTCAAATAATTTCAGCTTTTAATCTAGGTGTATTTAATCAACCTAATTGTTCAGGACAAGCATCAATTATTTCATATAATCCTAATAAATCTAATAATTTTAAATCTAATTTATCATTTGCATCATATCTACATTTTTTTCAAATAAGGCAAGAACTAACAAATACTTTCTTCATAAAAATTATCCTAAAAAATTAAATAATTTCATTAATAAATCCGAAATCTCAATCTCAAACTATAACTACATCATAATGCTTTTTATATTCTTCTAAAAGTTCATCTATATTATCATTTAAAAATCAGATTTTAAGTAAATTATCATATTCAAAACCTTCAATCATACCTGGATCTCATAAACTATCTCAAAGCAAGATAACATTTTTCCTCGATTTAATTTCATTAAATATATCTGGAAATGATTTCAATACAGTTTCATCCTTATTGAAAACATGGATTACAGGTTTATTATATCAAATAGCAATTCAATTTTCGTCCCAAATAAAACTATTTGAGATGATTTTAATATTTGAAATATTTACTCAATTTTGCTCTAAAAATAAATAATTAGAATCTGATCCTAAAGCATTTGCAGATATTATAACAACAGGAACTTTTTCCATATTCATAAGATTCAAAAAATAGGTAACTCATTCTCTAAATCTTATAATTCCAGAATTAATTGCCTTATCTATATCTTGTTTTTTTAAACCAGTTTTAACCAATAAATCTAAGTGTTTTTCCCACCAAATAGTCATTTGTTCTTTCTTTTCTTCAAGTCATATATTTGGATCAATTTCTATAGGATTATAATAATCAAACAATTCATATGCTTTTTTACTATATTCTTCTCAGAGTATATTTTGCCTTCTAAGAATTGAAATAAGACTAGGTCTTTTCTCTCAATCTATAAATTCTTTAGTAAGTGTTTTATCAAAATCAGATAAGATATGAAGATTTGAAAATCATCATTTAGAAATATTTTCAAGGATTTCTTTATATTTGTTTTTATTGCTAAAAATTATATTGCTCATTATCTATTTATTTAATTATTATTCCACTTCTCATTTATCCAATCTCTCAAATTATCTAAATTTGACAAACTAATCTTTGTATCAATTTCTTGTCATCTCAAATCTATAAATATATTTATAAATCCAGTCTCTTCTTCTTGCATAAATGCTTTTAAATCATGCAAATCTTCTTTTTTTGCATTTGCTGGAATATGAATTATAAATTTATCATCCATAATTTGCTCTTCTATTTCGTTTTTATTTTCATTTATTTTTTCCTCTAAAACTTCATCAAAGTTTTCAGTTAATATAGCACAAGATTCATTATCTCAAGTATCACATTCTACCTCTTGTTTTTCCTCTTCTATGATTTCGTTTAAATCCATATTTATAAATCTTTTTGATTTATCAAACAATCATAAATCTGTTGCTTGTTCTCTAACTTGCGTAACTGTAGCTATTTTTATTTCACGAGCTCTAATTGATTTTCTCTTATATTCAAAATTTATATCAAGTGAACCAGTTACTATAACTATCCTATCCAATAAAATCTTGTCTTTATAATTTTCTACATCCTTCGGAAAAATAACTACTTCAAAATCATAATCAAATCATTCACATTTTAAAAACATCATTTGTTTTCATGTTTTTGTTATTATCTTTCTTGCATCAATTACAACTCAAACCGCTTGAACGATTTCTTCCTTTTCTCTTGGATTTACATTTTCTTTCTTTGTTTCTTTTTTTTCTGCATTTATTCACATTTCTATATCTTTTGGAGCTTCGTATTTTTCAGGATTTTTTAATTTATCAAGTTCTAATAATTCTTCAAAATTCATCTTAAGTTTCTTTGTATTTTGTCATCTTCTAGCACAATATCTTTTCAGTCAATCAAGAGCGTGACCTGAAACTGCAAAACCAATCATTTCTTTTTCTCCGGCCAATTTTTCCTCAAAACTAAAATCCTCACTATTAATAAGTTCTAATTTGTCTTCAAAATCAGTAGAATTATCAAAAAGTCATATTTGACTAGTTTCTTTTTGTCTTTCATCTCTACGACAATATTTTATTATATCATCAATTGAAACTTTCATTTGTTTTCTTACTCATAATTCATCCATAGCACCAGACATAATAAGAGATTCTAGCGATTTTCTGTTTACTACTTCTTTTCCACAAAGCTCTACAAAATTTTCTAAATCGTTAAATTTTGATTCACCTCTTGAGTCTATAATCTTATCAATAGGTCAATCTCAAATTCACTTAATTGCCTTTAATCAAAATCTTATATTCTTATCATCAATATATGTGAAATGTTTTAAAGATTCATTTACACTTGGTGGTAAAACTGAAATTCATTTAGCCTCACATTCACTTACTTCCAAAACTATTCTTTCCATATTTTCCTCATCTGACACCATAAGTGCTGTCAAAAATTCTGTAGGAAAATAAGCTTTTAAATAAGCAGTTTGATAAGCAATATAAGCATAACATGCAGCATGTGACTTATTAAATGAATAATTTGCAGCAGGCATTATCATTTCAGTATATATGTAATTTGTAGTTTCTGGTTTATATTGTCTATAATTAATACCCTTTTCTATAAATTCTTTTTTTAATGCCTCAATTACATCATGTTTTTTCTTTCAAACTCATCTACGAAGCAAATCTGCCTCTCAAAGAGAAAATCAAGCCATATATTGAACTATAAACATCAATTGTTCTTGATAAACAGCTATTCAATATGATACATCTAAAATAGGAGCTAGATCTTCATCTAATTTTCTCTTTTCTTCTAGTATTTCTTCTTCGCTATATCAAGATCATTCAAGAATTTTTCTCAGATCATCTGTTAAATATTTAAGTTCTTTTCTCTTATATTTAACATCAATATATGTTGGAATATATGCTAGCGGTCACGGTCTATAAAGTGAAACCATCGCAATTAAATCTTCAAAACTATCTGGTGCTAAATCTTTTAAATATTTTCTCATTCAATCAGACTCAAATTGAAATACTCAAGTTGTATCTCAAAGTGCAAATATAGAAAAAACTTTTGGGTTATTTAAATCTATTCAAAGTATATCAACATCTATATTTTTACTTTTTTTAATTATTTTTTGCGCTCTTTTTATAACTGTTAAGTTTCTAAGTCATAAAAAATCCATCTTTAAAAGTCATAAATCTTCTAGAGGATAAGCACTATATTGAGTAACAATTGATGTCACATCTTTTGGTGGATGTTGTAATGCTGTAAAGTTTGTCAATGGCTCTGGTGCGATAATAACAGCACAAGCATGAACTCATAATTGTCTAACATTGCCTTCTATTTTTAATGCATTGTCTATTACATCTTTATACTTTGGATTATTTTCATAAGCCTCTCTGAATTCTATACTATCTTCTAATGCTCATTTTAATTTTGTTCAAGGTTTTTCAGGAATTAACTTAACAAGTTCATTCATTTCTGAAAATGGTATTCAAAAAACTCTTCATACATCTTTAACTGCAGCTCTTGCAGCAAAAGTACCAAAAGTACATATTTGAGCAACTCTATCAGCTCAGTATTTATTTCTACAATATTCTACAACTTTATCTCTTCAAGTATCTGCAAAGTCAGTATCTATATCAGGCATTGAAACTCTGGCAGGATTTAAAAATCTCTCAAAAAGAAGTTTGTAAGGTAATGGATCAATATCTGTAATTCATGATAAATAAGCCATCAAACTACCAGCCGCAGATCATCTACCTGGTCAAACTGGCACATCATTATTTCTAGCCCAATTTATATAATCAGCAACTATTAAGAAATATGCATTAAATCACATTTCATTTACTACAACTAATTCATATTCTAATCTCTCAATCTTATCTTGTAAATCTTGACTAAAAGTTTTTAATAATTCTTTCTTTTCTTCACTATAATAAACAAGCGATAATGCTTTTAATTCTTCTGGTGAAGTTTCTGTTAATTTTTTAGTTAAACTAGGTTTATCTAATTTTTGAACAAGTTTAAAAATAATATCTTTTGATATTCAAGCCTTATATCTCCAATTTAAACCTGAAAATGAAAGATATCTTAGATACCATTCATCACTTGTTAATTTTTTTATATGATTTTCTTTTTCTCCACTATTTCACTCTAAAAAATATAATTCTTTCTCTTTTTCTAAAGCTTCATCAAAAATAACCTTATCACTTTCTGGTAATTCATAAGTTGGTATAAGTATTCATCAAGTTTCGATATGAATATCAACCATTTCTGCAATCTTTACTGTATTTTCAAGAGCTTCTGGGATAAATCAAAATAGCATTTGCATTTCCTCAATACTTAAAAAAGAATAATCTCAATTTTTAAGCGTTGGTCTATCTGGATTTTCAAGCTCATGACCTGTTGATAATGCCATAATAACATCTTGAGTTTTTGCATCTGTCTTTTCAATATAAAAACAATTATTTGTTGCTACAACACTTATATTATACTTACTATTCAATTCTATAAGTTTATCCGTAACAAATCTTTGTTTTGGAACATCATCATGATAAATCAATTCTAAATAATAATTTTCAACTCAAAAAACATCTTGATAAATCTTTATTCTATCAATAATTATTTGGTCATCTTTTCAAGACAATATATAATATGGTATTTCTCACGAAATTGGTCATGACAAACATACCATTTCTAAATCTCAAACTTGTTCTTTAAGAGACTCAATATCTGAAAAAAGGATTTTCGCTTTTACTCATGGATTATCTAAACTAGCTTTTGAAACTAGATTTATTATATTTCTATATCAAGTTAGACTTTTTGCAAGTAGAATTAATTTATGATTTATATTTTTATCAAGTGATGATTCTATATAAATTTCAGTTCATAAAATAGGCTTAATTCAAGCATACTTACAATCTTTGTATAATTCATGGCAAGCATGAAGATTTGATGTATCAGTTATTGCAATTGCCTTCATACCAAATGAAACAGCTTTTGCTACATAATCCTTTGGTTTAGGAAGACCTTCTAATATACTATAATGACTGTGATTATGTAAATGTACAAACATAGATTATACCTATTATTATATTTAAAATACTAAAAATATTGTAACTATTTTTTATTATTTATCTACTTTTTTTCAATTTTTTGCATATTTTAAAATTTAATGTTAAAATAAAGATAAATATATTATAAATAAAACTATATGGAAATTAATTCACAAAATGAAATTGTATTAGATAATGAAAATCTAGAAATAAAAATTAATGATAAATTAAATAATTTAGAACAAAAATCAAAAGTAAACCAAGCCCTTGGTATGTTAAAAATTATAGATTCTCAAATTCCAGATTTTGATATAGATATGACATATGATAAAAAAAATGATAAATTTTATTTTATATCTTGAAATCAAAAATTAAATATTCCATTAAATTTAAATCAAATTGATGAAATATGAAAAGTCATTATAAAATTAATAAACAATAAAAATGAGCTTTGAATTACTTGAAAACAAGATTTTAGAAGAATTTTTGAAGTTACTTTATTTTGAGATAAGAGAGATCATGAAATACATTATAAATGATTAAAATTCAAATGAAATACTTTAGATATTGAATTTGCAAAAAAAGAAAATAATAATACTGAAGAACTATATAAATTTACTCAAATTGCAAAATGAATACCTAAAGAAAATTGGGTAATTGAATGATGAATTTGAACTCCAGATGAAATATGAAATAAATAAAACTGAAGCAAAATGAAATGCTTCTTTTTTATTTATTAAGTTTATAAATTTATCATTGTCAATCGAATTATATTTATTATTAAAAATAAATATGCTAAAATATATTAAAGATATTTATTAAAATATATAGATGAAAAAATTAATATTTATAATTACATGATTATTTATAAACTTAAGCCAAACATTTGCTTCTGTTTTATGAACGAGTAGCTCAAACAACTTAAAAACATTGACTTGAAAATCTGAAAAAACAACAAATATTGCAAATTGAGGTTGGTTTAATATAACGGATAGTTGATTATTAACTGACTTAGCTACTTGGGGAATTTTAATAATAATAGGATTTTTTTTATTAATAATAATTAAAAGAACTCTGCAATTAATATTTGAAATTTGGTATGCAAAAAATCTTAGATATCTAAAAGTAACTCTCCCAAGAGCAGATTCAAAACTTGATAAAGAAAAAGAAACTAAAAAAGATTTCAAAGAAAAAATCTGATCAATGAGTATGTTTTATAAAGCCATTCATAAATTAAGTGAGGCTTGATTAAAAGATACATTTATAAATTGAATTTTTGGTCACTCAAAAATATCACTAGAATTAGTATATGATAAAGGTGAAGTAAATTTTTATATAGTTACATTTAAAAATTATGTAAATCTTATAAGTCAACATTTAACTTCTACATACAATGATGCTGAAATACTAATTGTAGATCCAAAAGAATGAGGTTATGTAGATTTAAATGAAGAATGATATCATATGAGATGAGCTTCTCTATGAAAAGAAAATGATGATGTTTATCCTATAAAAATATTTAAATATCTAGAAGACGACCCATTAAACAACTTTACAAATGTATTTTGA
Source organism: uncultured Candidatus Peribacteria bacterium (assembly GCA_964415565.1). Classification (GTDB taxonomy): domain Bacteria; phylum Patescibacteriota; class Gracilibacteria; order BD1-5; family UBA6164; genus JABWCI01. The sequence continues at coordinate 16,513 of CAYQAV010000082.1, forward strand.
TGACTAGCTAAAGATGATAAAGCAATTTTTCAATTAGTCATAAAACCAGAACCTTCTAGTTACAATAAAAAAGCTATTAGAGCAGCTTGATTAGTTGCAAAATGAAAATATAAAAAAGAAAAAAAACACTTATTTGGTTTTTTAAGTTTCCTATGGAATCCATTAGTATCAATTATCGAATGACCAGATAGTATGGTTTCTTGAAATAATGCACCTGGTGCTTCTGAATGAGATGCATATAAAATATTTAATCAAGCAGAAACTGAAGCACAAAAAACTATGTGAGAAACAGCTGCTCAACCTATGTTTAAATCATCAATTAGAGTTATAGTATCAAGTAAAGATAGACAAAATTCTGAAGATTGAGTACATGCAATTGTCGCTGCAGCTTCTATGTTTACAGATGAATATAATAATGCACTTGATAATCCTCAAATTCTTGAAGATGCACTACCTTGGTTTTTTACTCCAGTTAGATATTTTTGATTTAAATATAAATTAGTATGATTGTTCCAAAATGTTTCTTGGTTTTCTACAGATGAAGTTTCAACACTTTATCATATGCCTGATATAGTATACAATAAATCACCTATAATAAATTGGTTAGAATATAAAAAATTGCCACTTCCTCATAATGTAAAATTTCCTAAAGACCCTACCATATTAAAAGAAAAAATTGAAAAATGAGTAGATGAGAATGGTAAAATAGTTTATGAAGAAAATGATATTCAAAGAAAATTATGATGATTTCCAGTTTTTAAAGATTGAGTATTATTGTGATGGAATGAATATAGAAATAAAAAAATACCTGTATATTTTTCTAGAAAAGACAGAGGTAGACATCATTATATAATTTGAAAATCATGAGGTTGAAAATCTGTTTTTATAGGTTATCTTGCTAGACAAGATGTCCGGAATTGAGATTGAGTTTGTGTAATCGATCCTCATGGTGACCTTGTCGAAGATGTACTTGCTTTTACTCCGAAAGAAAGAGCAAAAGATGTAGTACTATTTGATCCTAGTGATGATGAAAGGCCAATGGGTTTAAACATGCTTGAAGTTATTTCAAATGATCCTGAAATTAGAAAAAGAGAAATGGACAGAGCTGCAATGGATGCAACTGAAATATTTATAAAGATATTTTGAGATGAAGTTTTCGGTCCCAGAATACAACATTATTTTAGAAATGGATGTTTGACACTTATGGAAGATGTCGAAGATGGTGGTACATTAATAGATGTTCCAAGGCTATTTGTAGACGATGCCTTTATGAAATACAAAGTGTCAAAAATAAAAAATCCTGTAGTTAAATCATTTTGGGAACATGAATATGCGAATACTTGAGATAGAGAAAAACAAGAAATGATTCCTTATTTTTCAAGTAAATTTGGTCCGTTTATTACAAATACTACAATAAGAAATATAATTGGACAACCTAAATCAGCTTTCAATATAAGAGAAATGATGGACAATAAAAAAATACTTTTAGTAAATCTGTCAAAAGGTAAAATTTGAGCATTAAATGCTCAACTACTTGGTTTAATATTTGTATCAAAAGTAAATATGGCTGCTATGTCTAGAGCTGATATACCTGAAACTGAAAGAAAAGATTTTTATATGTATGTTGATGAATTTCAAAATTTTGCAACTGATACATTTTGAGAAATACTTTCTGAAGCTAGAAAATATCATCTTGCATTAATAATGGCTCACCAATTTATTGCTCAAATATGAGGTAATTCTTGACAAAAATGAGATAAACCTAGTATTAAAGATGCAGTTTTTGGTAATGCATGAACAATTATGAGTTTCAAGGTTGGTGCTGATGATGCTGAATATATGGAAAAAGAATATGCTCCATTATTATCTCAACAAGATATTATAGGTATTGCAAACTTTACTGCATATTGTAAATTAAATATAGATAATGCTACAACTAGGCCATTTGATTTAAAGACAATATGGGATAATAATTATAAAAATACAAAAATTGCAGAAATTATTAGAGAATATTCAAGAAAAAAATATGGTAGAAAAAAGAAATATATTGATATGGAAATTGAAGCTAGACTTTGAATAATGCCAGAATAAAAAAACAGATATATAAAACTATCTGTTTTTTGTATTTTAAAAATATTTATGATAATATAATATAGATAATAATTTTTAATAAATGTTCATGAAAAAATTAATTATAACTATACTAGTATTTTCAAGTTACTTATTTATAAATTTAGATAATGTTTACTCTGCTGATATAAATACTCTACCCTCAGCAAATAATGTACAAATATGAGATATAAGTGGTTGAAATGGTATAAATAATTCATACTTGGATAAGTTATGAGGAAATTGAGATATAAAAGCTGGTTCTGAATGAGAAAAATCAATATATTACTTAGTTTATTCAATCGCAAAAGATTTAAAAACTATATTTTATATAATATCTGGTTTATATTTTTTAATTATAGTAATTAAATTAATATTTTCAGGAAATACAGACGAAGAAGTTTCTAATTTCAAAAAATGATTGATATGGATAACTATATGAATAATAGTTATGCAAATATCATTTTTTGCAATAAATACATTGTATGCAAAAGATGTATGATGAGCTTTAGCTAATAATTTTACAAAAAATTTAATAAGTCCAATAATTAAAATACTTGAAACTGCAGCATCATTTTTCTTTGTTTTAATTGCAATATATGCATTTTATTCAATTATAACTGCAAATTGAGATGAAGAAAAAGTAAAAACTGGTAAAATGAGTATTTTCTATTGATTAATTTGATTTATAGTTGTAAAAATTTCAAAAGAAATTGTAAATGCTAGTTATTGAAAAATTGATTGTAATGAAACTACTATACTATGAATATTTACAATAAATTGAAATAATTGTAATGCTAGTAGTCAAATTGGATGAATATCAGACATTATTGTAAAAATTATAAATTGGATGAATTGATTTGTTTGAATAATTGTTATAATAATGATAATTTATGCTTGAATTCAAGTGTTATTCTCAATTTGAGATGAAGAAAAATTGTCAAAAGCGAAAAATTCAATTATTTACATAGTTATATGAATTGCTATTTTAATTTTAAATTACTTTATATTAAGTTTCTTAATTAAACCTGAAACTATTATTTAAAAATAATAAATATGAAAATTATACAAAAAATAATCCTGATTCTCATATCAATATTTAGTATTTTTATTATTAATAATACTTATGCATCTATTGAATGATTAGATGGTATAAATAATAAAAAATCAATTACTATAAATTGAACAAGTACTGATATTTCAGATACTATAAATAATGTTACATTAAACATTTTAACTAAAGTAAAATATATATTTTCATGAATTTTACTTATATATTTGGTATATGCATGAGCACAAATTATTATGTCAATGTGAACTGATGATGATAAATTATCAAGTGCAAAAAAATCTCTACGGTATTCTGCAATAGGTTTGTTTTTTATAAATATGCCTTGAACAATATATAATGCATTTAAATGAGATAAGACAAATGTAAATTGATGAATATGAAAATCTTGGGGTAATGAAATTTGAAATTCTACAACTAATTTATTTATAAATACTGATATATTTTCAATAACTCTAAATAATACTGTTATTAAATTTATAGAAATAATTCTTGTCTGATTATCTATAATGATTATAATAATAGCATGACTAAAAATAATAACTTCTAGATGAAGAGAAGAACAAATTACAGAATCAAAAAATAAAATTATTTGGTCAGTTATATGATTAATATTTATAGGTTTTATTGAAGCTTGGCAAAAATTTGCATATTCTTGAAAAATTGCTGATTGATCTGATATTTTTAAAACACTCGCTAATTTAGCATTATTTTTAGCTTGACCAATAGCTATATTTTTCTTAACACTTGCATGATATTATTATATAACATCTGCTTGAGATGAAGAAAGGGCTAAAAAATGAAAAAATATAGTAATGAATACTGTTCTAGCAACTGCTATATTACTCGTATCTTATGTGTTTTTATATGATTTAATGAACTTTTAATATGAGAAAAATAATTTTAAGTATAGTTATAATATTGAGTTTTTTATTTCAAATAGAATCCTCTTTTGCAGCAAGTTGAGATAGAGTAAAAGTTAGAGTAACTGAAAAAATTCCATGAGTAACTTGTAATGAAGTAACTGATAAAAAATGAGATATCATTAAAGCAGAAGATTGAGCTCCTGCATTATATGATTGTGAGGTTGAAAAATGAGTTAATCAGATAGTAAAAATGTTATGATCAATAATAAAATATTTCACATATATAGCTTCTCTTGTTTGAGTATTATTTATAGTGTATAATGGTATATTATATAGTATGTGATGAGCAGATCCATCATTAAAAGATGACGCAAAAAAAAGAATTATTGGAACATTAATTTGATTAATTTTATTACTATTAAGTTGACCGATATTACAATTAATTGCACCTTGGATATATAAATAGTTTTAATTATTCCTAGTAAAAATAAAAGCATCGTTATTTTATATAACAATGCTTTATTTTCATTTTAATTTGGTTGCGGAGATAGGAATTGAACCTATGATCTTCGGGTTATGAGCCCGACGAGATACCACTTCTCCACTCCGCGATAAAATTTGCAATAAGTATTTGGTACGGCTACGGAGAATCGAACTCCGGTTACCGGGATGAAAACCCGATGTCCTAACCACTAGACGATAGCCGCTAATTTCTTACTGCGTGCATCATTATATTTATAAAAAAAAATAGTCAAACTTTTTTTGACTATTTTTTAATTTTACTTTCATGACATAGTTGATACTCAATCCCAATAATCAGGTGGTGGTGTTTTTATATAAAGATCACACATATCTATATATATTTTAGGAGCATTATCTCATTGTTTCATAAGTTCCTCAAAAATTTTTTTAGCTCATATAAAATCTCTTTTTAAATATAATTTAACAGCTATTTCAAATTGATTTTTAATTTCTAATATTTCATCTGAAACCTCATTTTTTAATCATAATAATTCGAATATTTTTACAGGTTTATTTTTTCATTTAACCTTTATTTTATCAAGATATCTAAATTCAAATAAATCGGATACTTCATCATAAACTGCTTCACTTACACAAATATAAGTTCAATAAAATTTATTAACTCATTCTAAACGAGATGCTAGATTTACACTATCTCAAAGAGCAGTAAATTCCATTTTTCTTCAAGTTGATCAGATATTTCATACTATTGCTTCTCAAACATGTAAACCAATTCTGACTTTTATACTTGAAAATCAATTTTTTATCCAAATTTCATTTAACTCTAGAAGTCTTTTTTGTTGTTTTAATGCAGATAAACAAGAATAATAACTAGAATTATCATATGGAGTAAAAGCTCACCATAATGCCATTATAGCATCTCACTCATATTTATTAACAAATCAGTTTGAATCCATTATTATATCTGACATTTCAGATAAATAATCCCTGAGAAATGTAACTAAGAATTCTGGCTCAAATTTTTCAGAAATTGTAGTAAATCACTCAATATCAGAAAAATAAATAGCTAATTTTTTTCTTTCTCAGTCTAAATTGATTTTTCATGAATTTGATAATATTTCATCTGCAATTGCTTTTGAAACATACTCAGAAAGTGCCTTATTTAACTTATTTTTATTTTTATTTTCTGTTGTATATTTAATAATATTTGAAATAATTATTGAAATTAAAAGTGTAAAAAACAATTCAAATCAGTAATTTAATAAATATGAAGTATAGATAAAAATTGATAGAGGGAAAATAACTATAAATATAATAAAAATTGATATATTACTAAAAATTAGTAATTTTCAAGAACTATAAAAATTAAAATAAACAGATAATAAAATTAATAAAAAGATTAATAACAATTCTAAATTTTTATCAAAATATAATAAATAATTTTTTGTTAATATAGTATTTACTATATTTGATAAAACATAAACTCCGTATTCAATTCAATTTGGAGTTGTAAATATATCTTTAATTCATTTTGCAGTTGCTCAAATTAAGACTATTTTTCACTCAAATGCTTTTGGATCAATCTTATTTTCATAAACATCTAAAAATGAATAAGAAGTGAATTTAGAATATTTGTTTTCATTTTGATTAGGTAATGGTATAAAATTTATCAATATATCATTTGAATTTGATAATAAGAATGGAACTTTATAATCAGGTCTTAAATAATAAAAATCCTTATCTGAATTTTCATAATTTATATAATCCTTTCCATAAATTCTTGAATAATATGCCTTTAATATAGAAATACCAAAATGATTATATGTTCATAAATTTTTATTAATATCATAAATTTTTGCACTTGGTCTGAAATCTGTAACAACATTTGACTTTATGTCAACATTTGGTTGATAATATCAAAATGACAGTGCTCAAGTTAAAAATTTATCCAATGGTTTTTCTATTACTCAAATAGTTTGACCACTAAAAGTTTTTGATATTATAGCTCATCATAATATTACATTTCAAGCGTCTTTTATAGATTTTGCAAATATATCATCTCATTCTATATCTAAGTTGTTGTTATTAGCAAAAATGATATCAAAAGCTATTATTTCAGCTCATGCATTATTTAAATTTTCTATTATAGGTTTATAATCTCTTCTAGATATAGGAAATCATAACTTATCAAGAGTCTTTTCATCAAAATTAATAACAACTATATTATTGTTAATCAATTTATCAACTTTACTTTTATCATAAATATAGGCTCAATTTTTACTTTTAATAATAAATGATTTAACTTCTTCATTTATTACATAAAATAAATTATATTTGTTACTTCATATTAATACAAACAAAAATATAAAAAGAGATATTGAAATAGTTAAAAATACTCTATTATGTAATAATTTATTATTCAAAATTAATTAGTTATTTATTAAATTATCTAGTTTTTCTTTTACAAAATTTTCTGCACTATTTTTAATATCTGTTGTCTTATCAATAATTGTATATTTATTTAAAACATCTCATGAAAAATTATTTTTTAAAGTAGAAATATTATTAATAATTGATTCTTTAATATTTGAACCAAAAGATATAGTATTTAAATATGATAGTACTTCTTCTTTTATCTGTATAGATGCACTATTTTTTGAAAATATTCATACTATTTTATCAAGTGTATCATAACTTTTATTCTTAATCGAATCTTTAAAATCATATAAGAAACTATTTAATATATTTTCTTTTTCGCTATCTGGAGCAATTTCCAAAAGTTTTTCCTTAATACTAATTTTTAAATCAAATAAATCTGCATTATCACTGCTTGATATAAAATTTAAGTTTTGGTAAGATGATAATAAATCATTGTATAATTTCTCTTTATCAGTTAATGAAAGATTATCTAATTTAGTTCAACTTATCTTTATCAAAGATTGTAATTTTTCCTCTAATTGAATTTTTAGTTTATTAAAAAGTTCTAAATCGAATTTTCTATTTATTTCATCAAAAGCACTATCTCTTACATTTTTAATAAATTCATCTAAGCTTATAAAAGTAAAACTAGACAATGATATAGGCTCTTTTTCTGAAACTTTAATTGTTTCTCAACTATCTTTTGTTAATATAACATTATGATCAATAACATACAAATAATCTTTATCTAAATCAAGATTAAAAATAGTTCATCTAATTGCAGCTTCAGTATCTGCAAATGTTTCTTTAAAATACGATTCTTCAGGTATAAAACTAATTACATTTGACCATGTTTTTCATGATAACAATTCAAATGAAATATTCAATTTTTCTACATTTGTTGAAACAAACAATTCATTTATAACTATTGATGTATTTCATCAAAGTCTTGTTACACTTCAATCTCACCATTCTATTATTGCTAATGAGTTTTCCTTTGTAGTTTTAATTACATCATTTAACGATAATTTTTCTTTTTTATCAGTTGATAAAGAATCATTATTTAAATATGCTTCTCATTCAACTAGCACAACATACGAGTTTCTATCAACTCATTTTTTAAATACTGAAATATATACTGAAAATCAGATTATAAAAATGATTAAAATCAATATAAAATATATAAATTTATTTTCTATTTTTTGCATTATAAGTATTATAATATATATATAAACACATATATATTATATAAAAAATGTTAAAATTCAAAAAATATGAAAAAACAATATATTTTTCTTGTGATGATTGTTATTACTTTATACATTTTATACTTAATTTGAACATTTAAATATAAAGAATATAAGATAAACTCTCACATAGATTACATAACTAGTCTTAATAAAGAAATAACTTCAAAAATAACAATTGCAAACCAATTAATTGGATATAAAACATCTAGTGCTTATAAAAATAAAATTTTAAAAGACCAACAATGATTTAAAAATAAATGAGAAAAAGTTATCTATTTAACTAGTGAAGATAGATATAATAAATTTACAAAAGATATTGAAGAATATACAAATGAAATAAATACTACTATAAATAATGAAGAAAATATTAATCATGATACTAAAGAAATGAGTATATATGAAAAATGGATTTATTTTTTATTTAAAAAAGATATTAGTTTATAAAAAAAGAAGCCTACGGCTTCTTTTTTTATAAATCTGAAAAATCTGATGGTAAAGAATCTGGATTAGTAATATTATCTCAATTATAACTACTAGAGTTTCAAAAAATTTTTGTTCATAATTCTTCTATTTTTTGAAATATTTTTTTAGGCTCAGCATATTTTTCAACATCAAGTCAAAGTAATCTACCTAAAATAGGAAAAACGAATATAGTGAATACTGTAACGATAATACCAATAACAGCATATCTAATAGTATTTATAGCTGGTTTTATTTTATCATCTTTACCTCCTGAAAGGATTAAAAGTAATCCTCACCATAAAATAAATAATATTGAAAATATTCAAGCAGATAAAACAAATATAGAAATAGCTAGTAATACAAAATCTCAAAATTCCATATTATCTCAAAGTATAGATGCTCAAGTTTCTATAGCATATGCAGTTTCTATTATCATATTTTAATTTAAATTAATAATTAATCTAAAACTTTTAAATTGATTCTCTTATTAGATTTTACTCAAAATAACCTAAGTAGAGATCTAATAGAGTTAATATTATTTCAACCTTTACCAATAATACTTCACATATCTTCTTTGTCAACTGATAATATTAAAAGCGTTCAAAGTTCATCTTCAATTTTTTCAATTTTAACTAAGTCTTTTTTTGAAACTATATTTTCAATTATAAAACTTAAAAATTTAACTTCATCCATAAATTTTTATATAAAAAAATAATATCCTTCAAATAAAAAATTATTGAAGGATTTTAAAAATTATAAAGAAACATTATTTAATTTCATTAATTTTTCAACTCTAGGAGAAAATTGAACTCAGTGAGATACGTAAGTTCTAACCTTTTCTAAATCTTTTATTTTAAATTCTTTAGAAAGTGGATTATAAAATCATAAAATTTCTTTGTAACCATGTTTAGCAGCAGCTGTATGTTCAGTTACAACAACTCTAAAAAAAGGCATATTTCTTTTTCAGGCTCTAGATAGTCTTATTTTTAACATAAATCAAGTATAAATTATAAATTAGTAAGGTTTTTTTAAAATTGAGAGTTTAAAACCAAAAAATAGTTTTTTAGCTCAATAACTATCAATTTATCAATAGTTTATTATTAGTTTTTTTATATATATGATGCCCAGGGCGGGAATCGTTGCCATTATGGGTCAGACACCGTTTTTATTACTCCTATTCGTCGTAATAAAATTTTCACTTTGTGAAAATCCTCCTTTCGATTCCTTAGATTACTAAAGCATCTATTAGCATTTTTACTATAATTTCATTTTATTTTAAGTATGGTGCCCAGGGCGGGAATCGAACCCGCACTACCGAAGTAACGGGATTTTAAGTCCCGCGTGTCTACCAATTTCACCACCTGGGCTTATTTGTAACTATATTTTATGTATTACAATCCTCGCTTTCGCGAGGAAGTAATTATATTATACTAATCAGTTTTTTCTTAAAGTTTTTAAACCTTTAGCAGAAACTCTAATTTTATAAACAATCCCTGTTTCAGGATCTTTAATATTTTTATAAAAAAGATTTGGGTAAAATTTTCTTTTTGTAGCTCTCAATGAATGAGATCTATTATTACCTGTTGCAGTTCTTTTTCATGTAACTTCACAAACTCTTGACATTATCTAATATTTAATAAGTAATAATAATTATGCTTTAATTTCAATTCAAACACCATTTGGAATACTTAAACTTTGAAGCATTTCCATAGTTTGTGCAGAAGGGTCTAAAATATCAATTAATCTTTTATGTCTTCTAATTTCAAATTGTTCTCTAGCATCTTTGTTAACAAAAGTAGATCTATTAACTGTAATTTTTTCAATTCTAGTTGGTAATGGAATTGGTCAAACAACTTTTGCACCAGAATCATTAGCTATACCAACTATTTTTTTAACAGCTTCATCTAATAATTTATGTTCAAATGCTTTAACGCTAATTCTAATTTTATTTGCAGCTTTTTTTGCCATATATTTTTTTTATAATTAATAAACTAGTTTTAATGTAGTTCTAATTAGCCAACACTATTGAAAATCAATAATGTTGGATTTATCAGATTACATTAATTATGCTATAATTTTAGCAACAACTCATGAACCAACAGTTCTACCACCTTCTCTGATTGCAAATCTTAGACCTTCAGTCATAGCAATTGGAGATTGTAAAGTAACAGTCATTTTAACATTATCACCAGGCATAACCATTTCTACACCTGCAGGTAATTCAATATCTCAAGTTACATCAGTAGTTCTGAAGTAAAATTGAGGTTTATATCATTTAAAAAATGGAGTATGTCTACCACCTTCATCTTTTGAAAGTACATAAACTTCTGAATCAAATTTAGTATGTGGTTTAATTGAACCTGGTTTAGCAAGAACTTGACCTCTTTCAACGTCTTCTCTTTGAATACCTCTTAATAATAAACCTGCATTATCTCAAGCTTGTCATTGTTCTAATAATTTATGGAACATTTCAACTCAAGTAACAGTTGATTTTTGAGTATCTCTAATACCAACAATTTCAATTTCTTCACCAACTTTAATAACTCATTGTTCAATTTTACCAGTAACTACAGTACCTCTACCTTTAATAGAAAATACATCTTCAACTGGCATTAAGAATGGTTTATCTAAATCTCTTTGTGGAACTGGAACAAATCTTTCAATTGCATCAAATAATTCAAGAATAGTTTTAGCACCATATGCTTTTTCATAATCAGTAGGATTTTCTAAAGCAACTAATCATGAACCTCTAATAATTGGAGTATCGTCACCAGGAAAATCATATTTAGATAATAAATCTCTAATTTCCATTTCAACTAATTCTAACATTTCTTCATCATCAACCATATCACATTTATTCATGAAAACAACGATGTAAGGAACACCAACTTGTCTTGATAATAAAATATGTTCTCTAGTTTGAGCCATAGGTCCATCAGTAGCAGCAACTATTAATATAGCAGCATCCATTTGAGCAGCACCAGTAATCATGTTTTTAACATAATCAGCATGTCAAGGACAATCTACATGAGCATAATGTCTAGTAGCAGTTTCATATTCAACATGTGAAGTATTAATTGTAATACCTCTTGCTCTTTCTTCTGGAGCATTATCAATTGAAGCAAAGTCTCTTAAACCTTCTCCTCAACCATATTTATGGAATAAAACAGCAGATATACCTGCAGTAGTAGTAGTTTTACCGTGATCAACGTGACCAATAGTACCAATATTCATATGTGGTTTAGATCTATCAAAAGCCATAGTATTATTTTTAATATAATAAAATAAATGTTTGTATTAACAACTTAAGTAATTTAATTATTTATTTGATAAAATCAAATTTTATCTTTTATTTTTTTTAACTTTTTTCTCAATTATTGACAAAGCTCTTCTTAATTTTCTATGAGCATATCATGTAAGTCTTGACATATTATATTTTGTTAAGATTTATTTGGTATTTTTTTAATTTAACTGTAACAATTTTAACAGCATTTAATAGCCATTTAGTTTCTCACTCAAATTTAATTCTTTCTTGCAGTTTAGTATAATGAGCTACAGCATTACCAACTTTTCATCCTGTTTTAGGTCATTTTTTGTTAACTGCATAGTTTAATCTTCTAGGTCTTTTATTTGAAGGCATTTTTTACTATGTTAATAATATAAGTTAATTATAACTCAAAACCGAATCACCGAAAACAGTAACTCGTAAAGCTTAATTGTAGTCATTTTTAAAAAATGGTGGAGTCTAAGGGAGTCGAACCCTTGACCTCCTGCGTGCAAGGCAGGCGCTCTAGCCAACTGAGCTAAGACCCCAGAATATAAGCAAATTTTAAACATATAATTATTATCGATACAAAGTTGATAAAAATATCATTTTAAACTTTCTATCTGTTTAGCAACATTGTGCTACATTAATGGCGGTCTCGACGGGATTCGAACCCGCGACCTCCGCAGTGACAGTGCGGCGCTCTAACCAGCTGAGCTACAAGACCAGTTATTTAATGCTCGTGGATTATATGAAAAAAAATTATTAATGCAAATTTTTTTGTATAAAAAATACAAAAATATTTTATTTTATTTAAATAATGCCATTTTTGTATTGTAAAAAATTTGTACAATAATTATCTTAAATATTTTTTTGAAGAGAAAAATCAGCTCAACCCTCATATAAATATAAACATTATCATTTCTAATGATAAAATAATATTTGAGAAAGTAAATGTATAAATATTTCAGAAAATTCAATTTAAATTACTTAATAATAATATAAACAAAGTTATATTTAATAAAAATGCTATAAATGAATAAATCATTCATTGTAATACAAACGGTCAGTAGATAAAAATATTTGAACCTCAAACTAATTTAGTTATATAAATTTCATCTCTATAATAGTAGATAAAATTTCATATAATACTATATATAATAATTGCTATAGAAATAAAAAATATAAGTATTATTATATTTAATCAAAATTGTAATATATCTAAAACTGATGTAACATCTTCTATTTTTTTATATTGAGTATTATAATTTGCAAAATAATCTTTTTGACTTGAGTCATTTACCAATAAATAAAGCCTAGATTCAACTAATGCATTTATATTTTTATATTCTGAAATTCATATATTTGATAAAACTATTGTATCTGGTAATGGATTATTTCTCTCTAATATTTTTACTAAATTTGGTTCTTTTAGTCTGATTTCATTTATTATGTCATCTTTTGTTTTGTATTCTACCAATACATCATAATTTTGTTTTTTTATATCGTCTATAAAATCAGTAACTTCTAAAGAAGTTTTTGTATATTTTTCATCTACATATAAAGATATAGTTAGTTTTGAATTTATTCAATCAATTAATTTTGAACTAACATCATCAAGTAATACTAATATATTTATAAAAACCATAAGTAAAGTAAGCACCATAATTGAAGAAATGCTTAAAAACTTATTTCTAAGAATATTTTTTACAGAGTATTTAAATATACGAAAAAACATATTATAAATCATTTATTAGTTAACTTTTTAAAAGAATATACAATTAGGTTTTTTTTGCAAATTTAGAAAATATTTTGAGACAGTTAAATTAAAATAATAATTAGTCAAGTTGTATTTTTTGTCTTAAACTAAATAAATATGATAAAATAATAAGGAATTTATATAAATAATATTATAGTTATGTCTGAAATATTTAAAAATTTTACAGAAGCTAGAGAACAATGACTTAATTTAAAAGAGATTAAAAATGCAATTAAAAGATTATCAGAAGAAGATAGAAGAAAGTTATCTCAAGAAATAAATAATCAAATAATAGAAGCACTTCAAACTTGAATAGTAGTAAAAAAATGAGATGAGTTAAATTTTTTAAAGGCTTTAACTATAGAATGAAATTATATAAAATGGACTGATAAAAAAAATTCTGATTTAATTTTACCTTGAGATATTATAAAAGTAGTTTGAGATAAAATTTTTAAAAATGATACATTAATTTGAAATGTTGAATGATTCAAAATTAATAAAATTGTTGCGACAGCTCCTGAAGTTGCGACAGCTCCTGAAGTTGCGACAGCTGAATGAGAATATTTAAGTTGAGTTGATATTCCTGATGAAAAAATAGATAAATCAATTTTTAGTCAAACATATTTAATTGAAAAATGAAACAATTATTTAATTTGAAAAGACTGAGAAAAAATCTTGCAAAAAACTGAATTAACAAAAGAAAATAAAGAGTTATTAAAAAGATATGAAAAAGTAGCTATATTAAGTGATATTCTTGATATATGGAAGAATAAAGCAAACCAAGTTGCTAATTGATTAATTTGGAAAGACTCTAGAAATGATGGTGAAATAATATTAAGTAAAATAAGTGAGATTCAAGATAAATTTTCATATATATTTCAAAATGTTCAAAAATGAAAAGATATTAGTGAAAGTGATATAAATGATATTTGGAAATTAATAATAGAAGCTGAAAACGAAGAAAGTATAATTTGAGCAAGTGATATGGAAAAAGTTAAATGATTTTTACTTGATAATATAGATAATAAAGATCAAAAACTTGTAAAAATATATAATCAAATGAGGTATGGGTGAATGTCTTGAAATAGTGAAAAAGTAAAAGAAAAAGTAGCTAATCACTTATTAAATTCTCCTAAATTTAAAAGAGAAAATGATATACTTAAAAATCCTCAATTACTTGATTATATTTCAAATAATAATACAGCAGAACTAGAGAAACTTATTTGAAAAGAAATGGCTAAAGCAATTCTTGAAACATATAGTAAAATAAAAAGTAAACAAGAAAAACATAGAGATGAATATGCAAAACAACTTGAACCTATAAATGCTGAGAAAAAGAAAGCATGAGGACAAGAAATAAAATTAGATGATTTTATTAAATTAAATGTTGATCTATCTATTCAAAATATATTAACACATGCATTATTAGAAGAAAAAATAGGAAAAGAAAATAATAGATGAAGTGAAGAAGATAGTTATAAATGAATTTATGCAAATTTAAATTGATTATGAAAAAACAAAGGATTTTTTAGTGATAAAATATTTACAATTTCAGATGAAAATATAGATAGTACAATTGATGTTTCTAGTACTCTAGCTTTATCAATTATAAGTATTTGAGTTTGAGCTTTAGCTGCAAGATGAGTTTTAGCTGCTGCAACATGGTGAGCAAGTGTTACAACATTAGCAGATTGAGTAAATTGATTATGAAGAGCTTGAAGATTAGCAAAATTTTGAGCAACAGCTACTATTGAGTGAGTATCTTTTTATGAAGGTACAACTATAACAAATAATCTAATTTACTGAAATACTACTTGGAATAATGAAACTTGAAATGCAAAAGAGATATTTAAATCTATTGCTTTTATGTGAGTTTTAAGATGAGCAAGCAAAGTTATGGAAAAAGCTAAACTAGCAAATGCTATAAAAAAAGATAGTATTGAAATATGAAAAGCTTGAAAGACATGATTAGACTTATGAAAAACATGAAATACATTAGCAACTATATGAAATATTTCAGAAAAAGTGCCTGCTTTAATGTTTAAAAATACATCTATAACTGCTGTTTTAGCTGAAGCATGATTACTAACAAGTACTTCAGTATGATTGGAATACGCATTTGAATGAGAAGCAGATTGGACTTGGGAAGAATATTTACAAGCACTTGTAATGGTATGAGTAATGAAAATGTCTTGAAAAGTAACTTTAAGAAAAAATAAAGATTGAAAAATAGAGGTAGAAAATGATACTAGTAAAGGAAATAAAAAAGAATCTAAGAGTGAAAATTTAAAAAGATATAATAAAAAAATAGAACTTATTGATAAAAAAATAAAATGAATATCTGATTTTTGAAGTAAAATTGATCAAAGATTATCTAATTTGCCTTTTTTATTAGATAAACCTTATACATTTTTAAAATGGTTTGTTCATAATTGAAATAATTTTAGATATATACCAAGAGAGATATGAAATAGTCTAATAACTCCAAAAATTTTAATTAAGGATTTACCAAAAAATTTATCAGAGTGACAATATAAACAAGCAATTAAAAATGTCTTATTTTCATCAAATGATATAACTTGGAAATGATGAGTTATGAAAGTATGAGCTTATTTTACAATTCCATTTACAATAGAAGAAATATATAAATTTAATACTGTTGAATGATATGAATGGTGAGCTGATAATATGTCTGATGCAGCAATTGCAATTGCTCAAGATTGAATATCAAATATGTATTTATGAATAATTAATTCAATGATAATAGAATATTTAAATGATAGTACATTTTTAGAACAATAAAAAACCACTGAAAAATCAGTAGTTTTTTGTTTTTCAAAGATTCCTCATTATCTCTTTGATTCTTTCTGCAGCCAAAAAAACTTTCTCTTCAGAAGCAGAAAAAATATCACTACCTGAATAACTTTCTCTTTCTTCATTATCAGTTTTATTATTAACCTTGTCAGATTTTAAAAACGGAAGTGATATAAATGATATTATCGTCCACCAATAAAGGATAGTACCTATACAATCTGCAAAAACATATGCTAAAGGTGGATTATTAATATCTAAGGTTAATATTTTAAAGTATTATAACTTAAAAAAGATTTAATAAATCCAGTTTAAAAAATTATAAAAATAATTGAAATAATCCGTTCTTGTTTATCTTTAATTAATTCAATAATTGCAATGGTAGGCAAAATCAAAAAAATCATACCAAGAAGAATTTTTCCTATTATATTTGAATCATTAAATAAAAAAATACAGTTACTTGGAAAAAAATAAAATCAAGTATTATCATTTAATTTCTCCAAAATAATAGTAAATGGTAAATATACCATAAAAAATAAATACTATAAATCAAATATATTTATGCCATTTTTTGTTATTTAATATAAATTATGATAAAATAATATAAATTATAAAATAATAAAATACTATATGAATCCTAGTTTAAATGAAACTCCTTGAAAAGCAGCAAAATTAGTAACTAAAAAAGTATCTGAAATAAAAGATGCTGTTTTAAGTGAAGAACAAAAAGAAAAATACAAAGATGTTATATTAAGTATGGAACAAGCAGATAGATTAAAACAATGAAAACTAACTGTTGAAGAATTAACAAGACTTCATTTAGAACAATTCAAAAAAGCGAGAGAATATTATTCTCCTGAGAAACTAAATAAAGCTCTAGAAGCAGGAAAAAAAGAAGCAATAGAAGCAGGAAAAGAAGCAGAGAAATTATGAAAAAAATTATGAGATTCTGAAATAGTTAAAGAAGCTGAAGAAAAAGCAGGAAAATTAAAAGATAAAGCATCTGAAATAAAAGAAAAAGTTTGAGAAGAAGGATTGATGGTTTGGCTTGAAAAAATAGAAAAAGAAGGTTGAATAATTTGATTTCTTGTTTGAATATTTCTTTGAATAGCTAGACTTTTATGATACAAAAGTAAAATTGGTGATGTTGCTGAAAAAGTAAAATGAGCAATAGAAAAATTAAAACCAGAAGAAATAAAAAAAACAAAAGAAGAAACTAAAAAATTAATAATATGAAAAATAGGTAAAACTTTAACTCCAGAAAATCAAGCTAAATTAGATTCTGCAATAAATAAATTATCTCCTGAAGAATTAAGCTCTCTATATACAAAACTTAAAAAATGAGAATTAAATTATTCTGAAATTTTAAAAATAGTACCAAATTTACTAAAAGATGTAATTAATCCTGAACAAATAGAAAAAACTAAAAAAGATGTTCAAGAATGACTTATTAATGCACTAAAAAAAGAAATAAAAGAAAAATATAATATAGATCTAGACCAAAATAAATTATTAAAATTAAGAGAATTAGTTGAAAAAAATACTACTATTAGCAATGAAACAATTTGATTGTTTTATGAAATATGAGAAAAAAAGGAATTTAAAATAAAAGATTTCTTTGGTCCGTGAATTGATGCTTGAATAAATACTAGTTCATTAATGATTTGATTATTAATAAATTGAATTATTCCTATTTCAGCATTTTGAATGGATTTTGCAAAAGCATGAACAGATATGATTCGCTTTTCAATTGATGCATTGTGAGTATGAAGTAGTATAAGTATAGATACTTTTAATAAAAGCATCGAATGAATGAATGAATCAGAAAAAGCTATTTTAATATGATTATTATACAGAAAATGATGATTATTTTTAAATATGATTTGAAGTATTTCAGAATCAGTATCAAGACTATGAATAGCATTTTTAACTAATACTTCTGTTAAATGATATGAATCAATATGAGCTTCATTAACTTGAAATTATGGAAAACAAGCTGAAAATTTTGCTAAAATAGCAAAAAATATTTCTCCTGAAATATATAAAGATGCAGATGATATATTAAAAAAATCAACTGCTTCATTATGAAAATTAGAAGAAAACTATAAGATAATAGATATATTTCAAAAATCTGAATGAAATATAGAAACTGCAACTAAACTATTAAAAGAAGCAAAAATTCAAATTCCTACTTGAATAGATGTAAGTGATTTTAATAAATTTGTTGATTGATTTAAACCTGCAATGGAATATACTTTTGAATGATTAAGTAAATGAAGTATAACTTCAAAATTATGATTTTGAGCAAGTGCTGATTTATTTGATTTAGAAAGTAAAATACAAAAAGTAACTCAAGCTCAAAGAAGATTATTGAACTGAAATTTTTTAACTAAATGAATTGCAAAACTTAGAGAATTATCAGAAATATGAGAAATTTCAAGACTATGAGACAGAATGGTATTACATTTTGAATCAAAAGAAGCTGCTTTAAAATGAATAAGTAAATGGAATGTACTTGCTAATAAATTTCCAGAAATTGTAAAATGATGTCTTGATAAATTACCCATTATTGCAGTAGCTTGAATTTCTGCAAACTCAGATAAACCATTTTTTGAAGAGTTTAGAAAAGAAATGAAATATATATTTCCAATAATATGACCTATATGGCTAATTTGAGATAGTTGATTAAATTGGGAAGATTGAATGCCAAAAATAACAAATTGATTAGATGCTTGAATATGATGAGCTTTACTTGCGGTAGATACAGTTTTTTTAATTAAAGAAATGTCTAAATCTTGACTTAAATGAGGTGTTTGATATTTATTTAAACCTGTAAAAGATATTTATAGTATATGAAGATGATCTGCTGAATGAATATATAGTATATCAAAAGCATTATCAAGTGGTAAAACATTATCATCAATATTTAAAGAATCTGTAATTAAGTCTAAAAGTATAAAAAATACAAAAATAAGAGCTATTGCAATTATATGATTACTTTGATATGCATGATATAGTATGGCATTTGAAGATGATTCATTAAAAGAAGTTTTTGGAAAAGATTGAAAATTAGATGAAGAAAAACTAAAAGCTGAATTACCAAATTTATCAGATGAAGAAAAATTAGTTTGCTTAAAATTTAAATTAAGTAGCTATTGATTAGAAGATAGATTAAAAGATGTAGATTTTAAAATAATAAACAATACATTATATATAAAATCTCAAAATGAAAATATTCAATGAGATTGGTTTATAGATGATGATATAAAACAAACTCTTTGATTAAATCATAAAGTAGAATTTTCTTATGAAAAAAAACCTGCATAAAATGCAGGTTTTTTTGACTCTAATCCAAAAACCATATAATACACAAATATTCATAACTTAAACAATTAAATATATTAAATTTAGTAATAAGAAACTGTTTGAGTCCAAATCTTGATTGGTCGAGTTTTTAGAATGAATAAATTTAATATATTTAATTGTTTGTTTCATGCAACTTTCAGATTTTGACTACATCCTACCAGAAGAGCTAATTGCTCAAACACCTATAGAACCTAGAGACAATTCTAGGATTTTAATAATGGATAAAAATACTTGAAATCTAGAAGAAAAAAGATTTTTTGATATAGCTGATTATTTATGAGAAAATGATGTTTTAGTATTAAATGAAACTCGCACCATAAATGCTAGACTTTTTTGAGAAATAGATATATTTCCAAAATGAAAAAAAGAAATAAAAAAAGTAGAAATTTTTTTACACAAACAAATAAGTCTTGATACTTGGGAATGCATTGGTTATCCTGGAAAAAATCTAAAAATATGAAGAAATATTAGGTTTTATGATGATAAATGAAACTTAATATTAAATTGATTAATTGAAAAAGTCAGTGAAATGTGAAGATTTATAAGATTTGATAAATCATGATTTAAGTTTTTAAAAATAATTGATAGTTTTTGAGAATTACCACTTCCTCCATATATAACAGAGAAATTAAAAAATTCTGAAAGATATCAAACAGTTTATGCGAAACATCATTGAAGTTCAGCTAGTCCCACTGCTTGATTACATTTTACAAAAGAACTTTTAGAAAAACTAGAAAATAGGTGAGTAAAAATAGAAAAAGTACTGCTTCATGTTTGAGTAGGTACTTTTAAACCTGTTGAAACAGAAGATTTAACAAAACACTATATGCATAGTGAATACATAGAAATCAAAAAGGAAGTTGCAGGAAGACTAAATAAATACAAAAAAATGTGAAAAAATATAATTGCAGTGTGAACTACATGTGTAAGAGTTTTAGAGAGTTTTAGCGATGAAAACTGAATTTTAGATTATTGAAATAAAGAAACTTCTATTTTTATATATCCTTGATATAAATGGAAATTTATAAATGAATTAATAACAAATTTTCACCTTCCAAAATCAACACTTTTAATGCTTGTCTCAAGTTTATGATGAACTCTAAACATAAAAAAAGCATATAACTATGCAATAAAAAATAAATTTAGATTTTTTTCATTCTGAGATGTAATGTATATAAAAAAATAAAAAACTCTTGACATTTTATTAAATTAATATATAAAATATATTAATAGAATTAAAATTATTTATATAAATTTATGGATAAAAATAATAATTTAAAAAGATTAGTATCAAGCAATGATATACTAGGTATAAATCCTCATAATGTACTATGATTAGCTCGCATAAAAACAATATGACAATTATTAAATATAGCAAAATTAGAAGAATTAGAATGAATTAATAAAGATAAAATATTAAATTCTGACACTATTATATTGTCTAGATATATATTAGAAAAAATTAAAGACATACTTTGATATAATCCTGTAGAAATAAAAGAAAAACCAATTTTATCTATTACTATGAAAATTTGAAAAAAATTAATAGAAAATAATTCTATTGAAAATTTCATAATATGAAATTTTATACAAAAAATTTCATATCAAATAAATGCAATTCATTTAAGATATGAAAAATTTAAAAAATATAAGCAAAATATTGAATTATTAAATAATAGTAATATAGACCATTTAACTTGATTATTAAATAGAAGATCAATGGATTTATATCTTAAAGATATTATAATTAATAAAAAAAGAAATTGAGAAAACTATTGAATAATTATTATTGATATAGATTTTTTTAAAAGAATCAATGATACTTACTGACATAAAATTTGAGATATTGTTTTAGAAGAAATATCTAAATATTTTATAGAATTTTTTAGAGAAGAAGATAAAATTTGTAGATGGTGATGAGAAGAATTTTTAATTATAATGAAATGATGAAATAAAGAATTATATATTCAAAAACTAAATTCTCTTAGAATTCAAATAGAAGAGAAAATTGTTAAATTAGTAAATAAAAAAATTAAATCTTGATGTAAATGTAAAGATAATGATTGCTGTTGTAAGAATAAAATTGATTTAAATACAAAAATAACTATTAGTATATGAATATCATCTTTAGAACTTAATGATGATACAAATAATGTTTTTAATAGAGCTGATAATTGATTATATTTAGCAAAAAAAATTGAAGAAATAGAGTTGAATATATTTAAAATAAAATTATATAATAAAATTATAAAATGCCTATAATAGAATATAAAGAAACTGATGAAAGATTTCAAAATTTAGATATAAAACCTCTTCCATTAGTAATTAAAAAATATATAAAAATTACAAGTGAATGAGTATATGAATGCATATGTCCAATTTCATGAAATACTATAGACATTTTAGTTGATTGAAAAGTAAAATGTGATGTTTCTAGAGATTTAAGAGAGACATGTTGAAATATTTGACTTGAAGACAAAATTTGTCCTTATAAAAAAAATATAATATAAAAAAAGCACTGATGAGTGCTTTTTTTATTAATTTATATCTTTAATTTCTATATCAAAATTCAAAACTTTTCATGCCATTGGATGATTTCAATCAACTGTAATAGTTGTTTCATCACTATCAATTATTTCAATATTTCAAATTTGAGTTGGAAGAACTGTACCTTTTTCAAGTTTAAAACCTGCTTGTTCAAAATCAGCTAGATTTTCTTTTGGTATTTTTTGAACATTTTTTTCATCTCTTTCTCAATATGCTTCCATTGGTTGCAATGTAATTGATTTTTTTTCTCAAATTTTCATACCAACAACTGCTTTATCAAAACCTGGAATCATCATACCTGATCAAACTACAAATTCAAGTGGAGTTCATCTATCTAAACTTGAATCAAATTTTTCTCCATTTTCAAGAGTACCAGTATAATCAACTGAAATTGTACTTCATGATCAAACAATCATACCTTTTTTAGCTTCTAAATTAACTGTATTTTTTTCAGTATAAAGTTTTTTAGCAGCATCAATATCAAAACTATAATCTTTTAAACTTCAAGACTTATATTGTTTTATATCAATACTTATAATTTTTACGTCTTTTTCTGGTTTATCACTTGAATTTGTTTTAACTTTTGATATTTTATCTACATTATCAAATCACTCTACAACTCTACCAAAAACACTATGTTTGTTGTCTAGAAAATTATTATCATTAACATTTATAAAAAATTGACTACCATTAGTATTTTTTCATGAATTTGCCATAGAAATAGTATATTTATTATTTTTTAATTTAGGACTAAATTCATCATTAAATTTTTCTCAATAAATACTTTTTCCTCACATACCTGTTCAAGTTGGGTCACCTCATTGAATCATAAAATCTTTTATAATTCTATGAAAAATAATACCATTATAATAATCAGATTTAGCTAATCATATAAAATTGTTAGTTGTAAAAGGTGCGTCAGAAGTTTCTAAAACTATATTTATAGTACCATTTGTAGTTTTCATAACAGCAACAACATCATTTTCATTATAAATTGCTCAAGTAGAAGCTTTATTTTGTTCAGTTTTTTTATTAATTGTCATACAACTATTTAATGTTAATGTTAAAATAATAAGCAATAATATGCTTTTAAATGTTTTCATATTTTTATGATTTATAAATTACTTTTCTTTATAATAACTCTTTTTTTATTTTGTTTATTTTCAAAAATAAACAAAAGGTATTCTAACAACTTTTCTTCATTTGCAAAATTTTTTACAAGACTTCTTAATCTGTTCTTAATTACAAATGAAAAATTTAGACTAGTATCTAATAATAAAAATCTTTTTAGCTCATCTAATGAAGTATTTTCATCAAAATCAATTTGATAATTTATACCTACTTTTCTAATTGATTTTATCTTATATTTACTAGAAAGAATTTTGAGTCTAATTATATCAAATAAATTTTGTGTTTGTTTTTCAAAATTTCAATTTATTTCTTTAAAATCAGAAATAAGATTATCTAAATCTTCTATATCTCTAATACTTTCTATTTCCCTATAAAAATTTATTTTATCAAGTTCACTTGAAAAATATTTATCAGTTATATATGCTTCAATATTTAGATCAATAGTTGTATCAATTCTTTTTAAACTAACTTCATCTTCATTTATTATACTTCTATTTATTTTTAATTCTTCTATCTTATCTTCTAACATTTCTAAAAATAAACTAACTCAAATTTCTACACTACTTCAGCTTTGTCTAATACCTAAGATATCTCATCATCATCTTATTTCTAGATCCTTAATTGCCAATTCAAATCCTGCTCAAAGATGACTATAATCAACTATTGTTTTCAATCTTTTTGCAGCATCTTCTTTGATAGTATCTTTTCTAAATAATAGATAACAATATCATTTATTTGCTCACCTTCACACTCTTCATCTTAATTGATGAATTTGACTTATTCAAAAATTATTGGCTTCGTTTATAAAAATAGTATTTACATTTGAAAAATCTATACCATTTTCTACAACTGTTGTAGCAAGTAATATATCATATTGTTTCCTTTTAAATTCTATAATTCTTTTTTCAAGTGTATCTCAAGGAAGTTGTCAATGAGCAACAACTATACTTTTTCATGGTAATAATTTTTCTAAATATGCTTGCATTCAAGTTATTGTTTCTACTCTATTGTGTATAAAAAAAACTTGTCCTCATCTATCAAATTCTCTTTTACAAGCTTCAAAAATTATATCATCTTCAAATGAAGAAACTATAGTATGAATTGATTGTTTTCAGACAGGTGGAGTTGTCAACATTGACACCTCTTTTATTCAATTTAAAGCCATATTTAAACTTCTAGGAATAGGTGTTGCAGACATAGAAAGTATATCAATATTTCATTTAAAAATCTTAATTTTTTCCTTATCTTTTACTCAAAATTTATGTTCTTCATCTATGACAAGCAATCATAAGTCTTTAAATACAACATCTTCACTAAGTAATCTATGAGTCCCTATAATCAAATCTACTTTACCATTTTTAAGTTTCTCAAGTACATTTTTTATAACACTGGCTTTTTCAAATCTAGTAATAACTTCTATATTAAATGGAAAATTTGAAAATCTCTCAATAGCTTTTTCAAAATGCTCATAAGCAAGAACTACAAGTGGTGAAATAAGAGCAGCTTGTTTATGATTAATAATAGCTTTGAAAATAGCTGCAAAAGCAACTTCTGTTTTACCAAATCAAACATCTCATGAAAGTAATCTATCCATAGGATTTTCACTTTCCATACTCTTGTATATTTCGTTTATTACATTATATTGATCAGGTGTGTATTCGTATTCAAAACTATTAAAAAATTTAGCTTCTGTATATTTATCTGACTTAAAACTATGTCATATTTGTAATTTTCTTTTTGCATATATTTCAAGTAATTCACCTGCTATTTGCTCTACATCTTCTCAAACTTTTTTTAACTTTTTTTCCCATTCTTTTGTTGATAAAGCAGTTAATTTAGGATTTTCAACTCAAACATATTTTGATACACGATTTACTTCTGTTATAGGAACAAAAAGTTTATCTTCATTTTTATATTCAAGTGTTATATATTCTTTTTTTATACCTCACAATTCCTTTTCAACTATCTCACGAAATACTCAAACTCAATGGTCTATATGAACTATATAATCTCATGGTTTTATTTGCATAAGCAAATCCATATTTTCGCTTAATGTCCTCTTTACCCTTTTTTTTATAAAGATTCTAGAAATATTGTCATCTGATAATATAACTAATTTATCATTCTTAAGACTTTTTATATTATTTAAATCAGTTTCAAAAACAACAACATCATCTAAATTATTTAAATTTAAAAAATTATTTATAGTTTTTTTATTCTTTGTAAATATATATTTTGCTATGTTTTTATTTTCCAAAATATCTTTAAATTCATCAACATTGTGAATAACTAGTTCATTAAATCATAAACTATAACTAGTATCAAAATTTCATAGAGACGAGAAAACAACATAATTTTCTAAAGACTCAAATATATCATCAAAAGTAGAATAAAAATCTATATTGTCAAGAATTGTGAAGATTGGTTTATTTTTATATATTTCCAATATAGTTTTTGAAGTATTTCTATTTATATCAAGTGAACTTATAACTTTATTTAGTCAAAATGTATATTTTTCAACTAGTTTTTTTCAAATAAATATTTCGTCAATTTCATTATCCCAAAACGTGATTTTTATTAATTGTCAAGTCTTATCAGTATAGTTAAGTGTATCTCCAGAAATAAAAAAAGTATTTGGATTTTGATACTCATTAAAAATGATTTCAAGTGAATTTAATTTTTTAGTTAGATCAGATATAGAAATAACTTGTCATTTTGCTAGTAAAAAAATACTATTATATTCAAATTGAGCGGTTGAACTTATATTAATTGAAAAGAAATCTTTTGTTACTATATACTTTCAAAATCAATTATATGTGAGATTTACAAAGTCTGAAATATTGTCCATTATGTCTAAGTTTATACCTAGAAATTTAGCTATTTTAAGATAATTAAGTATATATTTTTCATTTTCGACAACAATCAAAAAAGAAGCCTCTTCTTCTAAAAGACTTTTCATAAAAATTAACTTTGAAAGTATATTTCACGATTCAGTATAAATCTTATTTCTCTCTATTGTTGTTTTTAGATCAATCACTATTTTTATATTAAATTAACTAATGTTTACAAATTATATAAAAAAATTAAAATAAGAAAAATTATATTTTACAATAAAAAAATGAACCTATTTATAAATACTATATCAAAAAATTCTATTATAATATTATTTAATAATAATAGAGAAATTCTAGACAAAACAATATTTGAAATAAAATGAAATGAATCTAGTTTACTTATACCAACAATTGATCAATTTTTAAAGAAAAATAAACTTAATTACAATGAAATTAAAAACATAGTTCTTGTAAATTGACCTTGAAGTTTCACCTGAGTTAGAACAGTTGTTTTAGCTATAAATAGTATAAATTATATAACAAATAATAGTTTAACACCTATTTCATATTTTGAATTATTTAAAAATTATCCTATTGTAAAATCAAGTTCAAAAAGAGATTGTTTTTTCAAGGAAAAAATTGATAATAATATAGAGATAATTTTAAATCAAGATATAGAAAAATACTTAAAAGAAAAAAATATCAAAAAAATTTATTGAGAAGCAGAAATAGAAAATGTGGAAATAATTGAAAATATAGATTATTTAAGTATAATAAAAGAAATAAAATTAGAAAATATTAAAAAAATAGATCCTCTTTATATAAAAAAACCTAATATTTGTTAATAATAATCTATGATAAATCTAGAAAATCTTAGACCTTGAGAAAAAGTAATAATGCTTGTAAAAAGACATTGGATAGTATATATAATATTATGAATTTATCTTTTATTAAATATAATTATAACAGTAACTATATATTCAATTTTATGAATTAATTCTATAACTCACCTGGCAAATATAATTATATGGCTTATATTTTCATTATTTCTTTACATAGAATGGCTAAATCATGAGCTTGATATGTATGTAGTAACAAATAATAGAGTTATATGAATAGAACAAATAGCATTTTTAAATAGAGCTGTATCAGAATGTAATTTATGACAAGTTCAAGAAGTAAACTCAAAAACTAGTTGATTATTTGCAAATATATTAAATTACTGAACTCTATCAATTCAAACAGCTTGAAATAAAACAACTCTTCAAATGGATTTTTGTCCTGATTCTATACAAGCTGCTAGAAAAATACTTAATGTTGTAGATGATTATAGAGATAGTCATCATATTAAAACGGAAGATAAATAATTAAAAAATAGAAACAATAATTACTTATATAAATGAGAAACTGTTTGAATCCCAATTTACATTGTAAAATGGTTGAGTTTTTCGAATTAATATAAGTAATTATTGTTTCTATTCATATAACTAATAAAAAACATAAAAATGAAAGAATTAAACCTAAAAGAGATACTTGAAAATACTAGTGATTTTAGTAAAGAGAAAAAAGTTTGATATGTAGCAATCATAGGTAGACCAAATGCATGAAAATCTACGTTTATAAACTCTTTAATTGGTGAAAAGATATCAATTACCACAAACATACCTCAAACCACTAGAAGAAGAGTTTTAGCTATATATAATGATGATGATAGTCAGATCATATTTTTTGATACACCTTGAATTCATAAATCTGAAAAAGACTTCAATAAAAAAATAAATGATGTTGCAATAAACTCATTTAAAGATTGTGAAATGATTCTATATTTTATAGATTCTTCTAGAGAATGATGAGAAGAAGAAAATTATATAAGAAGTATTTTAGAAATGGTAAATAAACCAATTATTAAAATTTATACAAAAATAGATTTAGAAGCAAAAATAAATATTCCAGATACAAATGATATAGTAAAAATATCTTCAATTACAAAAGATTGATTTGAAGAATTACTTAAAAAAGTAAAGAATAATCTACAAATGTGACCATTGTTATTTCCTGAAGAATATTATACTAAACAAGATATATATTTTAGAATAAGTGAAATAATAAGAGAAAAAGCATTTTTACATACAAAAGAAGAACTTCCCCACTCTATCTATATAAAAGTAGAAGAAATTGAAGAAACTGATGAATTATTAAAAATAGTAGCTTATATATATACTGATACAGAAAGTCAAAAATATATAATTGTATGAAAATGATGAGCTATGATTTCTCAAATATGAAAAGAAGCTAGAATAGAATTAGAACAAATCTTTGAAAAAAAAGTATTCTTAGCACTTAGAGCAAAATCTCATAAGAACTGGAGAAAAAATGAACATCTAGTAAAACAAATTTTAAACTAAAAAAAGACTGAATTAATCAGTCTTTTTTTATTATTTTAATTTATCTATTATAGCAGAAAACGCGTCAGCAGGATAAGCACCTGAAATAACTTCATATTCTCATGTTTCGTTATTTATAAGTACATTACCTGGTGTTCAAGTTATACCAAATAAATCTGTACCAGCTTGCATTTGATCAGTAACTTTTTTAGTAAATGTTTTTTCTTCTAAACATTTATTTAATTTTGTTTCTTCTGCTCATAATTTAACAGCTTCTTTAATTAAAGCTTCTTTTGTAGAATCCTTTTTTTCATAAGCTATAGTTATCAAACTATAAAATGCTTCACTTCATTCTTGAGCAGCTAAACATTCTAATATTTCTGCTCATGGTTGAGCATTATTATGAAATGCTAGTGGGAAATGATTAAATACTGTATTTAAATCATCTCAATATTTTGCAGAAATAGTTGCTGGAGTTTTGTCATCAGCATGTAATTTAGCACAATATGGACATTCTAAATCACTATATTCTAACCAAGTAATTTTTGCATTAACATTACCTTTTATGTAAGAATCTTTTTTTATTGATTCTAATTGTGCTTTATCAATAACTCTAAAACCTCTTTCACTTCTCTCAGCAAATGGATCAAAAGTTGAACCAACTTCTAAGAAAAATTCTCCATTTGGAAGAGCTTGAAGATAAGTATCTATTTTAGGAACAGGATTTCAATCTTGACCAGCTTGAATTGGATCATTTGAAACATCAAAATTTTTAGTAGAAAATATAAATGCAGGTAATGCTTTAATATTATTTTCTTTTAAATAATCACTTATACCTTTATCAGAAAAATCTAAAATTTCTATTTTTGCTCAAGATATTGAAGGTAATTTTTTCATTTCAGTAACAATAGTATTAGCATCAAGAGTAGAATCTCTAGAATCTTTAATTACTTTTACTGTTAATTTATCATATTTTACATTAGAAATTCAATTAGTTAAAATACCTCCAGTTGTCATTTTTCATAAGAAAAATCCCATAACTGCAATAACTAAAGCCAAAACAACTATAACTCAAACTAATAAGTTATTAGTAGAAGTATTTAATAAACTTTTTTCAACAACTTCTTTCTCTTTTTTTCAAAACAACATATTAATAAAAATGTTTAAAAAATAAATAACCTTTATATTTTAATATCAAAATTCAAAAAGTAAAGTCTAAACAAAAAAAGACCTTGATTATTAGTAAAAGGTCTAGTCTAATTAAGTTTTGAGAATAAAAAAAGAACCCTTCGTAAACGAAGAGTTCTTTAAAAATTAACTAAATAATTTTATAATCACTTATATATATCTCATCTATATCAAATATCTTCTATAACTATAAGATCATTTTTATAAGAATATATTATTCTGATTTTTCAAATTCTACATCTAAAAAATCATTTTTTTCAAGAAACTGGTTTTATATCTAAATCAGAAAATTCTCTTTTAATTATTTTTAATAAAATAATTTCTAGATTTTCTCTAGATTTTACATCTAATTTTAGGAGAAACTTTTGCCAAGTTTTTGTCATAATTATTTTATATTTTTTAAATAACTTAAAACATCTTCTGCACTTTCTCCTACTTTTACAGAAGACCAAATTTCTCTATCTATTTCATCATAGAGTTTTTCTCAATTTATAACTTTTATATTATTAAATTTTTTCGCTATTCTATCTGGAACTTCTACACTTATTATAGCCATATATATAATTATTAAAAATTAAATCTACACTTATTATAATCATTCTAAAAATATTGCAAATATAGGATTTCAACCACAAAAAAAGACCTCTCTTTCGAAAAGTCTTTAAAAATTATAGTTTTATATCTCTATTATAAAATTATTTACTATTATTTCACTTTTTGAATCATTTTTAATAGAATAAAAAGTATTTTATAATTTCAATATCTAAACATATAACTACTGTTTTAAATTTTCTCAAAAGAATACAAAACTTTTCTTCATATTATTCAGTTCACACAAATAGAGTGTATCTCATTAAAAATATCTGTTTTCATTTTTTCATATTTTTCAAAATATCACTCTACTATTTTATTTTCATCATATATTCAAGTGTTACTATAAAAATTGAAATAATAATTTTTCATAGATGAAACAAAATTAGTTAATCACTCAAAAAAACTTTCTTCAAAATATACTCTATACATAAGCTAATTTATTTTTAGAATTAGTTAAATCTTTTTTTAATTCTTTTTTTTGGTTTTCTATTATCTCTGTACCAATTTTTTGAGCTTCTGAAAGTGAATATAATTTTTCCATATCTAATAACTTAAAAAACTAAATTTACCTAAAAATATATCTAAAGTTTAAAAATGTAAATCAATATATACTTTATATATACTATACTGAATAAAATCTAAGCACAAAAAAAGAACCCTTGTTTCCGAGAGTTCTTTAAACGAAGAGTTCTTTTAAAAATTATTAAATAATTTTTATCTAATAGATACAATAAGAACATATCTTTCTTTTAAATTTATATCTTCATAGAATTCTATAAACAAATACTTTGTTCTCCATTTGATAATTATATAATTATTCTCTTTTCTTCATAATATATTTTCTTCCTGTAATCTTTTTTCAATTATATCAAGAACTTCAATTTTTCTATTTTTTGATTCTTCAATATATGAATTTATAATTTGATTTTCAGACCATATTCAGCTATCTTGATATAAAATTTCAAAATATTCTTTATATTTATTAAAATATTTTAATAAATAATTATATATATCTGGACTAAATGATACTTTATACATATTCTACTTCATTTACAAAAGTGTTTTTACTTCTTTTTTCTTTTAAATTTTTTCTAAGTATTTCTGCTTGTTCTAAAATTGCTTTATCTAACATATCAGACATTTCTTGTTTTGTATAAAAGATTTCTCAATTAATTGTTTTCATAATATTAATAATTATTTATTAAAATTTACCTAATTATATATCTAAAATTTAAAAATGCAAATCAATATATACTTTTTATATACTGTACTGAATAAAATTTCAACCACAAAAAAAGACCTCTCTTTCGAGAAGTCTTTAAAAATTAAATAAATAATTTTAAACAAATTTTCTATATTTTCATACATATAAAACAATAACTTCATTTCAATTAAAATAATAATATATAGAATACTTATATTTTGTATCAACTATAATTCTAATATTACTATCTATTATAGCTCATGATAATGGAAATAGCTTTAATATATCTATAGTTATTTTTATATTTTGTAAAACTTTTGCAGCATAAAAATCATTATCATTTGAAATATATTCAAATATATCTGCTAGATTATCTTCAGATTCTTTAGTATAAATTATTTTATACATAATTCTTTCTTTTAGAAAATATTTTCTTTTCTAAATTTGAATAAAATTCAGTTTCTTCATAAATATTTCACTTTTTTAAATCTTTTAATCACCTTTTTATTCACTCAATTTCTTCATTACTTAATCAAGCTTTTTTAAAAGCTTCTACATCTATTTCTTTTTCCATATTCCAAAAATTTAAAAATTAAATTGGAGAGTCTTCATATATTATAATCATTCATAAAAATATTGCAAATATGGGATTTCAAGCACAAAAAAATAACTCTCGTAAACAAGAGTTATTTTAAAAATTATTAAATAATTTTATAATCATTTATAAACTCCTCCTCTAGTATCAACCGCTAAAATTTCATTTTCATCTTCTTTTTTAATAAAAACTACTCTTATTTTTCACTTTCTAATTCTATAACAATCATCATATCATTTTAGTTTTACAGTAAAATAAGAAGATAAATTATTATTTATACTAAAAACATTTAGAAATCTTAGCATAACTATTATCTAATTATTTGGATTTTATTATTTAATAAACTGGATAAATTTTCTTTAAAAATTGAGTTAAATTCTCAACAAGTGTTATTAATTTTTTCTACAAAATCA
>CAYQAV010000083.1:0-3299 GCA_964415565.1 uncultured Candidatus Peribacteria bacterium
ACATTTTTTACAGATTTTATGGCTATTTTTATTTAACATAGTTAAAAATAAAGGAGTATTTGGCTTTATTATACCAAATATTCCTTATTTTAGCCACACACTTTTTACAATTAAGCCTTATTCATTATATTTATATAAATAATATTAATTTTTATTATAATAGTTTTTAAACTTAAAAAAAGCTTAAATACTTTTATTTATTTTGAAAAATTTAAAATATTATTACAATTAAAAAAAATTAAAATAACCTAAAAAATATGAAAATAGATTATCTATGACATAGTGAATTTTTGGTAAATATAAAAAATAAATCTGGAGAAAATGTAAAAATATTATCTGATTCTTGGCTTTCAGATTTCGTTGCATGAGATATGATGGCAAGAAATCCAAGGATAAAAATAAACTATAATAAATTACAAAATATAGATGCTATTTTTTTAAGTCATTCTCACCTAGATCATATAGATCCATATACTCTTATAGAAATATATGAAAAATTAGAGAAAAAACCTGATATATTATTAGCTGAAACTCTTGCTTTTTTGATTCCAATTTTTAATAAATATTTAAATAATCCAAATATTATAATAATTGAAACTGAAAAAGTTATTCATTACAAATGAATTGAGATAACATGATTATTGTACAAAAATAATTTCATAACAAATGAAGATGATGTTATGACTCTTTTTATAGAAAATGATGAAGAAATACTTTATACAGATGTAGACACAGAACCTGGATCAAATTTTGAAGCACTAGAATTTATATATGCTAAATTTACAAGCAAAAAATTTAAAAATGTAGTTTACATGGCTACTAGAAACGAGTTAGAATGAAATCTAAAATTACTTGATGCAAAAAATATAAAAGAAAGACAAAAGTTAGACACAGAGTATAGACAATATAGAAAAGAAGAAATAGAATGGGAATATGCAAAATTTAGTGAAGATGAAATAAATTGTTTTTATGAAATACCAAATTTAGTAAAAATATTTGTATGACAATGAATAGTTTTTCCAAGAGAAATAGATGATGGATTTTATAGTTTAAATACTATGAAACTAGAACAATTAAAACCAATTGAAGAAAAATATGCTAAAAAATATAATTATAAATTAAATTTTTTATGCTTTGAATGATGACAAAGCTATATTATAGAAAATTCTGAAATTACAAATAAATGACAAATAGATTTTTTAAATTATTTAGACTTAATAAATGTAGTTCAAAATTTAAATATAGATAATTATAGAAAACTAAAATTCTCCCCTTTGGTAAATGAAAGTAGAGATATAAAAAAACAAAAAGAAATTATTTTAGATTTGATTAATAATAGATTTTTTCCTTATGCACTTGCAAACCTAGAAATGCCCTTAAAAGATATAATTCTAGAAAGTGAAGAAAAAAAATACTCTATCAAAGTAAGATATTGAACAAAAGAAAACTTTGAAACTATATATTATGTTTTTGATTTTGGTAAACTGAAATTTGAAAAAGAAAATTTAAAAAATGATTATTTTAATGAAGATTATTGGGCAAATGATTTAGAAGATTTTTATAACTGAACTCAAGAATTATACTCAAATTTTTTACATAAATTAGATGAAAATAAAGGTTATAGATTATGGACATATTTGGGTTCAAATTTTTTAAACAATGATTTATTATATAAAAAATTTGATTTCCATTTCGCTAGAGCAAAAAATAAAGAAAGTATAAATGAATATGTATTAAATTTTTATAAATAAAAAAAGCTCCCGGATAAATCACGGGAGCAAAAGCTCTAGGGAGGTTATCTAGAGCAAGGGAGAATAAAATAAGTATCAAAATTTTTGCAAATACTGCAGAATTTAATGCTTACATATAAGTATAGTAAATATATTTTAAATAATGTCAAATTAAAAAATGATAAGCAAAGAAAAACAAAAATTTATAAGAAGCTTGTGAGATAAAAAAACAAGAATAGAAGAATGACTTTTTTTAGTAGAATGAGAAAAGTCTGTTTTAGAACTTATAAATTCTGATTTTAAAATCAAAAATCTACATATAACTGAAAAATTTAAAGAAAAACATAGTGATAGTTTAAAATATATAGATTACGAAATAAGTGATAGTGAAACTATTAAAAAAATATCTATTTCAAAATCAAACAATTCTTGAATTGCAATTGTAGTTTCACCAAAAAATGAAAGTTTAGAAATAGAAAATGATGAATTTATAATAGTTTTAGATACTATAAATGATCCAGGAAATCTATGAACTATTATAAGAATTTGTGATTGGTATGGTATAAAAAAAATAATAGCAAGCAAAGAAACTGTAGAATTAACAAACCCAAAAGTAGTATCTTCAAGTATGTGATCTATTTCTAGAACAAATATTTTTTATACTGATTTAGAAAAATACTTTGAAAAAAACTCTTCTAAATATGATATATTTTGAGCATTTTTAGATTGAGAAAATATTCACAAAATAGATTTTGAGAAACAAGATTGATGATTTATAGTTATATGAAATGAATCTCATGGAATAAGTAAAAATATAGAAAGATTTGTTACAAAAAAAATAACTATTCCCTCTTTTGGATTTGCAGAAAGTCTAAATGCAGGAGTAGCAACTTGAATAATTATAGACAATATATTTAGAATAAACTAAAAGAAAGACTTTTTAAAGTCTTTCTTTTAGTTTGTCACATCTATCAAGCCATATTTTATCTCAATTACCTCTATCTATTATTTCTTTGTACCAAATATATCTTCTATCAATCTCATCTATTGAAGCCTGTTTAACTATTTCATCATCTAATATACAAAAACCTGCAGTATTTATTCACATATCTGTTGGTGATTTATATGATCTTGTATAATTTGTTTCTGGTAAAAAATCCTGTGCCAATTTTGAAACTATTTCAAAAGCATCAACATCTCTATTATAATTTACACTTGTCATACTATAAGCTTTTTCATGATAAATATCCATAGTATTATAATCTCATATATCAGCAGTTGCAGCTTCATAAGCCAAATTCACAGGATGATTAAGATGTAGATTCCATATAGGAAATGTTTCATATTTTGCATAACCTGAATCTTGTCATATTTTTTGTTCATGATAAATTTGTCCTAAACAAGTAGACATCTTTCCACTTGAACTTGCAGCTCAAGTAACTAAAACTAAGTCTTTTTTTGTTTTTATATATTCGTCATTTCAATAACCAAAATCAGATAAAACTTTTTTTGTATCACTTGGATAACCTTGTATTTCATATCTAAGCACAGCAATATATCATTTTTCTA
>CAYQAV010000084.1:0-3528 GCA_964415565.1 uncultured Candidatus Peribacteria bacterium
CCTCGCTGTGCCCGCTTGAAGCCGGGCACAGCGAGGGGTTTTGCAAGGTATAATGCTTCAGCTCCGAACCAACGGAACGTCTGGCATATCCACCCCGCCCTTGTTTTTCAAGGCCGTACCATGCCGCCGCCAAACACGATGCGCGGGATATGCGGAGGGGAAGCGCTCGGGCAGGGTCCTTCCGAATCGACTTTTTCACGTGCTTTTGACCCGTTCTCAAGCGACAACCGACCACAAGCGATTCACGAGGCGTTGATCAAAACCCACGATGGAGAGAAGATCGCCGGTCACATCAGCCGCGACGCCACCGCCATCCACGCCCGCGAAAAGGCCGTGGCCAAGGCGCGTCCGGAGGAGAAGACCAAATCGAAGCCGGGAGCCGAGTCCAATGGCGGCAAGCGTGGGCGCCGCCGCAAGGACGATCCCCCTGCGCCGTCGCCGGAGCCTAAACGCCTGCAACAGCAACTCGAACGCGATCTGGAGGCCAATCTGGCCGATTTGCCAACGCTCTGCGACTGGGGATGCAAGAAGAACAGCAATCTCTACGACCTGGCCGACGCCGCGTACGACGCCAAGCAAATCCGTGAAATGTCAGCACGCCTGGGGCATGTGCCGATCATCGACGACAACCCGGGGTGAGGCGAGACGCGCGAGTTCTCGCCCGCCGAAGCCGTGCGCTACCGCGAGCGCAGCGCGGTCGAACGGATCAACTCCCATCTGCACGAACAACACGGGGGACGGCATGTACATGTCAGAGGCCCGGTTAAACTGGCCGCACACCTAGCCTTCGGCTTGGTAGTGATCGCCGCCGAGCAGATGCTCAGAATGCTCGGATAGCTCACTGGCGAGCCGTAGCCGCATCGGATAACCCGGTTCTGAGTCCCTCCAGTAAGTAAACAACACAACGTGCTGGGTGAACCCTTGCAGCCCTGCTGCACTTCGCCTGTCACCGGCTATTTGCGCGACGGGTACTGCTCACGCGCGCCATACGATCGCGGCATGCATTTGGTATGCGCGGTGGTCATGGCAGAGTTCCTGGCGTTTACCGAGAGGCAGGGTAACGATTTATCGACGCCGGTGCCGGAGCATGACTTTCCAGGGCTGCTCCAATTCACACCTGAATTACGTCGAATGCTGTTTTTTGTTGACGGCCATGGGGTTGCAGGCCATGATACAGGACGTTCGACGCACGGAAGACAGACGGACAGTCAGACTGGATGTTTTTGTGCACAATCGTTGTCCTAACGGTTCAGAGTAAGGAGAGTGTTATATGGCGAGATCATGTCATGCATTTGTCACGGCCAGCGTCGTGTCCCTGTTTTTTGTTGGCGGTGTTTTCGCGCAAACAGATGAGAGAGGTCAGCCCGTCCGTTTTTCGGTTGGCGTTGTCGCGGAAATCGATGATAACCGGGATGCGACTGCGGATAACAAGCAGGATAACGTTGATCTCTTCCTGCGTCCGCGATTGGATCTTTATTTTGGTGATGCCAGCTCTCTTTTCGATTTCTATTATGCTCCGGCACTGCGGTATCGGACCGAACCCGGCGAAAACCAAGACGAAACCGATTTCCAGCATCACCTTGGTGTGGAGATGCGCCACGCCCTTTCCGGACGTCTGCGCCTGCGTGTCAGTGATCGACTTTCGGTTACCGACGATCCGCAGATCGAGGAGAACGGCAGCGTGGTGCGCGGCGACCAAAGCTACGTGGCGAACACCGTTACGGCGGGACTCAACTACGATCTGTTCCGTTACTCGAACCTGGACCTGCAAGTGCACAACCGTGTCAGTCGCTTCGATGATGAGGCGGTGGCCGCCAGGTCCGATGAGGACGAGTCTGGCGTTCGCATCCAGCATCGACGCAGTCTGACGCCGACAGTGCGCACACTCCTGACCGGTGAATACCGGATGTACAGCTACGAGGATAATCTGATTTACACGCGTGACTTTGATTCCGTGGTGTTGGCAGTTGGCCTCGAAAATTCGTTTACGGAAAATGTACTCGGCTCGCTTTCGGTCGGCTGGCAGACTCGTGATCACGATGACGAGGATATCGATGTTGATGACACGCCGTATGTACGTGCCGAAATCAGTGGTCAGATGAATCCAGATTTGCAGGTGGGTGTGGTGGTCGGTTACGGAATCCGTGACTCGGATGCGTTCCCTTATCCGTCGCAGGAGTACGCCGATTTCAGTGGTTTCGTCAATGCGAAGCTCACCCAGAAACTGAAACTACAGGTGGCGGGAAACTACCACCAGTCGACGTATGAGCAGATCGACGAGACGCGTCTCGGTGGCAATGAGAACGTTCTGGTGGGGGATGTCGGGCTGTCGTTCTACGCCATGGAATCGCTCTCGCTGATGGTTGGCTACCGCGTCGAGGAGATCGACGCGGATGACGCGGTCGGCTCATCCTACACCAAGAACACGGTCCGTGTCGGGGCGACGCTCAACTTCTGATGTGGCAGGGGGGCGGGCACACGGGACGGTTTGATAAAGGCGGAATCTGGTTGCGCCCGGCGCCAGCGGATTCCGTCTCTTTTTTGTTCTCTTAATGGTTAACAAGGCAGTTGCACGATGGCTGACAGCGAACAGGGCCTCCATTTTCTCGATTACTGGCGTGTGATTAGTTCCCGTAAGGAAGTGGTGATCGCGGTCTCCCTGCTGGTGGTGATGACGGGTATCATCATTACCTATGCCATGCCGAAGGTCTATATGGCCTCTGCTGTGGTCAGGGTGCAGGAAAGCGCGCCAGACGTGTCTGTCTTTTCCCCCGAAATGATGCGCTATGATCCCCTGTTCCTGCGGACGCAGTTTGAGTTGATCCAGTCCCGCCCCGTGATCGAGGAGGTTGTCCGTCGTCGTGATCTGGACCGCAAATTGTCACGCGCATACGGTTATGATCAACTGCCTCCGGCCATGCGTATGGAGCAGACCGTCAAGCTGATGTCCAAATGGATGCGGGTTCAACAGTATCGCGACACGAATCTGATCGAGATCCAGGTGCTGCTTTCCGAACCGAAAAGTGAGGCAGGCCATGAGGCGGCGATGACCGCCACGATGGTCGCGGAGGTCTTTCGTGAGCAGATGGAAAGTCGCAGCAAGCGGGCGACCGAGAAGGCGCTGGATGCGCTCTACGAGGCATTCCAGGAGCAGGAGCGTCGGCTGGAACAGGCCGAGGCGGAGGTCGAGCGTATCCGACGTGAATACAAGATCGATGTTGTTGATGCCATGGCTGGCAGCCGGGCCTCGCTTGATAAGATGACGCTGACGATGCTCGAGGAATTGCGTATTCGCGCCAGCCAGGGTGTTGCCGAGCAGGAGGCGAGATATACGCTGGTTCAATCCCTTGCGGATGACAAGCTAGTGGAGGCTGCTCAGTACTTGGTCAATGACCAGAGCATCCCGATGTTGGTCTCTGATAAACGCAAGGCCGAAGTTGAACTCAGCCAGCTTGACGAGACGTACGGACCAAATCATCCCGATGTCATGCGGGTTAAACGGATCGTGGCCGAACTGGAACAGAAAAT
>CAYQAV010000085.1:0-8892 GCA_964415565.1 uncultured Candidatus Peribacteria bacterium
CAAGCACTTTGGTTTGCAGTTCCTCGGGCAGGGTTTCGAAGCGCTGGGCCAGCTTGAGGGCCGCCACACTGAAGCCGTATTCGGCGGAGGCCTCGCGAAGCATGACGCTGTCGTATGTGTCAAGGTTGTATGCCGCCTTGAGGTCCCTGACGGAAAGCTGCCAGAACTCATCCAGCGGCAGCTGCAGGGCTTTGCAAATACGCGCGGCATTTTCCTCATCAATGGAGACGGGAACGCCGTTGTAAATTTGCCGCGCGGTTTCCCTAGCAAGACCGCTGCGCCGCATAAACTCGGTTTTACTCCATCCGCGCTTGTCAAGCGCCGCCTTCACCATGCTTTTCATCTCGTTTGTGTAGTTCATGATTGTTATAATAAATCAACGGTTTTTGTTTGTCACAAAAAAAATAAATATTTTTGCTTGCGCCCGCCAGCGGGCTGGTATATATTGCCCACCATGAAAGCAAACCACAGGCCTTTGATGATTGATTTACACAACGACACGGTGCGGGCTTTAGACGTGTTACGCCGTGAAAAAGGCTGCACCAGGATCAGGCTGATTCGAGACGCTATTTCCGATTTTTTATTTGCTCACTCGCGCCAGCCGACAGGCGGGCGGTTTTCCTAAAAGGCGAGTTAACGCAGAGACAAAAGGAGGTATGGGATGGGTATGGGACGGAGCCAGACGCTGGGCATCCTGCTGGATGCGGTGGCGGTGACGGATCGGGCGATCCATAAAACGCGCGGCATGCTTGCGGCGGTTGACCAGTCGATCGCGCTGGATATGTCGGACGATGATTACTGGTCGGCCACGGATGAGGCACTTTCGCTGGCCCTGGAGTTCGCGGATGACGCGCCGGGGAGCAAGCGCAAGACGGACCTG
The DNA here is from genome assembly GCA_964415565.1 of uncultured Candidatus Peribacteria bacterium. Taxonomy (GTDB): domain Bacteria; phylum Patescibacteriota; class Gracilibacteria; order BD1-5; family UBA6164; genus JABWCI01. Next base: position 881 of record CAYQAV010000085.1, read on the forward strand.
ATCGCGCAACTTTTGAAAGCGCGGCATTCCCTGCGGGACGGGATGCGGATTGATTTCTCGGACCACTCGAAGGAAAAGCTCAAAGCCCTGATTATGCCGGAGCACACGGCGCTGGAGCTCATCCGGGACCGTTTCAGGGGGATCATTGCATTATTGGAGGCACATTATGGTCAGTGAAGTTGGCAGGCCGCAGGTGCGGATTCCTGATGATCTGCGTACACCGGGGGAAATGGCGAGGCTTCTCGGTATATCCCGCTCGGGCATCCACGGGATGATTGAGAGGGGGCGCATTCCGCACTACCGCCTGGGCGCGAAGGTGTGGCTATCGGAGCGGGCGGTGATGGCTGATATGCGCCGCCAGGCGGCGGACCGGACGCGCGGGCATATACGCAAGATCCCAACCCCGGCGCTGTTCGATGAGCTACGCCGCCGGCAGGGGCACGATAAACAAATGAAGCTGGAGGTGTAGAGATGTATCATGGATTCGCACTTATTGACGCGGCACAAAGCGCGGGTGTTCGGGTTGTGATGCCGGTACAGCGGAGGCGGTGGCCTTCTATATTCATCCATCCCAGCAGTTTTTTAATCGGGATGCTGGTTGGTGGCTATATCGCCGGGGTTTCGATCTGGGGGCTCGTATTATGCAAGTGATTCTTACCTGCGGGGTTTGCGGTGAGCGGTATTACCTGGATGCAACGGGGCTTAACGCTGTCACGCGAATCAATATCATCCGCGATTGGCATAGTGTTTACGGGGCAGTTTGTAACCGATGCAAGGGGGCACATACACCATGAAGCTGCGAATCAGCGAGGAGCTTAAGAACCGGGCGGATGGCTGCGCCGCCGCCATTTATGAACCGCTCTCGGAGTTCATCCGGTTGGCGGTACGCTTCGAAAAGATCGGTAAACTTTCCGGTGTAGTACATGACGAAAATCTGACAAATACCACACGCGAGGCGAGCACGGTTATCACCATCAACGGGCTGGAGGAAGATCCCGCTTATGTCCGGCGCTGCATTTCGCGGGCGGTGGCGTTTGCCGAGCCGCGCAATCCACGGCCGTATGACACGCAGCTGATCGAGGGGGTTGATTACCTAGTGGGGGCACGGGCATGACCAACGGGCGAACAAGACCTGTCAGGGACGCAGTGGGAGGCGTGATTCGCGGCCTGACGCATACGATCATGGTGGCGGAGGTGCGGATATACCTGACGGTTAACCGCGACGCGTCCGGGAGGCCGGTGGAACTGTTCTGCAAGGCGTCCGATGGGTGGCAGGGGTGGTTGGATACGCTGATGGAGACGGTTAGCGTGGCGTTGCAGTACGGGGCACCGCTGGAGGTGATACTGGGGCATTGGCGCCACCACCGGTTTGCCCCCTGCGGGGTGCCTGGGCAGGGCTCCAGCATCCCGGACGCGATTGCGCGGCGGCTTTTTGAGGACGGTGATAACAAGAAAGTGGGGAGCTAGTATGGCGGGCTACACGAAACTATTCAGTAACATTCTTACCTCATCCATCTGGATGGAGGAGAAGGCGACACGCATCCTGTGGATCACCATGCTTGCGATGGCCGACCGGGGCGGGGAGGTAATGGCCTCGGTTCCGGGGCTTGCGCATACGGCGAACATCACCCGTCAGGAGTGCGTGGACGGTCTGCGCGTGTTGATGGAGCCAGACCACGATTCGCGCACGACTGATAATGACGGACGGCGGATTGCCGAGATAGATGGCGGGTGGATGGTGCTGAACCATCACATTTACCGGGCAAAGCTCTCGAATGATCCGAAAACGGCGGCGGATAGGGAGAGGAAACGGAGGGAGAGAAATCGAAAAGAAATAGAGTGTGACGTCACGGAAGGTCACGCGATGTCGCGTGACCCTGTATCTGTATCTGCTTCTGAAGATGTATCTGTATCTGAAAAGAAAAATGAGAAGCCCAAGACTTTCAAGCAGTGGACGGCGGATGAGTTCCTGGACGAATGCAACCGGGTGCATGAGGCCGAGCACATCCTGCCGACGGATGAGGAGGGCAACCGGTTCTACCTATACTGGACGGAGCCGGATGCGCGCGGGCGTCCGAAGTTCGCCAAGCAGCAGACATGGGACACTGCGCGGCGGATGGTGACTTGGCGGGATAACCAAGAGCGGTTTGGAAGGAAGGTGGCATAATGGCAATCGGCAAGAATGTGACGGCGTCGGGAAATACGGTAGCGGGTCGGTCCGGCGGGTATTTGCCCGAGTGGGCAAGGCTGCTAAAGATGCACTGGCCGCGTACCGAGTGGCTTAACGACGGCGACTTCTCGTTTGCGGTCCGGCACATCAACAAGTCAATCAGCAAACAGCCGCCGACCGATGAGGAGCTGCTGGAGGTCGTGGCATGGATGGCCGGGCCGGAGAGCAAGCAAACCTATTCCCCGACCTTGCGCGAGATGGTCATCAACGTGTTCATGTACCGCAAACGCGCCGCCGGTTACGGCGAAACCCGCCTGGCGGTCAACAGCCGCTTTATCGACGACGTTCGCCGGGCGATGGAGCAGGCGCAAGGGTGGCGCGAGCGGTGGAACATCATGTGCAATCCGGCAAACCCGAAATATGCCGGACTGGAGCGCGATACGAATTATGATGAGACCCGGCTGCTAAACGATTGGGCCGCCCGCCGCTGGCCGGAGTGGGAAGAGATGACAGCCCGGATACGGAATCAGATGGCAGCGGATCTGCATGAGGCCATAATTGCGATGGGGGGCGGGAATGTCCGCCGCCAGAGGAGGGCCGCGTGATGCAACTGGAATCAGCTAAACAAATCGCGGAGCGGGTCAAGGCGGCGCTTGCGCCATTCCGCGAGCGGATGAGATACTGGGAAAACAGTAAAAAAAGAAAGGATGTGAGGTCTTGAACCTAACCGTATTTAAACCACAGCGCGAACTCTTGACCCGGTTCACCAGGCACCAGCATTTCTATGTGACCCGCAGATCCAACGGACGCATTACCATCGAAAACCACCTACAGCTTGACGAGTACACCCAATCCGGCATGCAGGCCATCGCCGACGATGCGGCCGAAGCCCTGCAGATCATCAAGGAGTTTCGCGCTGACCTTCCGGCGGTAGCCGGTAAGGTCATGCGGGATGTTGGAAATCTATTATGAAAGCATCACAAATACCATTTGAAGGATCGAGGCCTATTGCCGTGCATACCGCGCACGGGATCGAAACTCGTTACATAGCGAAAGAAGCGCGGGGTACGCTGGCCAGCGTTGATGTCCCCCGCGTCTCAACCGGAACCCGGAAGGGAAGCCACGTCGCCCTGATGAACGGCGTTACCACGGAGGACAGACCGCCCGAAGTGGATTCGTCATCTTTTTCCAACGCCAGCTTGATCATTCCGGGCGACGAGCCCGAAATTGCCGATTGCGACAAAACGCACTCGGCTGGTGCAAGCTGTTTGCGATCATCATCCACAAGGGCGAGACGGTGACAAGGTGTGATAGAAAGGAATTGAAATGAGTGAAACTATTAAATACTCCCTTATGAAAACGCGCAAGGCTAGAAAAGAGCATAAGTGCTGCGAATGTCATGGGGTGATTCAGCGCGGGGAATTGTATCACTACCACCATGGCATATTTGATGGCAATCCAGTACACTACAAAGTGTGTGATGACTGCGAGGTACTGCGGGTGCGGGTTGACCGGGATGTCCGTTATGACGACGAGCGGACGCCGTTTGAGGGACTGTGCGACACAGCACAGGAGGAGCCCGAGACGAAGCTGGCTTATATCCGAATCAGGATCAAGCGCGGGGCAAAGATCATCGTGCCGGAGTACGGGGCGATGTGTGAGGCAATTAGTATTTCCAACGCCCCCGCTGTCCTTCCGGCGGCCGCCGATAAGGTCCAGCAAGATATTCAAAAGGAGTCTTTATGAGAACGCTTATCGGGCATGAATACGAGGTTCGCGTTGAAGACGCTGACAGGGGCACGGTTGCCGGATGGTTCCGCGCAAAGTACATGACTCCACGCGCAAAGCGAATGGGTTGGCTGTGGGAAATTGACGATCCGCGCTTTGTGCGGATGGAGCTGGATGAGGTGAGCATTATTGATGTTCGTCCTCTTTCCAACGGAAAGGATGAGACTCGATGAACTGCACACACGAAAACCCTTGCTCTGACAGAGCCCCGTCGGAATGTGATAACCATGGATGTCCCGCACACGCGGTTCATCGTAGTTCTCCATCCGCTTGTTGTGCCACGTGTACACACTGGGAATCGGGCGGCACTCGGAGCTACGGAAGCTGCCGAGTGATTCTGACGAAGATCGACGCGTACAATGATGATGGTGCCGCGTACGGTTGCGACACGGATCATGACTTCGGGTGTGTTCTGCACAGCCCCTGCTCTGCCTCCGCAGCGTAGCGGAGGTAGGCAGGAGCAGGTTGTTGGGCATGGATCAGGAGGGCTTTGAGGTGGGCTTCTTCGGCCAGCGTTTTTCACGGGCCTCGGCCAGCGAGCGCGGAGGCGCGTAACCGCCGGGCGCTGGAGGAGGCTGGTCATGTCCGTGGTGAGCGAAACGTGCGGATCTTCATAGAGGACTCGCTGGGGCAGGGCGGCGTGATCGATGCCCGGCAATTCGAGCAGGATGAGGGCCGGTGGTCGCGCTTCCATGTGCGGGGGCATTATCCGGTTTCGCCAAACGGGATGGGAAAAATAGTGGCGAAAATTATTGGAGGCAATTCATGAGTGAGTTTATCCAGACCTGCGGGTATTCTGGGACCTGATCATGCAGATCTATGATCCGGCAAGAGAGTGGGAGGGATTCTGATATGCGTAAACGGGTACGGGTGCGGATTTATAACCGGTTCATGTGGGGGGATAGCGCCATTTTCCTGGCACATTACTACGGGGTGAGCATGACGGAGGTTGAAGATATCCTGCGGGAGGGCAGGTTCCAGGGCTGGTAACTACCAGTCCGCCCCGGCAACAAGATCGCCAAACTGCCGCACCGCCTGGTACATGATCCGCGCGCGCACCGTCAGGTGATACCGCCGCCACCGCCATCTACAGCGACGCGCCTCGATCAGCAGAAGTTGCAAGAAGATGCGGTCGGCGTCCCGGCGGGGCAAGCGCTTGTTGCCGTAGAGCCAATCATGCACACAGGAGGCCAGCACGACCCACCTTGTCCACGGCGAAACCCACCACCAAAGCAGCCACGGGACCGAGGCCCCATTCCAGCGGAACCCTGCCGGTATGCAAAACGTGATGCCGCGATAAAGAAAGTAGACCGGGGCCGCTAAAGTCCGCCACCGGCCACTTGATTCATACGTAATCGCATATTTCGTAACCGGAACAAAGGATTGCACGGGCTCACCTCGTGGCAACGAATACGGCCAGCAGCGCGATTGCCATTGACCCCAGCGCGATAATGTTTGACCATGACTGCCGGCGGGCCGCCCCGGTCATCGCCTCTCGCGCGGGGCATTCCGCATGCGATTTCGCGAGACTGATCACGGCCTGCTCAAGGATCGTTGTCCGCGTAAGCAGCCCCGGCGTCCCGTTGCCGTTAACCGATTTATCAAGCCCCCGGCTGGTGACCGCCATCGACGCGACTTGTTTGCTGATTTCATCGAGCTTGTCATAAATCCGCTGAATATCATCCTGCCCCATTTTTGCCGCCCTCTTTCTGCCGCTCCTTACCGGCATTTGTGACTTGTGTGCCTGGTCTAATTCCATGATGTCTATGCGAACCGTATCTTTCCGCCAGTTGTCATTCAGCCTGGTCATCACTGACCTCAATTTGGCTGTCCGGGTGCAGCCGGTTGTAGCCCGCCACATGCGCTTTCAGCAACCAGTCTGGCATGTGTGCGCAGCCGCCGCTAATCGCTAAAACGGCGAGCGATATCGTCAATATCGCGGCCAATGCTATCAATCTGCTTTTCATATTCCATCCGTTTCAGTTCGTTTGCCGAACGTTTCGCCATCCACCGCCGCCAGCCTTGCACGAGGTCCGTGTCGGCGATCTTCTGCGCCAGTTTGAGCCATGTGATGATCGCTAAAATGTTCAACCCCGCCCCTTTCCCAAAAAAGCCCGAGCCTCTTTCCATCCCGGCAACACATCATCATAAAGCGCGTCATGCCCGCCGCCGTGGTTGTTGGTGATTAGCCAGTGATGCCCAATGTCGTGCATCAGACTGCCAACGTGCAGGGCGTTCGGATTGCCAACCTGCGCGGGATCAATCGCAATCTCCACAAGCTTACCATCTGGTGAGGTCAACGCGCCTGCCCACAGGTCTAGCACCGGCACAAACCAGCCCCAGCCGCCCTCGCGCAGCTGCGTATCGGTGCGCACCCGCACGGTTATGCTGTGCTCCTTTAGCCTGGTGCCCTTTGACTCAATCGCGGCCCTCGCCTCGTTCAGCGCCCCGTAACACAATGCCTTGCACCACGGCGGGAAATCCCGTTTCGGTTTGCGCTTCTTGCCGAACAGTCGCTGGATACTTGTCCACAGGCTCACGGCAACCTCCCGCTTTCGTTTTGGCTGTTGGCCACAAACCATGCCACAGGCTCGTCCTTATCGTAGAGTATGCAGGTTGCTGGGTATGTTACGGCTACACTCTGCGGCATCGTGTAGCTCGGCCTACGCGCTCCGTGATCGGTGTCGAAGCTACGGAAGTCGGCACGCACTCCGTTGACGGTGCAATACTCTCCGACCGGCAAAGAACTAGGCCAGCGGACTCGCCATGTTTGGTCATAGTCCTTTTTCGCAAAACTCCACTGCTCGGATATGCTCCCCTCTAGGTCTGGCGGGGTAGATGGGTTTGTCGGGAGTGATGGCTTGGCAGGTTCTACTACGGGCGGCTTAACAGCGTCAATGATCCCGCCAATGTCGATTGATTGGCAGCCTGTGGCGAGTAGTAGGATTAGTAGGGCTATGGTTTTCATGCCTGCCCTCCCAACATCGCTGCCACCGCCTCAATCTCGTCGTCAGACATTGCTATGCTGTACTGCTGTCGTGCTCTCATGCCTGTGCCTCCGGTATCAAGTCTCCGACTGTCTCAAAGAACGTCCACGTCGTACCGTCGCCTGCGATTGCGTAAAGCTCCTCAAATGCGAGCTTCAGCATGTCGGCTGTCTTAGCGTCGTACTGCGCGGCGGGCAGCTGTAGCATAGCCCCGGTGACGCGCTCCTTCGTGATTGCGCGGTTGACTTCCGCGCCCTCGCCGAACAGTGTCCGTAATGCCGTGCGGTATGCTGATGCCAGCCCGACGATTCCCGGTGTTAGCTTGGCCGCCATCGCCGCCTTGCGCGCGGCATCCGCTTGATCGGCCTTGGCTTTCACCGCTGCGTCAATCGCCGCCATTTCCTCGGTGGTGGCTGCACGGAGCGTGACGCCATCGGCAATCAGATACGGCCACTGCACGCTCTCGATAATGTCTTCCTCGCGGGTACCGTCTTCGACATAGACCGGAGTGCCAATCTCGTCCAGCACTGGATTTCCTTCAGCATCAAGCTGGGGAACGTAGTTAGGGACTTCCCGCTGGCCTGCCACGCGGGTGACGGCTGGCATGTACGGCCACTTGAGGACAAGATCCGCCGCCTCGCTGCCGAGTTCCTTTCGGACAATGCGGACGCTGTTGACCTCGGGTGTTACCGGATCGGGTTGTGTGATGTACCATTTCATAATTGCCTCGTTTTGTTGTTATTCCGTCCCAGCCCTCACCGGCATCCTGTGGATCGGGGCACCTGTCGCCACGACCTCTGATGCTAGGCGCGAGTGGTCGCGGGGATCGCCGCCTATCGCCACATCACCACCCGCCCCCACATGCTCGAAGTCCAAAGCCAGCACGCAATCGGGGTTCCCATCGGAGATGTCCCACGGCTCGGAAACGGCCAGCAGGTTCGTGCTTGTGGATAGGGCGTAGTCGTATCTATGCGCGGTGCGCTGGACGTAGTAGGCGATTTGCCCTGCCGTCAGCGATGAATAGGCCCGAGGCGCATCCCAGATGTAGTTTGTGCCACCGATGACAA
>CAYQAV010000086.1:0-2533 GCA_964415565.1 uncultured Candidatus Peribacteria bacterium
TGGTGAATTAGAGGTAATAAGTACATCTGAAAAATTTTGAGATGATGCTTAATTTAGTATATAATCATTTTTTTCTTTTGAGTTCATTCTATTTTGTTATTGATTATTTATAATATTATAGCATAAAATATTTTTAAAAACAAAAAAAGACTAATTTTTAGTCTTTTTTTATCAAACTTACAATTGTTTCTATATGATGTGTGTGTGGAAACATATCTTTTGGTTTAATTTTTTCTATTTCGTAATTACTATTTTTTAATATAAATTCTAAGTCACGAGCAAGAGTTGCTGGATTACAAGATACATAAATTATTTGTTTTGTATTGAAGCTTAGTATATTTGGTAATGCTCATGGATGCATTCATGCTCTTGGAGGATCAATTATGAGTAAATCTGCTTTTTCTCATGAAGCAATATATTCTGTTAAAAAATCTTCTACTTTTGCATTAACAAAATCTATATTATGTAATCAATTTAATTTTGCATTTTCTTTTCAATCTAGCGATGCTGAAGTTACCATTTCAACACTTTTTACTTTTTTTGCTCAAGCTTTAGCAAAAATCATACCAATTGTTCAAGTTCAACCATATAAATCAAGAACTATTTGATTTTTTAAATCATCTTTTTTTGCAAAATCTAAAACTATTTCATATAATTTTTCTGCTCAAGTACTATTTGTTTGAAAAAATGAAGTAGGCGATATATTGAAATCTAATCCAAGTAATCTTTCTGTAATTGTTGGTTTACCATAAATTAATTCTAAATCTCAAATAAAAGTATCACTTTTATTTACATTGTGAGAATAATATACTGATTTTATAATAGGATATTTTCAAGCAAGTTTTACAAAAAAATCTTTAATTAATAATAGTTTTTCTAACTTGTTCAATTTTATATTTTTTTCAAAATATTCAGGACTAAAACTAAGTAAAATCATCATTTCATTTGTAAAATGAGTTTTTCTTATAAGTAAATGTCTAAAAAATCATTCAGCTCTCATTTGATCATAAACTGGTAATCAAATTGTTTTGGTAAATTTTTTAATCTCTAAAAAAACTTCATTTTGAATATCATCAATCAAAGGAGCTCAATCATAATCTTCAACCTTTGAAAATTCTCATTGTTTATGAAATCACAGATTAAAATGCTCTTGTATATTATCTTTATTTGATAGATATTTACCGAAACTAAATTCAACTTTATTTCTATATCAATCAATTATTGGAGAAGCTTCAATTGGTAAAAAATGTATATTTTCTTGAAGTTTTTCAATCAAATGCATACTTTCTCTAATTTGATTTTCTTTTATTTTTAATTGTTCTTCGTAAGGAATATTTATCCATTTCCAACCTCAACTTTCTCAATAAATATTTGTAGGATGAGTTTTTTCAAGTGGGGATTTTTTTACTATATCTATTATTTGAGTTTCAAAATAAGCACTTCTTTTTTTAAGAATTCTTAAATTTACAACTGATCATGGTATTGCTCAACCAGTTATAAATATAACTCTTCAGTCTAAATCTGGGTTTTCATGTTTTAATCTTGCAAATCATTGTCACCCAAAAACTAGCTTTTCAACTTCTATATTTTCTATTATATCATTTTTATTTAATCATTTTTGTTGCATCATTTATTTTTAGTTTTAAACAGGAAGAGTATATGAAAAAAAGCTTGTAAATCAAGAAAAATAGATTTTTATTTTTCTATTTTTCTTTTTATTTTTTATCATTAAAATATTAATAATTACAATTTAATTATAAAAATATGTATAAAAAGGGGATTATTACATTTTTATTTTTTCTAGTATTTACAAATACCGCACTAGCAAATAATTATGTAGAAAAATCACTAGATAATTATAAATTTAGATATATTAAATACGATTTAAAATCAGAAGATTATATATTTAAAATATGAGTTAATCCAGATTTTTGAGCTACTGACTTAAGAACATTAATGGAAGATAATAATTGAATTTCAGCTATTAATTGAGTATTTTTCTGTCCTGAAAGTTATAGTGAATGTGGATGAAAAAATTTTACAAATAATGAAAGATATGTAACTTGATTTAAGATTTGAACAAGTGTTTCAACACAAGATAGAGTTGTTTTTGCATTAGATAAAGATAATAATCCATTTTTATATCAAACTAACAATATAAATTCAGATAAAGAGTGAGATATATATTATGGTTTTGCAAATTTTCCATTATTATTACAAGATTGAGTTAGTAAATATCAAGATTATATAGATTTAAGATTGATTGATTATAAAATGGAATTTCAAATGCAAAGAAATTTTATATGTAGTGATATATCATGAAGATACATTTTTTCTTGATATGTAAGTCAAATTTCATTAAAAGATTTACCAGATTTACTTACTAAATTGTGATGTAATAATGCATTAAATTTAGATGCTGGTTGATCAAGTGCTATGATATATAATTCTAGGTACATTATTTGACCAGGTAGAGATATTTTAGATTGAGTTATAATTGAGAGAAAATGATTAGATACAAAGAAATTAATAG
>CAYQAV010000087.1:0-5019 GCA_964415565.1 uncultured Candidatus Peribacteria bacterium
TTGGATTGCATGGCCTGAAGGTGGTCGAGCAACTGGCCGAGTTCATCCGTGCCGTTGTGGGTGGTTTGCTGGGTCAGGTCGCCATCGGTAATGTGCTTGGCCAATTCGACCGCTTGTTGAACCGGGCCAATCACGCTGCGCGGAATGACCCAGATCAGCCCGATGCTGACCAGCAAAATGATCGTCACCGCGACCAACTGGGTGAGTTCTGCGGCAACGACTTTGTCCTTGGCCGTGTTGGCTGCTTGGGCTGTGCCGTCCAAATTGAATTGCAGGATGGCTTCCATGGCGGCATAGGCTTCCCTGAAGGCTGCAGGGGCTTTGCCGGCAAAACTTTCCCGAACCATGGCCACGGTTTCCTTGGAGTCTTTGGAACCTTCAAGGTTCGCCAGCCCTTCTTTGGCCAGTTTGAAATAAGCGTCGCGCTTGCTTTGGTAGTCGGCATAAAGCGCCTTTTCTGCAGCGCCCTGTGCAGCGCTGTCCTCGTTGTAGGTGAGCAGGGTCGCAGCGTAAATCTCAGTTGCCTTGGACAGATTGGCTTCCAGCGCTTGCAGCTTCTTGCCAAACTCAGCACTGTCCCCAAGATTGGTCATGTGATCGTTCACATCAAGATAGTGATCAGAGAGGTAGCCTTTCATGTGCCCGAGGTTTTCAATCGCTGGAATCCAGGAGGTGGCCACCTCCCCCGCCTCGTATTTGACCGAGATGTTTTGATAAAACGTGTTGGCAGCACTGAGCACAGCTAATAACAGGATCAGCGCCAAACCCACCGTGATGCGCATGCGAATACCAAGCTTGTTCAGATTCATGGAAGCCCCTTTTTTTAAAAAAATCTAGACGGAAAATGCACTGAGCACGCCCTCTGCACTCTGCAGCGGTGCAAGCACCGGTAGTGTGATCACGAAACATGCACCTGGCAACCGTTTTGCGCGCAATTTGATCGCGCCGCCGAGCATTCCAAACACAAGGTTGTGCACGATATGCAAGCCCAGTCCGCTTCCACCTTGGCCCAGTTTGGTGGTGAAAAAGGGGTCGAATATGCGATTCGCATCTTCCATTGGTATACCTTTTCCGTTGTCGCTGATTTCAATATCTACCTGGTCGTCGCGCAAACTGGCACTGATGGTGATCACGCCCTGTGGAACGCCCTCGAAGGCATGAACCACGGCGTTTTGTACCAGGTTCGAGATCACTTGTCCCAGTGGACCGGGGTAGCTATCGAGATCGATGCTGGGCACATTCACTACCACCTCAATCGGTGTATGTTTCATGCTTGGCCGCAAGGTCAGCAGGATTTCATGAACCACTTCGGCGAGGTCAAACTTGCGACGTTGCTCACTGGTTTGGTCGACTGCCACACGTTTGAAGCCATTGATGAGTTCGCTGGCTTTGATCAGGTTACGGGTAGCAATGTCACTGGTGGTTTGAATGTGCTGGACAAATTCCACCATATCAGAGCGTTTCAGACCGTGGGCGAGCTTGACCTCAAACTCCTTGAGCCGCTGCGCCAGGGTGGAAACCACCATCAAGCCATTGCCAATGGGGGTGTTGAGTTCGTGGGCAACACCCGCCACCAAGGCACCTAGCGCCGCCAGCTTTTCAGAATGCACCAGATGGCTTTGGGTTTGCTTGAGCATTTGCAGCGTTGTCTTCAGTTCCTGGTTGGCTTGCCTGAGGCCTTGGGTGCGCAGCTCTACGCGCAGTTCCAGTTCAGCGTTGATGGCCTTGAGTTCGTCTTGGAGCTGCAAGCGCTCGGTCACGTCATGCGCAGCCACGATCACCAGATCATGCGGTGTGCTCCTTACCCAACCTGCCAAGCCTTCAATGCTGCGCACGCGCCCATCTGGCATTGAGATGTCACCAGTCAGCGCAACCTGGGGCTTGTCGGCACCCAACATCGACAACTTACCTTTCAAGCTTTGCACACTGTCAAACAATCCTGACTTTGCCATTTCCGCTGGAAGAATGCCAGCAGGATCGCGGCCGGTCAAGTCCACGAACGCCTGGTTGACTGCGGTGCAAATATCGCCTGTTGCCTGTCGCTCGATGACGGCCACGGCCACCGGGCTGGCGTTGAACAGCAAGTTAAAACGTTGTTCACTCAGTCGCAACGCATGCTCATGGCGTTTGATGGCGGTGATGTCTACATCCATGCAGACAAACCGGCGAGTGGCATCATCGCTTGGGATGGCAAAGGTGGTTGACAGGATGTTGAGCGTTTGCCCAGAGCGATTGGTGACCGTGTCCTCGAACGGGCCAAACGCTTTGCCAGTGGTGTCGATGGTTTGAAGTATGCCCAGGAATTGCTGGTGTTGGGCTGGCGTGTAGATCAGGTCAGCCAGGTTCTTGCCAAGCGCTTGCGCTTTAGTCCAACCTAAAAGTTGCTCAGACCCGGGGTTCCAGTCCATAACCCGACCCTGGATGTCAAACCATTGAATGGCCAGGTGCGGCGCGTTGTTCACAATGGCACTGAGTTGCAGTTCGCGGTTCTCAATTTTCTCTGCCATGTGTTGCAAGGACAGGTTGAGTGCGTGAACCTCTAACGTGCCGGCTGCCACACCAAGTGGTCGGTAGTCGCCATGTGCCACCTGTTCGGCATAGGTCACCATGTGTTGCAGTTGGCGCTGTAGGCGCAAAGACAACCCGCTAAACAAGGCGACACCTGCCGCCAGAGAAAGCAGCAAGGTAACAAGCGCAATGCCAATGGCAGCCACTTTGGTCTGGTCGGTATAGGTTTGGGGGTAAGCCGCAAGCACCACCCAACCCATGCGGTTCATTTGCTGTGCTCGTCCAGAGTAGGCGACTTGGTCGATTTCAAAGGCGTCAAAAGTCGGACGGGCATCCAGAGCCGCGCGAATCACAGCGAGAGAACCAAGATTTCTGCGCGTCAGCTGAAGTTTTGGGTCGGCAGCGACGATGACTTCGCCGCGTCTGTCGGTCACCAGCACCAGCAAACCATCCACCGATTGCGACTTCTGAATCAATTTGACCAACTGCTCTACCTGTAATTCCAGTACCAGCATTTGTGAGCCAGCGGGAACCACCAGCGCCACGACCGGTTTGCTTTGCAAGGGAGAGTTGTACTGGTCGCTCCAGGAAGGTTTGCCTGTCTGGCGCGCCAGGCTGACTGCTGACAATCGTGACAAATCAGTACCAATAAATGCATCTGGCCGATTTTCCTTAGCGGAGGTTTTGGCCAGCACTGCAACCTTCATGTTTTGGTCTAGCACATAGCTTGCACTGACCAAGCCACTGTGATCAGCAGCATAGGTGACCAGTTGAGCCATCGATTGGGCATCTGTGCCGGTGTGCGTCTCCAAAAGAACCTGTCCGAAGGCTTCGCCGATGGATTCAACCGTGTCGAGCATCACATCAATTTGCGCCATCGACAGGGTCACCGCACGGATTTGCTCGGCTTGCGTTTGATCGCGAACCATAGGCAAGCGCCAAAACGCAACCAAGGCACCAGCGACCACTGCAGCAGCCAGTACGACGATCAAAAACTGTTCAATCAACAGACGTCGCAAGGTCTTGGTGGGGGCTTGACTCACTGGAGCCCCCTCAACTCACCATCGTTGAGTTCCACCATGTAAACCGGCCTCTGGGTGTCGCCGTTGGCGTCAAAACGGATCGGATTCTGTATACCGTCAAAATCCTTGATTCGCAACACCGCTGATTTCAAGGTCTCGGTCGGCTGTTTCAGCGCGATGGCATGCAGCAATGTTTGGGTTGCATCGTACGCAGCAAACTCGCCGAACCCTGGGCTGCGGCCAAACCGCGCTTGGAACTGGTTGCGAAAGTGGATTGATTTGTCGCTTTTGTCCAAGCTGTTCATGAACTGCGAGAAGCGCAGGCCGTTGAGCCCGTTACCCACCAGTCTCCACACCGACTCCGAGCCGGCCCACTCTGCAGCCATCAAGGGCAGATGACTGTTTTTGCGACGCGCCAGCTGGGCCAATTGCGCGACATCCGGCGCGCTGGCCACAAAGACCAAGCCCTCAGGTTTGGCAGCGATGGCGGCATCCAGTGCGCTGGCAAGCCCCGCATGGTCGCCTGACTTAAAGGTTTGTTCTGACACCATTTGCCCGCCGAGTGACTCCACCTGTTTGCGAAAATAATGGCTCCAGCTCTTGCTGTAGGCACTGTTGGCTGCGTCAAGCACCAAAGAGAAACGCCTCAGCCCCCCTGTTTTGACATAGTAAGTGGCGCTGAAGCTGGCATAAGCTGAGGTATTGGATGTGACAGTAAAAAAATAATCGTCTTTGCCAGAAAAAAGTTCACTGGTCACCGTAGGTGAAATGCTGACGATCTTCAACGCGTTGGCCAAAGGGATCCAGGCTGCTGCCACGCTGCTGGTCATGGGGCCCACCATGCCGGTGAGTTTGGCGGCTTCGATCTGAGGCTTTAATCCAGACACGGCATCAGGTTCTTGGCGATCATCAAATTCTTTCAACACAACCAGGTGGCCGTGGATACCGCCCGCCTGATTGGCTTGCTCCACAGCCAACAAGACTGCATCGCGCCCGGCAACACCCAAGTCAGCATAACGCCCGGTCAATGCACCCAAAAAACCAATCTGAATGGGGCCACTGTCACACCCCCACAGCATGGCGCTTGCGGCCAGCAAACCTATCAAGCTCAAGCGATGCATGCGGGTCATCATCGGGATAAGCTTGCGTGGAGTCAAGTCATGTCCATCGCTGAAAACTGCGTTTGCCATTGATCGAGCCAAGGCAACAGCTCCAACATGGGTAGCGGCTTGGACATGAAGTAACCTTGGCCTTCGTCGCACCCCATGGTGCGCAAGGCACGCCAGGCGGCGGCATCTTCAATGCCTTCGGCCAATACTTTCATGTCTAGTTTGTGACCGAGTTCGGTGATCATTTCGGCAATGCGGGGTCCCCCTGGGCCTGCCAGTTTCATCACGAAAGAGCGGTCAATTTTGATGCGATCCACTGGCAATTGCTCCAGGTAACTCAGCGATGAGTAGCCAGTACCAAAATCATCAATGGCAATACT
>CAYQAV010000088.1:0-10300 GCA_964415565.1 uncultured Candidatus Peribacteria bacterium
TCTTTTTTCTTTTTTCTTTTTTCACTTAATTTCAAATCAGACTCTTTTTTTAATAACTCTGCTTTTTTTGATTTAAATGAAATAATTTTTTGTGAATAATTATAATATCAAGAATTTTCATATGGATATAAAATTGATAATTGATAATTATCTCATCAATCACTACTTGAAATATTATATTCTGTATTGTATCAATTTGATTTTGGAGTTGGTATAAGTAAATAACTAACACCTGATTTAGTTACTTCTATTGATGTACTATCAGGATTTTTTGAAGGAATAGGAATATATACTATTTTTCAATTTGATCAATTTATTTTTTGATGATAAGTAATCAAAAATGCTTTTCATTCACTGTTTCAAACTATTGAAACTTTATGTTCATCTAAATAATTTTTTGATATTTTAGATAATAAATATAGGTCAATTTCAACTTTTTTTTCTTTTTCACTTAATCATAATTTAGATAACAATGTATCTAGCCAATCTTTTGTTTCTTTTTGTACATTTTTGATTGTGTTTTCATTTTTTTCTCTTTCATATTCTGCTAAAATTTCTTGTGACAAACCTTTTGGTAAAACAATTTTTGAATTTTGAGTATTTGATTTAGAAGCTACTTCTTCACTAAATTTCAAATCAAAATCTCATGAATAATTATTTTTAACCAAAATTCATACTGTAACAATAGCTGTTGATAAAACAACTCAAGCAACAACTTTGTTTAATCATCATTTTTTATTTGATGAATTATGTAATTCTATATTTTCTAATCTTCTCATTATTTTTTAATATTGTTTATTGTATTATATACATTAACATAATAAACAATATTATCAATATAAAATAAAAATTAATTAAAACCAAATAATCTAAATAATCTATAAAAAATACTTCTAATATAACTTTTTTATTGTCTTTTTTTCATAAATATATTAAAATAAAAAAGTACTTTATATAAATAATTTTGAAAATATGTCTGGACAAACTAAAGTTATGGAAAAAGAAAAACAAGTAGTACTATCTACCATTGAATCAAGCGAAGTAGAATGAGTATTTGCTGAAGCTAAAGATTTTAGAAGTATTTGAGAAAAAATAACTGCTCCTCTTGATAGTATAATTTCAGAAACTGCAAAAATTATAGATAGTGATCCTATAATGAATGTAAGTTCTGAATTAGAAAAAATGAACTGAGATGTTCAAGTTGTTTATAATGATATCATTGATAATGATGGTACTATTATGAAGATTATGAAATCAATTCCTTGAATTTGAAAAATTGCATCAGCAATAGACAACAAAGTTGATGAAGCAAAATTTAATATGAAATGATTAGAATGAAAGATTTGAGTTATTTTTTCAGGTTTTGACCAATCATATGAATCAATAAATACTTCAATTGATATGCAAAAGAAATTTGTAGATTGAATTGATGAAAATTTATGAAAAGTTGTCGCATATAAAGAATATATAGAATGAAAAATAGTAGAATTTAAAGCTAGACTTGAAGAAACAAAAGATGAAGATGAAAAAATGAAATTATCTATGTTTATAAGAAATGTAGAATATTTTCAAGGAAATTTAATAGTTTTAATTGGTAATCTTGATATGGCTAGAAAAAGACTTCTTATGAGACTTGATTCTGCTACAAAATTATCACTTGCTATGAATTCTAGTAGACCAATTTTTAAAACTCTACTTTCAACTGCACTTATTGAAGCTTCTAGTCAAAAAGCTATTGATGCATCTATGAAAGCTCTTGATATTATGGGATCTACAATTGATAAAATGTCTTCAGAATTAACTGATAAAGCAATATCATCAGCTAAAAAATCAGAAGAAATGTCAGCAAAACCAGTTTTATCAACTACTGTATTTATAGAAAATGTAACTAAACTTAAAAATCATTTTGATGAAATTGATACTTTTAGAGCACAAGTAAAAATGGAAGCTGAAAAAGAAAGAGAATTATTTGATGAAGCAAAAGTAAAATTAGAAAATATAAAAGTTATAAACAAAGCTGGTCAAGAAGAATTAGCAAAAGAATTAAATAAATAATATGCAAGTAAAAACAAGAGAATTTGAAGAAAAAATAAATGATTTGGAAACAAATCATTTATTTACTATTCCCGAAGAAATAAAAAGTAAGATAAATGAAAGATGATTTTATTTATACAATTGGATTTGAGAAAAAGACGTAAAAAGTAGTTTAGAAAGAGATTTCTTAAAAAGTGTAGATAAATTTTGAATAGTTATAGCTATATTGATGGCAATACCATGATTTATAGCATATAATTCATGAAATATAATTTATTTTTTAGGGTTATTTTTGATATTAAATATCATATTTCTTTCTTATCTAATCTTTTTATCTATAAAAAGATCTAATATCTTAAGAAAAAATGCTTATGTTGTTCTAACAAATGATTATGTTTCTATAAATTGAAATATAAAAAAAATAGATGCTTTTGACAAAAATGATTTAGAAAAAATAGATAAGGTATCTAATTTATTTGAAGAAAAAATATTTGAAGAATCAAATATAAAAAATTCAAAATCTGGTTTAACAAAGAAACTATGAGAAAAGTTTTCTTCATGATTTACAAATATATTAAGGTTATGAAGATGAAATAGTAAAAATTCATGACAGTTAGTTTTGGTATTAATAGTACTATACTTAGTTTATGCATTTTCATTGTTGTTAATATATATAATTTGAATATTTGCAGTTTGGATATTTTGAAAAATATTACTTTTAATAAACAAAAAGATATTATTACTAAAATGACATAAGATAACAAAGATAAATACTGGTTTTGAAGATATAGATGATTATTCTAATTCACTTTCAAATGAAAAAGATAATCTAACTAAACTACTAAATGAAGCAATAAATAATGATTGGCAAGATTCACTACTAACAAATATAAATAAGAAACTAGACTCTATAAACAACTATGCACTAGACGCTATAAGTACAAATGTAGAGTTAAAAAAGGATATAGAAAGTTCAGAATATAAAGAAATGTTTAATTATGCGACTTATAATTCTTGGATAAAAAATCAAATATTATTACCTTTAGAACAAATAAAAACCCTTCTTTTAAAAAATTTAGAAATACTAAATAAACAAAATAAAGATATTGATGAACAATTAAAAAATGAAAATGATCCAACTAAATCTTGACCAATTCTAGCAAGTAAAAAAAGAGTTGAGATGAGGATAGAAGAAATAAATATTCATATTTCAAAGATGGATTTATATATAAATAAATTAAAATAATATGACTCAAAAAGACACATGATTTGATGCATTTTTCAAAGCAGTAACAAGTTCTCCTGAATTTAAATGAGCAGTAGAAAAAGATTGGAGATGAGATTTTGAAAAAAATCTCAAAGACATGGAAAGCCATATTTCAAAAGCAAGTGATATGATGTGAAATTTTAAAGATACTTTTGAAACTCCAGAAGCTATTGATGCTGGAAATTCTTATGAAAGTAAACCATACATAAATAGAACAGCAAAAGAAGAGGAAGTTGACGAAACTCTTGATATCATTTATTTTAAAAATGATTGAAATCCTAGTTTTTGATTTGCATGAATTGCAGGTATGAATGACCTAAAAACTGAATTAAGAGAAAATTTTATTAAACCTCTAAAGTTTAAATTTTTAGTTCAAAAATTAGAAAATGATAAAACTCTTGAATTGGACAAAAAAAATGAAATGTATAAAAAAATAAATGAAGCTTATAAAAAATTTGGAGTTTCTATTCCTACATGATTACTTTTTTATGGTCCTCCTGGTACAGGTAAAACATTTATTACAAAAAAATTGGCAGAAGAACTTTGAGCATGAATGATTAAGAAATCTGTTTGAGAATTTGGTTCTAGTTATATTCACCAAACATCTCAAAATATAAAAAAATTCTTTGATGCTGCAAAAAGAGAATCTGAAAAATGACCAATTATACTTTTTTTAGATGAGATTGATTCCCTACTTTCTAAAAGAACAAATAGTATAGATAATAATAAAGCTGAAGAAGTAAGTCAATTTTTACAAGAATTTAATGCACTTGATGAAGCTCCAAACTTAATAGTAATTGCAGCTACAAATAGACCTGATCATTTAGATAGTGCTATACTTAGATCTGGTAGATTTGATAAAAAGTTTTATATTTGAGCTCCTGATTTTCAAGCAAGAAAAGAACTCTTTGAAATACATATTGATAAAAAAGATAGGCCTCATAGTGAACTTGATTATGATAAATTAGCTGAATTAAGTGAAAATTATGTTGCTGCCGATATTGAAGCAATATGTGATGAAGTTGCTCGTGATGCTAGTCAATCAATTCTTGATTTAGCAAATTCACTAGACTCTGAAAATATAGATTTTGAAAAAATAGAAGAAAGTTTAGATGACAATATCATAAATATGGAATTACTTGAAAAAGCAATTTCTGAAACAACTCCATCTACAAAATTTGTAGATATGAGTATATATGATGAATGGCTAAATGAAACAAAAAAAGAAAACATTAGAGTTTAGGCTCTAATGTTTTCTTTTGAAAAGCGAGTTTTTCTCGCTTTTATTTTCTAATAATCCATTTTTAATTTTTTGTAATTCTTCATCACTTATTATAAGAACCTTATCTCATAAAAATTTAGGTTTTGATTTAAATATTTCTATCTCAAAAAATGCTTTTATACGAGCAAATATTTCCCTTCTATTATTATAACTCTCTTTTAAATATTTTTGAAGATTTGTTTCAACTCAATAAGTTTTAATTCATAATTTTTTTGAAATATACATAGCTCTCTTAAGATGAAAATCTTGAGTAAATAAAACAAGTTCATCTACTCAGAAAATTTCATGAGCTCTGTAAAGTGAATCATAAGTATCAAAACCTGCATAATCTTGATAAATATCAAGTTCTTTAACTCATTCTTTTATTAAATATTGTTTCATAACTTCTGGTTCATTATGATCTACCAAAGAATTATCGCCTGAAACAATAATTTTTTTAATTTTTCATAATTTATAAGCATTGTAAGCTACTTTAAGCCTATCCTTCAATATATCTGATGGTTCTTTATTTACTAATATTGAAGCTCAGAAAACAAGTCATACGTATTTATCATCTAGTCATTCTACATTGTAAAAATAATCTTCTTTTGAATAAGTTAAGACATAATAATTAACTCCTACTATAAAAAGTAAAAGTATTGATAAAAATAAACTTAGATATAGAAGATATTTTTTCATTATAAGATTTTTTCTAATAATTTATAATATAATGGCATCATAAAGACAATAAATACAGATATTAAAAATAAAATCCTACTTTTTGTAAAAAGTCATTTTTTTTCATTATTTTCCATAAAAAAGACTTAAAATAATATTATTTATATTTTAAGTCTTTTTTCTATATCTGCAAATCTTCTTCATATTTTCTAAACCAAGTTAATTGTCTTTTTGCATAATTTCTATTGTTTTTTTGTACCAATTCTATGCATTCTTGCAAAGTTATATTTCATTCTAAATAATCAACTACCTCTTTGTATCAAATTGTTTTCATTCAAAAATCATTTTTAGAATATTTTTTTAACAAATTTTGAATTTCTAAAACTAGTCAATCATCAAACATTATTTGAATTCTTTTGTTTATTTTATTATATAATTCTTCTCTATTTCAATCATATGGAGTTAAAAATAAAACATCATATTTAAGAGATTTTTCAGTTCTAAAATCTATTTTACTTTTTCAAGTAAGTATTTTAACTTCCAAAGCTCTTATAACATATCTATAATTATTTGGATGTAATTCTTTTGCATAATTTTGGTCAATTTCATTTAATTTATCCCAAATATATTGATTTCAAAATTCAAGTCTTTCAAGTTCTAATTTATTTCTGAGATTCGCATCAGCAGGAACATTTGGTATATCAAAATCATATATTAAACTATCTATATACAATCAAGTTCATCAACATAAAATTGGTATTTTTCAATTTCAAACTAACAATTCAATATATTTTTCAGCTTCATATTTAAATTCTCAAACACTATATTCACTATCAGGATTTACAAAATCAATCATATGATGCTTAATTCATTGCATTTCTTCACTAGTAATCTTTCAAGTTCAAATATTTAATTCTCTAAATATTTGTCTAGAATCTGTAGAAATAATTTCTGTATTTAATAATTTAGCTATTTCAAGACTTAACCCTGTTTTTCAACTAGCAGTTGGTCAATAAATGACAATTATTTTTTGTTTACTAGTTTTTTTATTCAAAAAATCATTTAGCTTTTTTCCAAAAATCATCTTTCATTTTTTTAAAATATATGTAAAATAATAATACATAAAAAAATATTATCAAGAAAAATATTTTTTTATAAAAAAAGTTTTGACATATTTTTGTTTTTTAATAATATGTGTCTCGCAAATTAAGTATGCTAATATAGCTTAGCTGGTAGAGCATTCGTCTTGTAAGCGAACGGTCATCGGTTCAAATCCGATTATTGGCTCCATTTTAAAAAAATTACGAATTACGAGTTTAAAATAAAATTCTTATCTTTGATTCGTAAGTCGTAGTTTTTTATTTTTGGGCAGATACCAGAGTGGCCAAATGGGGCGGACTGTAAATCCGCTGTCTACGACTTCGGGGGTTCGAATCCCTCTCTGCCCACCATTAAGTTTCTCTTGCGATTATTGACGGAGTCAAGAATCGGAAGGAAAGTTAAATATCACTTGCTATAAGTGTAACGAATAGGAAGAATATTTATTCGAAGCGATAGCGAGATGAAAAAATTATAAAATTAAAAACTAGTGATTTTTTGCTAGATTTTTTTACATATAAGCCGGGGTGATGAAATTGGTAGACATGTTGGTCTTAGAAACCAATGCCTAATCGCGTGCGAGTTCGAGTCTCGCCCTCGGCACCATTAAATTCCACTCAGCATTAAGCTTGCGAGTCGGAAGAGAATTTAAATTGAGCGTTAGCGATATGCAAAAATTCTCAAATGCCAAATATATTTATATTTTTGTTTCGTACTAGGCGAACAAATTAAAAAAACAATAATTATGAAAACAGGTATACATCCAGAATCAAGAGAAATCTTGTTAGTTGATAGAAGTGCTGACTTTGTTTTAAAAGTTAATTCTACTGCTAAAACTGTTGATACTTTTGAATTTGAAGGTAAAACATTACCTTGTATATTTATAGAATCTTCTTCTGCATCTCACCCATTTTATACTGGTGAACAAAAAATCCTTAAAACAGGAGCAGTTGATAAATTTTATGCTAGACAAAAGAAAATGGAAGAAATTGCTGCAAAAAACAAATAATTCTATGAAAAAAACCAATTCAATTAACTGAATTGGTTTTTTATTAGATTATATATAAAAAAAATTGACTTTAATTTTTTTTATATATAATCTAATTACTTTCTATATCAAAGACAGTGGGCAATTCGTAAGACCTACCGAGATAATAGAGGAATAGACTTAAAAAACTAAAATAAGATTTTTATAAAAACTCTATCCTTTTTCTTTGATTTTAATTAAAGAAAAAGGATTTTTTTATTAGAAAGTATAAAATTATATTATAACTAAGCATAAAATGGCTGTTACAAAACAACAAAAATCAGAGATATTTAATGAATTAGTATCTAAATTTAAAGAAGCAAAATCAATTTGATTTACTTCAACAAATAAAATGACTGTGGTAGAATTTTCAGAACTAAGAAAAACACTAAGGGAAGTTAATGCTACTTATACATTAGCTAAAAAAACAATTATGGTTAAAGCTATAAAAGAAGCTTTAAATATAGATATTGAAATTGCTAACTTAGAAGGTCAAATTTGAGCAATTTGTTCAAATGTAGATGCTGTTTCTGGATTAGGAAAAGTAAATACTTTTATGAAAGAGGTTAATGGTAAAAAAGGTGATCTAGGTAAAATGGCTTGGTCAATTTCTATTTTTGAATGAGAAGTTAAATCAAAAGAAGATACAAAAATTCTCGCTTCTATGCCTTCAAGAGAAACTTTACTTTCAAGATTGGTTGGTTCTATGAAATCTCCTATTTCAAAACTTGCAAGATTCGTTGATGCTTTAGCTAGCGAAGTTGAAGCACAAGGAAAAACTAAAGTTGGTGAATTAGTTGGTAAAAAAGAAGAAGCTTCTGCTGAATAATTAATAATTGGTATAATGATTCCCTATTTATAGGGAGTCATAAACTAACTATTAATAGTTAGGTCATCCTGAACTTGATTCAGGATCTCAGGAGTATAACTTCTGATTTTCGTTTTGAGATTCTGAAATAATTTCAGAATGATAAAAAACAATATTTTTATATTTATAATTTTAGAAAAATGGCTGAATTAACAAAAAATGCTACTCAAATAATGGACTTAGTTAAAGAATTAACTATTGTTGAATTAAATGACTTAGTTACTGCTATGGAAGAAGAATTTGGTGTATCTGCTGCTGCTCCAGTTATGGTTGCTGGTGCTGCTGTTGCTAGTGAAGAAGAAAAAACTGCATTTGATGTTGTTTTAACTAGTGCTGGTGGTTCAAAAATTGGTGTAATTAAAGTTATTAGAGAACTTACTGGTCTTGGATTAAAAGAAGGTAAAGACTTAGCTGATAATGGTGGTGAAGTTAAAAAAGGTGTTTCTAAAGATGAAGCTGCTGATATGAAAGCTAAATTAGAAGCTGCTGGTGCAACTGTTGAAATTAAATAATTTTTAAAAAAGAACTATATAAAGAGTTCTTTTTTTTACTATATAAAGTATAGTAAAAGCTTGACTTAATATATTTTTAAAATACAATAACATTTATATTTTAAATTATAACAATAAATAAATGAAATATCTATATTTATTAATAGTAACTATTTTTATTGCATCATGTGGTACAAAAATAGAAGAAGAAAAAATGGTATCTGATGATAAAAATACAGTAGAAGTAACTAATGAAATTAATAATGAAGTAAAAAATTTGGACATAGCTTTTGACGATACTTTAACTAAGATGGTAAAATTGGATGCTAAATACAAAAATCCAGCTTGAGACGTTGACATGGTTATAAGTTATTCATTAGATAATGAATGAAAAATTGAAGTAATTAATTTAGATGCTCCAAATTTTGATTTAAAAGATTATAATACTGCAGCTCAAGTTTTAGTTGGTAAAACAATTGAAGAAGCAAAAAATACTTGAATTGCTGGTTGATCATTAATTACTGAAGCTTTTAAAAATGCATTAAAATAATCATATGAAATATTCAAAAAATTTATTTTGATCAAGACTTGATATAACTATAAGATCAGATATTAAAGTTGATGATATTATAGAAAATTGTTTCTTACAAGCAGAAAATTTTGAGAATAAATATTCTAGATTTATAAAATGAAATTATTTATATAAATTGAATAAAGAAAAAAGTTCTCAAATAGATTGAGAGCTTTTTTCTATTTTGGAATTATGTAAAAAAGTATCTGAATTAACTTCATGATATTTTGACATAACAATACTTCCCTTTTTAGAAAATGCTTGATATTGAATAGAAAATAAAATAATAGATGAAAATATATGATATAAAAATATAGAAATTGATAATAATGTTATATTTCTAAAAAATTGAGTCTCCATTGATTTATGAGCAGTTGGTAAATGATATATTATAGATAAGATTTATAATATATTAGATAAAAGTTTTGATGAATTTATTATAAATTTTGGTTGAGATATAAGAGTAAAAGGTAGACATATTATTTATTTAGAAGATCCATTTGATGATAAAAAAATAATATGAAAAATAGAATTAGAAAACTGCTCTATTGCTGCATCCAGCCCAAATAAAAGAAAATTAAATAAATGACATCACCTAATAAATCCAAAAAATAAAGAATCTCAAAATGATAAAATATCATTATTTATAACTCATAAATTATCAAGTTTTTCTGATATCTTTTCTACTGCATTGTTTGTTACTCCTTTAGAAGAATCTATAAAAATTTTATGAAAAATCAATTGATTAGAGTGATTAATTATAGATAAAGATTGAACAATTTACAAAAGTAATAATTTTAATTGTAAATTAAATGACATATAAAAAATTAAGAAAATGTAAATTTCAAATCAAAAATACATAGTAAAATAGGCTTAATTGTAAAAAGTGTGTGGCTGAGATGATTAAATTTTCCCATATAAGAGAGATAAAATTAGTTTAATTTTTCTCTCTTTTTTTAATCCTCTATGAAGACTAATTTTAGGTTTAATATGTCAAAATAATCA
>CAYQAV010000089.1:0-13476 GCA_964415565.1 uncultured Candidatus Peribacteria bacterium
AAGAAAACATTGATGAATACAATATTTAACACCAATTCAAAAGCTAGAAAATCTTTTGGAGAAAAATAAAGTTTGTATATAGTCATTTTATACGTAGTGAATTTTATTAAATCTTCCTACACAACCTACTAGATTAGTACAGATTATTATATAACTTATGAGAAATTGTAAAATTTAAATATTTTTTACTTTAAAATCAAAGATTTAATTATTTTACTTTTAAAAGATTTTAATTATATTTTATTAAATATTTTAATAATAAGTCAATAATGGGTTTTATAATAGATTCATACAAAACATTATACGATTATCAAAGAAAATTATTTAAAGATGTTTTAAATGATTTTTTATTGATATTAGAAGAAGTTAATAAAAATAAATGAAAGAAATCTATAAATTTAAAACAAGTTGAAGATTTTAATAATAAATTATTAATAGAAACAAAACAAGATTTATTAAATAATTGAATAAAAGAAGAAGATATTAAAAAAATAGCTTCATCTTCATTATTTAAAGAATTAATTTGAGTTGGGTTAAATGAATGATATGAAACTATAATGTTTAATGTTTATAAATGAAATGATGAAAATACTAAAAATGATAATATTTTTATAATTAGAAAAGATATTATAAGAATATTAAATGATTGATTATTAATTAAAATAGCAAATTTTAACTTAATAAAATGACTAGAAGAAGTTAAACAAGATGATTCATATTTAGCAAAATTTAATGAATTAAAAAATATATTAAGTAATGAATATTGAAAAAATATTGTAGAAAGACAATTTTCTTGATTAGATTGAAAAGAAAAGTATTTAGAATTTATAAGTTTTAAAAAATCAGATATAGAGAATTTATTAAAAAATATTAATAATATTGATAATAAAAAAATAACATATGAAAATCATACATTATCATATGATTGATTACACTACCCATTACAAAAGGATTCTCAAAGAGATATATTTATAAAATTATTTTTTACTAGTGATGAAAAATCATATTCTCAAAAAGAAATAATTAATTATCTTGAAAATTGAGCTTGAGATTTTTATGATGAAAAAAATAGAAAAAAAATATTAGACTTATATAAAGCAATTAATAAATCCATTGAAAAAAATCTTTGAATAAAAAAATTATTCTATCTATGAAAAGAGCTAGATAAAAGCATAATCTTTATAAATAGATAAATTCGATTCGTATTTTATACGAAAACCCTCATTAAAGTGATTATTGAATAAAGCAATAATCTTTTTTTTGTTTTATTTATTTTTTGCAAAATCTTATTTTTTTCCTTTTTTCCTCTTATACAAAAAACTTGTTAAAGCAAATGGCTAGTCAAACTTCGGTGCGAGTGCGTATGCACCGCTAAGTTTGACGAGACATGCTTTCACTAATCTTAAAAATAGAGGAAAAAGGAAAAACTAAAGCGCCGATACAATAATATCGGAGCAGTTAACTATAAATTAGTACTATTTATTTAAGTACTCGCGAGTCATTATTATTAATTAAAATGACAAATAAATTAAACATTGAAGAGAATATATTTCACTTCTGACTAGATGAATTAGAAGTTTACGGAACTTTTAAAGATGATGATTTTATTTATCAATATAAATGAACTAAATTAGTAAAAATTATTAATTGATATTATATTAAAAGATATTCAGTTGATAAATATTTATATAAAATAGCTTTTTTTATAGATAAAGAAGATTGTAAGAATAATAAAAATATATTATTTTCATATTATAAATGAAATTCATTACAATCAATTCCAACTAAAGATTATATAATTGTTCATTGAACTTGATTTAGAATATTATCCGAAGATAGAATATTATTTTTTTTAGACCAATTTAATATAACAAAAACCAAAAGATTTGATATAGCATGTGATATAACTATTAATATTGATACTATTTTAGAAACTTTTGAAGAATTAGGTCAAAGATGAGCAACTTTCAATGGTCAATGATGAGAAATAGAAACAAGATATATTTGAGAAAAACAAAAAACAAAAAACAAAAGGCAACTTATTAGAATCTATAATAAATTAGTTGATATAAAAAATAAAAAGAAAAATGATTTATATGCAGATTATTTATTAAATAATCATGTAACTAGACTTGAAATAGAAATAAGAAGTGAATTAGCACAAAATATGTATTATATAGATTTATTTAATGCTAAATTACTTTTTAGAATATTTAAAAACTATATATGAAGACATACAAAAGTTTTTGATGAATGTTATTGAGAAAAATTAACTCTATATTCAAAGAAAGTTGAACAAATAGACCCTGAACTATATCAAAGTACATATTACAGAGATAAAAGAAGAAATATTTTTCTATGACATGCAAAACTAGTATTTAATCTTTGATATTGTCCAATTAGAGTTTTAATTGAAGAATGATATATAAAGGATTTAACAAAAAAAGCTATATGAATAGAAAATTTTAATGAATTAGTTCAAAAAGAAAAATTTGTAAAAGAACTAGCTAAAGAAGATAAATATATAAGAGAAAATCTTGAAGAAATACTTGCTAATCACTACAAGTATGGAAATATTTAAAGAAGAGGAAAAACAAGAATTTATAAATGAAGTTATGAGTCTATACCCTTTTTTATCTGAAAAAGAAGCAAAAGAAGTACTTGAAAGTATTATAGATTACTGGAAATTTATTATAAAAAACCAAAATAAAGTTTTTAACAAATAAATAATATTTTAACATAAAAAAAATATTTATTTAGACTTATTAATTAGAAAATGTAAAATAGTGAAAATATTTATTAATTTTTAGATTATGAAAGTAAAATTGGATTCTGCTGAACTTGAATTATGAAGTGAAGACTATAATGCATTAGCTAAATTTGTTAATTTTATAATCCCTTGAATTGTAGATAAATCTTGAATAAAACAAGATGAAGCTAAATTTGAAAGATGGGAAAATGCACAAAAATTAATGATAAAAGCAAAGAAAATAATTGATGACTCACAAAAAGAAATTAAAAAACCGCCTTTAAAAATATCAACTCCTTTATTAGAAAATGCTAGTTTAGAGAATGAAGAAGATTTGCAAAATAAATGGGCAAACCTATTAGCAAATTCATTAACTTGAGAAAAAAATATTACTCCTGCATATATAGAAATATTAAAAGAATTATCAACTTTAGAGGTTCATATATTAGATAAAATATATAATGATGCCATTTTATCAAATGAAAATATTACTGATGTTCAGTTTTGAACTGATAAAGTATGTGAATTATTCAAAATAAATATTGAAGAATGAAGATTAATTGTAGATAATTTTTTTAGATTAAGACTAGCAGAAGCTCCTGCAGTTCAATGAATTAAAATGTGAGATTTTTCTCCAGTTTGAAAAACTAATGATTTTTTTCAAATGACAACATTATGATATAAATTTATTGAAGCTTGTAAATTTAATGATTAATAATTTTTTATGAAAGCAATAATTTACTGCAGAAAATCAACCGATAGAAGTGATAGACAACAACTATCAATTGAAGCACAAGAAAAAGAAGCTAGAAGAATAGCTTTAAAAGAATGACTTGAAATAGTTGAAATATTTAAAGAAACTATGTCAGCAAAAGAGCCTTGAAGACCATTATTTAATAAAATGATGAGTTTATTTAATTCATGAAAAGCCGATTGTATAATTACTTGGAAACTAAATAGATTAGCAAGAAATCCAATAGACGAATGAACTATAAAATGGAGTATTCAAAGTGGTATTATAAAAGCTATTTATACAGAATCAGAAGCATTTAAATCGTGAGATAATGTTTTAATAATGTGAATGCATTTTTGAGTGTCAACACAATATATACTTGATTTACAAAGAGATATAAAAAGATGAATGAAACAAAAAATAGAAAATTGATGAGTTTGTCAAAAAGCCCCTTTATGATACATAAATAATAAACTAGAAAAGACTATAGAAGTTGACCCTATAAAATCAGAATGGATTAAAGAAATATTTGAATTAAGAACAAAAAATCATTCTATTAAAAGTATTTCTAGAATATTATTTGAAAAATGAATTAAAAATGATAAATGATTAGCTTTCGCCTATTCTACTATAGAAGATATAATTAAAAATAAGTTTTATTTATGACTTGTTTTATTTAAATGAGAATATTATAAATGAAACTATGAAACATTTATTTCAAAAAAATTATTTGATAAAGCGAATAGTCTATATCAATGATTCTATGAATATAAAAATATATGAATTAAATACCCTTTAAAATGATATATTAAGGATGTAGAATGAAATTACTTAGATTGATATACAAAGAAATGAATAAACTATTATAAAAGTCGTAATTATAGTAATATAACAATAAATATAAATGAAAATAAATTACTAGATAAAATATGAGAATTATTAAAGAATTTTGAAATGGATGAAAAATTTAAAGATTTAAATATTAAATTAGCATTAAAAATTTTAGAAAGTTGAGATAGTGAAGAAAAACATAAATTAAAAATAATTGATTCTGAAATTAAAAAATTAAATGATAAAAAGAAAAATTTATTAGATTTAAGATTAGAATGAGAAATCGATAAATCAATTTATAATGAAAAATCTAATGATTTAGTTTTTAAAATAAATGATTTAGAAATACAAAAAAATGCTATTTTGAATAGAAATGATAAGGCAACAATTTTAGAAAATATCGAACTCGCTTGTTCCCTTTACAATACATACAAACAAGGAAATAATGACTTCAAACCCGATTACCTTAGAAAACTATTTATCGAACTTTTTGTAAACAAAGAAAAAGAGCTATCCTATACGGAAAGCCCTCTGCTTAAATTAATGAATTTTGTAAATTTCAAATTTGGAGGTGCCAAGCGGGTTCGAACCGCTGTACACGGTGTTGCAGACCGTTGTATGACCACTCTACCATGGCACCAAATTAATTAAAGCTAAGTGATTATAATAAAAAAAAGAAAATTTCAAATGAAATTTTCTTTTTTTTATTATTTACAAGCAAAAGTAGATAATAATTCTTGATATTTTGAAGTATCAGTTATACTAATCGGTAATGCAATTGTTATAAAATACCCTTTTGTTTTATTACAAATATGAGCAGTCTGTAAAAATTTAAGTTTTGGAGTATCAAGATTATATCTAGCTTCAAATTCATAAACCAATCATTCTTCTTTATCAGAAAATATTATATTATTAATTGAAATTTTTTTATAACCTAAATAATCATTTTCTGCTCAAATATTATTTAATGAAGAATAATCTTTTGATGTTGTTAATTTATTTAAATCATCAGATAATATAAGTAAATTATTAGCAAATCATGATACTATATTTGGAGAAGTTGCTGCGAGTTCTATATTTCAATTTTTTGCTTTTGGAAGTATATTTTCTTTATCTTTTATTATTTCCCAATTTGATGGAACTTTAAAAGAAAAATTTGTATTATCGACATCAATTAATGAGTTTTCAATTACTTGATTATCATTAGATCAACAAGAAAAAATGATTAGTGAAAAAACAAATAAAACTAATATCTTTTTTAACATGAGTATATTTTTATAAAATAAAAATTATTTATTAAGTAATGATATAAATCATCATTCAACAATAACTAAAGAAATAAGTATAATAAAAGAAATTACTAAAAAAATAAAAAATAATATAAATAAAAAACCATTTAATTTTGAAGTAAAAGTTTTTTTAAAATATAGATATAAATATATTTCTATTGAAATAATAACTAAGACATAAGTTATACTCAAGTAATTACTAAAAAACTCTCTATAGTATCAAGCTCAAACAAAAAAGAAACTTATAAAAAATAATAATATTGACATAACTAAAATTATTTTAGCTGATTTATATCTAAGAATTAATTTATTTTCACTGTCAAAAAAATCTTTTTTTAATATTTCTTTAAATCACATACTTGATTTTTTAAAAATAAATAATATATTTAAAACATATTACATTAATAATATAAATAAATGAGTTTAACACAAGAGCAAATTGAAAAATTATCAAAAAATCTAAGTAAAATTAAATTAGACAACGAAAAACTAGGTCAAGATATTAATGGTATATTAAAATATATAAACTTATTAAATGAGGTTAATACAACTTGAGTGAAGCCAACTATCTCAGTTATAGATAGTGAAAATATTCTAAGAGAAGATATAGAAATCAGATCAATAGATCCAAAAGATTTACTTGCATGTTCAAATCAAAAAGTTATAGCAAATCAAATAGCAGTTTCAAATATAATGAAATAATTATGATTAAAGAGCTTAAATTAGTAAATTTTAGAAATTTTTCTGAAAAGATAATATATAATTTTGAAATAGAAAATTTCATAATTTGAGAAAATTGAAAATGAAAGACTAATATATTAGAAGCAATAAGTCAACTTTGAAATAATTCAATCACTAAATTAAATCTAGATGATTTAGTAAAAATGTGAGAGGATTATTTTTTTATAGAAGTAAAAGATGAAAATGAAAATAAGTATAGTTTTTATTATTCAAAAAAAGATAAAAAAAGAAATTTCCTTATAAATAATAAAAAATCTACTAAAAAAGAATTTCATCAAAATTCACATTCTTGTGTTATTTTTTCCCCTATAATGATGAATATGATTTACCTTTCTCCTAGTTTAAGAAGGGATTTTTTAGATGATACATTAAAAAGTAGTTATAGCGAATATGAAAATTTATTAAAAAATTACAAAAAAATATTAAAAAATAGAAATTCTATACTAAAAGCAATTAATGAAAAAAAAGTATGAGAACAAGAAATAGAATTTTGGGATAAAAAATTTATAGATGTGTCGAGTGAAATATATAATTATAGATTTAAATTTATAAATTTTTTACAAGAATCAATTATAAATACAAAAGAATATTTTACATGAAAAGTAGAAAAAATAGTATTTATATACAAAACAAAAATAGATAAAGAAAATATAGCTCAAAGTATAAAAGATTATTTAGAAAAAAATTTTAAAAGAGATATAATTTTATGAAAAACTCATATCTGACCACATGTTGATGATTTTGAAATTAAAATTGATAATTTAAGTTTAATTAATTTTGCTTCTAGATGAGAAACTAAAAGTATAATCATATATTTAAAACTTTTAGAGTGAATATTTATAGAAAAGAAGACCAGTAAAAAACCTATTTTAATCATAGATGATTTACTCAGTGAATTGGATGAAAATCATAAAGAAATGCTATTAAAAAAGATAAATTATTATCAAACATTTATTTCAAATATATATATGCAAGAAAAATCTTTTTATATTAAATTATAAAAATATGATTTGTAAAGTTAAATATTATAGTTTTTGTTTTAAAAAAGCGAAATATTGTTAAGATATTAACAATATTTTAACAATTACTTTTCATATATGAAATTCTGAAAAAAAGTTTTGGTAACAGCATTTACATATTTAATTTGAATCAGTTCAGTTTTGGCTTGAAGTATAGACCATTTTCAAGTAAAATTATCACCTGATTCTGCAAAAGTATGAGAAGCTATCGATTTATCGATTGAAGCCGTTGATAAAAACAATGTAGCTGTAAGTGATTATAATTGAATGATATTGATTTTTTCAGAATCAGACCCTGAAGCTGAGTTACCAATTGTATTAGAAGAAAATACTTATACATTTAAATCATCTGACCAATGAAAAGTTGTTTTTGAAAATGCAGTTAAATTTTTAAAAGAATGAAATCAAAATATACATGTCTATGACTTTAATGATGATACTATATTTGGTATATGAGAAGTAAATATTATAAAAGATGCTTCATCTAAAAATTCAAATATAGAAATTGTATCTCCTGAAAATTGATTGACTATATGAGTAAATAAAATAAAAGTATCTGGTACTACAGAAAAAAATCATCAAATTAAAATAATTGTTAATTGAAAAACAGAATTAAATACAACATCAAATAATGAATGAGTTTATGAAAAAGAAATATTAGACTTAGTAGAATGAGAAAATATTTTCTTAACAAAAGTTCTTGATTCAGATGGAAAAATAATTTGAGAATCTAATGAAGTTAAAATTAAAGTTGAAAAAAACACAATTAAATTAACAAGTGTAAAAGTTAATCCTACAGAAGTTAATAGTGAATGACAATTTGATATAGAAGTTATTTCTACTCCTGCTTTAAGACAAGTAAATACTGTTATAAACGATGTAGTTACAAAATTAGAAGAAACTAAACAATGAACTTATACAGCTAAGATATTTGCTCCAAAAGAAGAAGCAATATATAAAATTGATATTATATTACAAGATGAATTAGGTCATGAACAAAAAGAATTGTGAGCTGCAAGTATAAAAGTAAATAAAGTAGAATTTAAATCTGCAGATCCAGTTATAGAAGAAATAAAAAATGATAAAAAAGATTTGAAAATAACATGATTAAAGTTAGTAGAATTGAAAACTAAATCAATTTTAACTTGGGATAATATAGATTGAGCTAAAAGTTATAATGTTTACAAAAAATTAGAAAATGAAAATTTAGAATTAATTGTAAATGTATTAGAACCAAAATTTGAAATTGAAATTACTTGAGATGAAGTAAAGTATGATTATTTTGCAGTAAAAGCATTAGCTGAAACTAGTAGTTGAGAAATATATGAATGAGATTTATCTGAAGCGACTAAAATAAAAACTGGTCCTGAAATGCTTATACTATTACTTATTTCTATATTTTCTGCTTGATTATATTTAGTATCAAAACAAAAGAGAGCTTAAAAGCTCTCTTTTGTTATTATACCTAAAATAAAAACATATTCTTTAAAGAATATGTTTTTATTTTATTAATCTGAAATTATAATTATCAGGAACATAAACTCATTTTAAATGAGTTAAACATCTTTTAACATTATTATGCCAATGATCTTCATCAGTTGCATAACATGATCCTCAAACTCAACATCATAATAATCAAACTTCTTTTCTTCATGCTCAAGATAATTCAGCTAAATTAGTAATTTTTCATAAATATTTATTATTCAAAGTATAAACTATTGAATAAACTCATTGTCTAGCATTATCAAATCATTTTCTATCTCATCTATCATTATTTCAAACATTTCATATATTGTATGCAGTAGTTAAATTTTTACCAAGTCAACTTTCTGCTAATCATATACACATAATAATTGAGGGGTCAATATTTCAATCTAAAGCTTCATCTATCCACATTTGCCAATTACTAAATGCTCAAACAGCATAATTTGAAATCAGATATTTTTGTCTTTCTACTTCATTATCTCATTCTAATTTAAACAATTTAGTATTAGAAGATTGATCACTATAATCATATCAATTTTTATATTTATAATCTTCATTATATTTATCTCTATATTTTGAAGGTAATCATTGATATTTAATATATGATAAATCAAGTACACTGAATGGATCTATATATTGTTTATCTTTAAAAACTTCAAAATGTAAGTGTGGTCAAGTTGTAACATATCATGCTCAGAAAGTACCATATTCTCATCATGATTTAGCTATAATTTGTCACTTTTCTATATAATCATATTGGTTTACTAATATATCACTCAAATGTCAATAAACTGTTAAATATCAATCATAATGTTTAATTGCTAGATAAGAATAATCTTGTGAATTTGGTGGATTTAAATATACAACATATCAATCCATAGGTGCTTCAATAGAAGTTCATTGAGGAACTTTTATATCAATTGCATTATGATTTGCTCAAAATAAATCTTTATACTCTTGATCCATAAAATATGCAGAAATTCACCCAACAGGATTTACAGGCCAAGAAAGTGGATTAATAGATGATATTTTTGAACTACTAGAACCAGTTTTACTTAATTGAGATTCACTATAAATCATACTATTTATAGAAAAACATTTAGAATCATTTTTTTCCATTGCTCTTACATCAGATGTATTTTGTGATACATCGATATATTTACAATTATATTTTTCAAGTATCTTTGTTCTTGCTGAATTCAATTTAATTTGCTCTTTTAATGCTTTTAATCTAACCTCATTTTCAAGTTTTATCTTATCTTTAAGATATTGTTCATAAAATGATTGTTTTCATTTTGATTCATCTAAAATTGTTTCTTTAAATTTCTTTTTATCATTTAATATTTTTTGTTCTATAACTCATTGTTTTCTTAAATTTTTTAAATTTTGTTCTTGTTTTTCAAGAGTAACTTTCTTTAGATATAAATCTCAAACATATAATCTATGATTATCAATTAATTTTTTTCAAGTTACTTGAATAATTCACTTAAAATACAAATCATTTATCAAATCTCAAATAGGTTCTTCATTTAACAATATACTTTTTAAATTATCAATTTCAGATCATTCATAAGCAGTATTTGATTTTTTATAAATATAAACTAAATAATCTAAAAGTATTGCTGTATTTTCTTCAATTTTCTTTTTCAAAAGTTCTATTGTTTTTGTATTTGTTTCAATTTCATTTTTTGTTTTTATAACATCTAAATTTATTTGTTCTATTTTTTTCGATGTTTGTTCTATATCTTTATCTAATAATTCAATAGAATTCTCTAGTGAAGAAATTGTAGAAACAATTTGTTCTTTTTTTTCTTCAGCCAATTTTTTGTCACTATTTATATCTTCAGACATAGAATTATATACATCTATTTTTTTTGATATACTAAAAATATCTGAATATTCTGAAGAAAAACTTCATAAATCAGATTCAAATAATAAGTCATATTGTCTATCATTGAAATTATTTAAAATAGCTCACTTTTGCTCATTTGAAAGTGCATTAGTTGTAGCAAATCATAATAATATTAATAAAAATGCTATTGTTGATATATAATTTTTACTCAAAACTCTAAATTAGAAAATAATTTATCTACTTAAATATTAATATAAATAAGTAAAAATAGCTATAAATTAACCTTGACTATAACAAAAAGTTAATTATTCTTGATTTTTTATAAATAACTCTAAAAAAAATAAAACTATAAATGCTAATATTGATGTTAAAAATAAAGAAACTCAATAATAATTAAAAAATAATAATATTAGAAAATAAACACTTATAAAAAAAGACTGCCTAAAACTTACCAAAATATGATAAATTGTTATATTTCATCTAAAATATATTTTTTTTATAAAATATAAAAAAATTGTAATTATGCTTGATAATCAGAATATATATGAAAAAACTAAAGATGAAATTCATAATTTAGTATATTCATAAGGATCTAGATATTTCATTATTAAAAAAAATGTTGTTGCACATATTAAAAAAATAATAAATATCAATACCAATAAAAACCTTTTTTTCATGTTTTTCTATAATAAACTAATTTATTATATACTACTCATTTTTAGCATTTTTAAAAGAGATTTTATATAAAAAAATAAAATAAGGATTTAAAAATCCTTATTTTATTAAAAATTAATATCAAATTTTTAATCACAATTATCCCATTCTTTTTTCTGACTATCATAGTAAAAAATCGGAATTGCTATAAGTGTTAAGATTGCACTAGAAGATAGTCACCAAACTATACTCCGTGCAAGTCAGCTCCAAACTGGATCTGATGTTATTTTGATTGCTCAAAATATAGCAGAAATACTAGTAAGCATAATTGGCATAAATCTAATATATGCTGCATTTAAAATTGCTTTTTCAATAGTCCAACCTTTTTTCTTCAAAATATCTATATAATCTATAAGCAAGATTGCATTTCAAACAACTATTCAAGCCAAACTTATAACTCAAATCATTCAAGTTGCATTAAAATACTCATTTTTCAATAAATACAATATAGAAAAACCTGGAAAAATACCAAAGAATCAAAGTAAAAATGGAAGCATAACTATTCAAGCAACTGAAAAACTTCTAAATTGTCATACAATTAAAAAGTAAATTGCAATCAAAGCCAAAATCATAGCTGTTCACAAATCTCTAAAAGTATCCATTGTAAGTTTCCATTCTCAATCCCACTCCAATTTATATGTTTTTCAATCTTCTAATCATCTGTATTCTATTCAGTAAAAAGAATATTTTACAACTTCATATTT
The DNA here is from genome assembly GCA_964415565.1 of uncultured Candidatus Peribacteria bacterium. Classification (GTDB taxonomy): domain Bacteria; phylum Patescibacteriota; class Gracilibacteria; order BD1-5; family UBA6164; genus JABWCI01. The sequence continues at coordinate 12,118 of CAYQAV010000089.1, forward strand.
TCATCCTAGAAACTCATCTGATTTCAGAGTAGATATCAATTTAACAATTGGATAAACAACAGAATTATCTCACATTTCAGAATAAATAAAGTTTGTTTTTTCTCTACCATCAGTATTTATTTCAGAATTTACAAATTCATAACTTATATCAGCTATACTTGAAAGTGAAATTTTAACTCAGTCTTTATTTGTAAACACTATATTTTCAAGTAAATCCAAAGTTTCACTTTGTTCATTTTTTACTCACAAGATTATATTTGTTGGTTCAAGTGAATCGTAATCCTTAATTATACTTATATTTACTGTATTTTTAGCGATTGCAAGTGTATTTGCAACTTGTTCTACATCTAATCAAGCCAAAGCAATTGATTCATGATCTAGTTTCACATTTACCTTTCTATATGTTGTAGAAAGTGAATTATTTAAATCTACTAAACGACTACTTACTTCTAATTTTTTAACTTCATCATATATTTTTTTTGTAAAAATATCTAGATTAACTCAGTCATCTCATCATTTTAGTTTTATCATAAAAGTTGATCTAACTGGTGGTCCTGGAGGATCTTCCAAAAGTCTCAATTTCATATCTGGATATTTTTCTAATAAATATGCAGTTAAAAGTGGTCTTATAGTAAAAGTATAATTTTCTGATTTTATCCTATCTGGATTTTCCTCCTTTGGAATTAAATTAATTCTTGATGAAATTTGGTATTCTTCTATTCTATTACTTCATCATCTAAAAAGATTAGCAAAATCTCACATAAATGGTGTTCAAATAGTTGAACTTACATTTTTAACTATATCTAATTCTGCTGGAATATTATAATTATTTAAAAAGAAATTTTCTATATCTTTTTCTACTTTCAACATTTCTTCAACACTAGTTCATCTGATACCATCAACCCATAAATATACTTGGTCTTTATCAGATTTAGGAAGCATACGTGCTTTAAATATTCAAAAATATATAGGTAAAACTATAACTAAAACAAGTGAAATCCAAAATGTAGCTTTAAATAATTTTCTATTTCTATTAGATTTTTTATCATCATTTATAAAATAATTCATCAATTTTAAATATAATTTTCTTACATCAAATCTAGATTCTTTTTTTACAGGATGAGGTTCATTTAAGTCTATATTTTTAGTTGTAATATATGAAACCCAAGGATTAATTGAAAATGCAACAAGTATAGAAAATAATAATGCAACAATTGCAAATTTTGGAATTGGTCACATATATTCTCACATCATTCAAGTTACTGCAAACATTCAAGCAAATGAAAGTACTTTTGTAATTGTTGATAATATAACTCAAGTTCCTACTTCATTTACTGAATCTAAAATTGCTTCTAATTT
>CAYQAV010000090.1:0-16533 GCA_964415565.1 uncultured Candidatus Peribacteria bacterium
TTTTTATTTCCTTTGATTTACATTTTTTACAGATTTTATGGCTATTTTTATTTAACATAGTTAAAAATAAAGGAGTATTTGGCTTTATTATACCAAATACTCCTTATTTTAGCCACACACTTTTTACAATTAAGCCAAAAAATGTAATAATTTCAAGCGGTTGAAAAAGTTTTTCTCATATATGAACTACATGAGAAGGGTATAATATAGCACAAAAGCTATGATTAAAAATAATTACTCCATATAGAACACTTTGTGGAATGAGTACGAAAAAAGATATGAGTGAAATTTCATGAGTAAGTACTGATTTGAATATGATTTTGGTAGATAAAAATAATTTAAAACCAATTTATAGTGAAACTGGACCTATACTTTTTACACATTTTGGGATTAGTTGACCAATAGTTCACAATTTATCAAATGCTATTTGAGAATATTTAAATAGTTTAAAATTAGATGAAATTGATTTTGAAAAATATATAATAGATAATTTGAGTTTAAATCTAACTTTTGATTTAGAAAAAACTCCAAAAAGACTTATCAAATTTTTTGAATTAAAAGAAGATAGTCTAGATATAAATATAGAACTTCAAAATTGGAGAAGCTGGAAAGAGTCAAAAGCAACATGAGGTTGAATAGATACGGATGAGCTAGATAATCATATGCAAGTAAAAAAATATTCTGGATTGTATTTTGTCTGAGAAGTAGTTGATGTAACTTGAAAAACAGGTTGATTTAATCTTCAATGGGCTTGGAGTAGTGCGTATGTTGCAAGTGAAAACATAAATAAAATTTGTAAATAAGAAAAATATAATTATTTTATATTTGATATTAAAATAAAAGAAATATGAAAAAAATATTAACATGAGTTAAGCCAACTGGAGAATGAATGCATTTATGAAATTATTTATGAATGTTTAAACCTCTTTTAGAGAACTCAATTTGAAAAGAATCTTATCTTATGATTGCTGATTATCATTCTTTGACATCAGTTCATGATAAAGATACTTTGATAGATCATAAAAAAAGAATGCTTTGTGAATTTTATGCATTATTACCAGAAAATTCTCATATAATCACTTTTGAACAATCAAAAATAACACATATAAACAATATTACTTGGATATTATCAAGTATTACTCCTTATAGTTTGATGCTTAGAGCTCATTCATTTAAAGATTCTGAAAGTAAAAATAGTGATATAAATATGGCTGTTTTTAATTATCCTATATTAATGACAAGCGATATTATAACTTATGATATAGATTTGGTTCCAGTTTGAAAAGATCAAAAACAACATTTGGAATTTGCTCGTGATATAGCAGAAAATTTTAATAAAACATATAATTGTAAATTTTTTAATTTACCAGATGCTTATATAAGTGAAGAAGTATGACTTATTACTTGAATTGATGGTAGAAAAATGAGTAAGAGTTATAATAATCATATTTGAATTTTTGATGATGAAAAAACTTTAAAGAAAAAAATAATGAGTATAGTTACTTGAAGTGAAGGTTTAGAAGAACCTAAAAATCCAGATAATTGTAATGTATTTGCACTTATTAAGTTTTTTGCAAGTAAAGATAAACAAAAAGAAATTGCAGCTAAATATAGAGCAGGTAACTATGGTTATGGTCATGCTAAGTTAGAACTTTTAGAGATACTTTTGGATTATTTTAAAGAATCAAGAGTTAAATATAATTATTATTTAAACCATTATGATGAAGTTTTAAATAAAATTAAACCAGGAAATATAGTAGTAAATGAAATAGCTACAAAAAAATATGAGTGAATGATGAAAATAGTATGATTATAAAAAGATAGTTTTTAAAAAAAAGCTTCTAAAAAATAGTAAATCTAACAGATTTACTATTTTTTTACTATTACTATGATTTAATAATTATTCAACATTCTCAACATGGTGTGAATCATAGATTTTCTAATAATGATTTTTCAAAATTAAAATTAGGATTAATTTTTATATTAATGTAACATGTTAACATTTTTTTTATGTTACTTATATATTTATCGTATTTTCTTAGTAATAATATAGTTTTTTCATATCAATAATTTTGAAATAATAAATCTAAATTTGGTTTAGATCATTTATAATTTTTATGATAATTTTTTATTTCTTCCCAAAATATTTCATCATCTCAACTATCTTTAATATTTTTTAATAAATAAACACTTTTTCATAAAAAATTAATTATAATTTTTTCTTGAGCGTTTAAATTATTGTAAAAAAACATCATATTTTTCATTTCATCATCAATTTTATTTTCTAATTGCTCTCATGTAAAATTTAAAAAATCAATTTCTCATGAATTTGAATATTCATAAGTTTTTTCAAATTTAGAAACTCACCATTCTTTTTGCATTAGTTTATAAAATTGATTTTCATCTTTATTTAATAAAATTTTATTTTCATTAAACCATTTTCTAAAATTTAAAACCATATCGTGCCATTTTTTATCAATATCTTGATCAGATAAATCATTGTTTTTTATTTTTAATTTTTTTAATAAAATTAATGGAATTTCATAATTTTGATAATTAGACTTTAATCTACTACAGTTAGTATTAAAATGATATGCTGGTATAGTTCATTCGTAAATTTTTGTAAAAGTATCGTTATTTTTTACTTTTGTATAAAGTCATATATCTCACTTACTTAATCATTCTAGTATATTTGTATATTTGTATATTTATTAAGAAATTTTAAATATCAAAATGGTAAAAAATGTAATATTTGTCATTTATATAGATATTCTTTATTATTTTCATTTTTATTTTCATAATTTTTAATAATTTTATTTAGGTTAGCTTCAGTTATATAAACTAGGTTATCATTTTTGAAGGAAATATTAATTTCTGAATTTTCCATAATATATGACATTGGTATTTTATTAAGAATATATTTTTATTTAAATTTTTTATATATATAAATTAATAATGCTATTATAATATATATAGGAATAAGAGAAAATCAAAATATTACCCATGATCAAATAAGATCACTAGCGCTCTCTGGGGCTAAATTAAATATTTTTATAAATATAATGTATAAAATTATAAAAATAAAAAATATTAATTTATTTTCTTTATTTTCTTTTTCATTTTTTTCATTTAATAATCTAAGATTTCTATTTTTTTCTTCATTTTCATTTTTTTCTTTCTCTAATAATTTAAATCTCCTAATTTCTTCATTTTCTTTATTAATTTTATTTTTTAATAATTTTTCTTCTTTTAATAATCTTTCTTTTTCTTTATTTTCTTCAAATAATTTAAATCTAATTTTATTTTTTTCTTCTAATAATTTTAATCATTTATCCATGTCTTCTTGTCTAGTTGAATGTTCTCAAATAGCTAGAGTATGTATATCATTATGACATTCTTTACATACATATATTAAATGTTCATCTAATTCATTACCTGGATTATTAAAGTCTAAACTATCATAGTTTTGATGATGAACATCTTCTCATTTATTTATTTTACAAAGTTCGCATAATTTTATATCTAAAGAATTTATATAATCATTTTTTCTGATATACCAGTCATAATTTTTAATATAAAGATTGTATAATTTTTTATTGAAAGTCATATATTTTTTATTATATAAAATATTCTTTTAATTATTCATTTAATGACATTCATCAATATTGATGAATGATTTTTTTAGAAGTTTCTTTTATTAGATATTGTTTAATTTGTGAATATATATTTTCTCAATTATTAGTATTTCAATATAATTCAAATAATTTTATTCATAATTCTACACCATCTTTACATTTAGAGAAACTTCATAGATTATTTCATATATCTACTTTATATTCAGTAATTTCACTATATTTTAATAAAACTATACATATTTCTTTTTCTGTTAATTTATCTTTTTCAAGTCTAAATGGTACTATATTTGTTTTAGAAAAAGCATTACTCAAAGTTTTACATAGTTCTTTTAATGTAATTTCATTAGATGACTCTCAATAATTTTTCATAATTTTATAATTAAATTTTAAATTATATTAATAATTTGTAAATCTAATATAATAAAATTATTTTAATAATCAAATAATCAAATAATTGCTAATTTTTAAAGACAGTTTTTTAAAAAAACTATCTTTTTTGTTAAAAGTTTTTAACAATGATTTAATCTCTACTTAAAGCCAATAAATCACTTTTTAATAAATATTTTTAATATTGTTTTGACTTTTTACTTTAAATAGATAAAGTGATTTATAACAATAATCTTTAATTAACTAAAGTGATTTTATAGAAGTTTTTAACAATTTTAAATATGAAAAAAAATGAACTTGCTTATGAATTTGATCCTATATTAATTGCACTTTCAAAAATGGATAGTAAAGAAAGAATTTTTGAATTTATGCTTGATTTACTTACTGAAAAAGAGATACTTGAGTTTTCTCGTAGATTTGAAGTAGCTAAAATGCTAGATGATGGTATATCTTATGCTAGAATAGAAAAAAAGACCTCTATGAGTTCTACAACTATTGCTCGTATATCAAAAGCTCTTAATAGCGAAAATATGGGTTATAGAAATGCATTAAATATTATATAAAATATATTGACAAATATAAATAATTATTTATTATATAGGATATATAATTATTTATATTTTAAAAATATCTTATGGCAAGAAATTTATGATTATGAATTTGTATTTGATCAATTTTATGAACAATTGCTCTAGCATATTCATCTCCTAATGAAGAGTGTGAAGATGCATCTAATTTATCTAATAAAATTGGGGAATATGTTTTATTTTTTTCTTCTGAGGTTGATAAAATAAGAAATTTAAATCCAAATAAAAAAATTCAAAAAGTTTGTCTAGTAAGAAATTCATATTTATCACCATATGAACTTGTATATACATTTGATGATTGAGAAAAAATTAGTACTAGTGATATTACAAAATGAAAAAACTAACATTTTAAAATGTTAGTTTTTTTATTTTCTTATAAATTTTTGTTCAAGAGTTTCTCATACAAATTCAAATATTTCACTTGGTGGATTTTTTGGTAATACTCAAGTATTTTCTCAAACAAATTTTATATGTCATTTTTCTAATGCTTCAGCAAATTTTTCTTTTATTTCTCTACTTGTGTATATTTCAGGTTCATTTGATATATTTGCACTAGTTAAAAACATAGGTCCATTTTCTTTTAATAATCTATCTTGAGTCTTATTATTCGCTACTCTAAAAGCAAATTTTTCGTATACTCATCTATTTAAAAACTCTTCACCATTTTCATCATTTACGAAGTTTATCCAAACACTTACATGAGGACTTTCTGTTAAAATAGTAAATGGTTTATTGTATTTTTTTAAAAAATCTACTTGTTCTTTTGTAAGTTCAGTATTTTTTTCTAACCAGTTAAAATCAGTAACTAGTATAGCAAGAGGTTTATCTAAACTTCTTTTTTTTATCTTATAGATTCTTTCATAACTTTTTATATCGTCTAAACCGCAAGCAATTCAAAAACAAGTATCAGTTGGTAATATGTATATCATAATTATTTTATAGGATTAAGTAATGGAACTCAGTCTTTTCTAGGGTATTTTGGATTTGTTTTTTCTAGTTTTTCAATCAAAACTATTGTTCTATCTTGTCACCCGATGTTATAGTTTTTTACTTTTAATATCTTTGAACTAAGTCTGCTTAATGCTTTTTTTGCACTTTTTAATTCTTCTTTATCATCAAGTTTATATGCACAAAATACTCAACCAACTTTTAAAAGAGGGATTACATATTCAAGAAGAGTAGGGAAAAAAGCAGTTGCTCTACTAGTTACAAAATCAAAACTTTCTCTATAATCTAGGTTTTGTCAGATTGCTTCGGCTCTACCATTTAGAGTTTTTATATTTTTTATATCTAATTTTTCACAAAATTCATCAATTGCTTTTAATTTTTTTCATACACTATCAATTCATACAAATTTAACTTCTGGATTTACAATCGCAAGTGGAATAAGAGGAAAACCTCAACCAGTTCACATATCTGCAACTTTTCATTCTAACTCAACAAAGACATTTAACATAACTGAATCTATGAAATGTTTTTCTATAATTCAAACATCATCTCTGATAGCACTTAGATTTACCACAGCATTTTTTTCTTTAAATATTTCTAGAAATTTCTCAAATTTCACAAGCTCATGTGGTTCTAGTTCTACATTGTACTTTTTAAATAATTCTTGCATTTGGTTTTATTATTTTTAAATCGTGTATATTTTATCTTTTATATTTTAAAAAACAAGGAAAAGTTTGATTTTCTACTACAATTTATATAATTAGTATATATATTATTATTTTTTCTATAATGCTTGGAGAAAAATTAAATAAAACGATACTTAGAACAACTGATAATTACATAAAAGCTTTGGAAAAAGCTAGTATTTTAACTGTGAACGATTTACTGAATCATTTTCCAAGAGATTATGAAGATAGAACCAATGTATTGGACTCTTTTTCACTTATAAATATCAAGGAAAAAAATACAATCATAGTTAAATTATTAAGTATAAATAGCCAAAAAACCGCAAATAATAAACTTCTTACAAAAGCAGTCATAGAAGATAAAAATGGTTTTATGAGTGAAGCAGTTTGGTTTAATAGAAAATATTTAGCAAGTCAATTAAAGGCTTATGAATGAAAAAAAGTTATATTTTCAGGAAGTGTAAAATATGCTTTTTGAAAAGTTACATTTCAGTCACCAGATGTAGAAACAGATTTAGAAAAATTATCAGGTGAAATAGTGCCAATTTATGCAGAATTAAACTATATTCCAAGTAAATGGATAGAATGAAAAATAGAAATTTTAAAAACATTTATAAAAGATATTCCAGAAGATTTGCCAGTTGATATAATTGAAAAATACAATTTTATAAGTAAAAGAGATGCAATTTATAGAGTTCATTTTCCAAAAAATAAATTTGATATAGAACAAGCAAAGTACAGGCTTGCTTACTGAGAATTGTTTGATGTAAATTACAAGACAATTGGCTCAAAAATGCAAGCTTTCAAAGAAAGTGAAGGCAGAAGTTTAGCTATAAAAATGAATCCAGATTTAGTAAAAGAACTTTTATCATTTTTTCCATTTGAATTTACAAATCATCAAAAAATTGTTCTTTTTCAAATATTAAAAGATATGGAAAAACCTCACTCTATGCAAAGACTTCTTGAGTGAGATGTTGGTACTTGAAAAACTGCTGTTGCTTTTGTTGCAGCACTTCATGCAATAATTGAGAGTGGGAAAAATCCCCCTATCTTGAATCAAAAAAGCCCTCACCCTAACCCTCTCCCAAAGGGAGAGGGGATAATAATGTATTCACAAAAAGAGTATAATCCTAGATACATAGTTGAATTATCAAAAGAATTGAGAAAAAATCAAACTGAATCTGAGTGAATTTTATGGGAGCTTTTGAGAAATAGAAAATTGGAGTTATTAAAATTTAGAAGACAGCATCCTTTTTGAAGATATATTGCTGATTTTTACTGTGAAGAAATAAAACTTATTATTGAACTTGATTGAGAAATACATGAAAAAACAAAAGAATATGATGAAATAAGAGATGAAACTATTAAAACATATTGAGTAAATATACTAAGGTTTAATAATGAAGATGTATATAATAATATAGATAAAATATTTAATAAAATAATTCCTTTTATTCCTCTCCCTTTGGGAGAGGTTAGGTGAGGGCAAAAAACAGAAGAGTATGTTAGTAGAGTGGATAGGGGGGATCGTATCCAAGTTGCAATTATGGCGCCTACTGAAATACTTGCTCGTCAGCATTTTGAATGAATGCAGGATTTTTTGATGAAATTTGGTATAAGTTCACATTTACTTGTTTGAAGTTTGACAGCAAAGCAAAAAACAGCGGTAAAAGCTGATATTAAATCAGGAAATATAGATTTAGTTATATGAACTCATGCTCTTGTCCAAGAAGATGTAGTTTTTAATAATCTATGATTTGTTGTTGTAGATGAACAACATAGATTTTGAGTAAAACAAAGAGAAATTTTGGAAAAATGATTCTGAAATAAATCATGACTTGTTCCGCATAGTCTAAATATGACTGCAACACCTATTCCTAGAACTTTGGCTTTGACACTTTATTGAGACCAAGATTTAAGTATTATAAATGAATATCCAAAAGGAAGAAAAGATATATTTACAAAGGTTGCAAAAAATGAAGAAGAAAGACAACAAATAATACTTTTTGTTAGAAGTGAATTAGAAAAGTGAAGACAAGTTTTTTGGATAAGTCCACTTGTAGAAGAATCTGAAAAGATAGATCTAGCAAATGCTGTAAATGTTTATGAAAATCTGCAAGTAATATTTCATCCATTTAAAGTTTGATTACTTCATGGTAAGATGAGACCAAAAGAAAAAGACGAGATAATGAAAGCATTTTCAAACAATGAAATACAAATACTTTCTAGTACAAGCGTAGTAGAAGTTTGAGTAAATATTCCAAATGCTACAATCATGTGTATAGAGTGAGCAGAAAGATTTTGACTATCGCAATTACATCAATTTAGGTGAAGAGTTGGTAGATGAAGTGTTCAATCTTATTGTTATCTTTTTCCAACTACTTGAAATAGTACAGATAGATTAAGGGCTATGGAAAAAACAAACAATTGATTTGAACTTGCTGAAATAGATTTAGAGCTTAGATGACCATGAGAAGTTTATGGAGTTAGACAAAGTTGAGTGCCTGATTTAAAGGTAGCAAGTCTTACTGATTTAGAACTTATAAGTCAAATAAGGGAAGATATAACTGAATTATTTGAAAAAAAAGATAAATAATATATATTTAATAAAAGCCCTCATACAATTTTCTCCCAAAGGGAGAAATGAGACTACATTTTAAACTAATCCATTTTTCCCTCTCCCAATGGGAGAGGGTTAGGGTGAGGGCAGAGTTAGGGCTTATAATTTAACAAGAAAACAAATGACACTATTAGAGTTTTTTTTCATAATTTCTTGAATAATCATTTTGATTATTGCTTTTGATGTTGCACGCAAACAGAAATTTAATGCACTACATTTTGTAGTATTTATTTGAGTATGATGAGGTCTTTTGGTATTTTCTCTATTTCCAAATATTTTAGATATTCTTTGAAATACTTTTTGAGTTGCTAGATGAGCTGATGTTTTGGTTTATTGAGCAATTATATTTTTACTTTATTTTGTTTTGCTATTACTAACTAAATATGAAGATAATAAAGTAAGTATTACTGAACTTGTTAGAGAAATAGCGATAGAAAATAGTTTTAAAAAAATTATAAAATGAGATGAAGTGTTTTTAATACCATGTTATAATGAATCTGGTGTTATAGTAAATACTATAAATAATTTAATAGATAATTGATATGAAAATATATTGGTTATAAATGATTGATCAAAAGATAATTCAAGGAATTTACTTAGTGATTTCTGAGATAAAATAATATTATTAAATCATCTTAAAAATAGATGACAATGAGCAGCTCTTGAAACTGGATTTGAATATATAAGAAGATATGGTGATATAAAATATGTTATTACTTTTGATGCAGATTGACAACATGATCTATGAGATTATAAAAATATGAAAAAAATTTTAGAAAAACAAAATGATATTTGAATAATTTTATGAAGTAGATTTTTAGGAGATGCAAAAACTAATATTCCATTAAAAAGAAAAATTGTCTTAAAACTTTGAATATTATTTACATTTTTTATTAGTAGTATTCATTTAAGTGATACTCATAATTGATATAGAGTTATAAGAAAAAACATTTTGAAAGATATAAAAATTACTCAAGATGGTATGACTCATGCATCAGAAATTTTAGATATTATTTCTCAAAATAAAATAAAGTTTAAAGAAGTTCCAGTAAATATTATTTATACTGATTATAGTTTAGCAAAATGACAAAGTTCATGAAATGCTATAAATATAGTTATAAGAATGATTTGGAGCAAATTTTTCAGGTAAAAACAAGCCTTTTAAGGCTTGTTTTTTTAATATAGATTTAATTTAATGCAAATTTAATGTGCTATGAGTATAATAATCTTGCTCCCAAATTTATTATACTATTATGAAAAATAAATATTATATTTTTATCATTGTTTTATCAGTTATTTTATTTCAAAGAGTTTTTTCAAATTTTTCTATAAAAGAAGTTTTACCAAATACTGATGATGATACTATAGAAGAATATGTTTGAATTTCATATGATTGACAATGAAATAATTTACTTTCAGGATATACTCTTAGTGATTTATCTTGAAAAATCTATACTTTTGGTGATGATTTTTTTGAAAATTGAGAAATAAAAAAATACTATAGACCAGTTATAAAAATCCTTTTAAATGATACAAATGAAACCTTGTATTTAAAAGATAATTTTTGAATTTTAGTAGATACTTTTTCATATACTATAACTGAAAATTGAGTTATTTATACAAAAGATGAAGAAATTATTGTTTATAATCCTAATCAAACAGGCTCAATTATAGAAACAGAAACAAATTCATGAACAATAATTGAAGAAACTGAAACTCCTATAATAGAGGAGAATACTTGAACTTGAGTTATAGATGAAACAACTAGTACTTGAAATTTAATTATCGATGAAGAAATAAATAGTGATGAAGTTTTAGAAAATACTTGATCAGCAATAGATGATGAAATCTTGCCAGAAAATGAATTAATTGAAAATACTTGAAGTATAATTGAAAATGAAATCACTTCTTCATGAAGTTTAGATGAAAATAATATAGATTCTTCCGTTGAAACTGAGCAAATAACTAAAAATTTAACTATTAAAAATACTTTTCAAAGCCCAACATATTTAAACGAAAAAGATACAGAGTTAAGAGATAATTTAGTTTATAATTGTGATAGGACAAAGGATGATTGTAGGATTAATTTAGATTTAAGATCTACATTTATTTGAGATGTGAAAGAAAGTGACTTCAATTGTAGTATAAATTTTTGATTATCTTGAATAACTTGAGAAGAAAATAAGTGTAATCCAAATACTATAATTTTTCCAATATGAAGTTATGATATAAAAATTAAGATTATAAATAAACTTGATATAAATTATTTTTGAGAATTAAATTTTAGAATTATAAATGATTGAAAATTAATTCAAACACAAACTCAAACAATTACAAATTATGTTTCTACTTCTTCAGCTTCATCAATTATTGATACTCAGAAATTAGTTTTAAATGAGCCAATTATTAAAGTCCAATCAGGTCTTGATAATAAAAAAATCTGTGATAAAAAAGAGTGTTCTATAAATTTGGATTCTGAAAATATTCCAAAAAATGTAACTTGTGAATGGGATTTTTGAAGTGGTTCATATAATTCATGAAATGAAAAAAAGTGTAATCCAAATAGTGTACTTTTTTGAACAGGAATTCAAAATATATCTTTAAAAATTTGTGATGTAAATTATGAAGATAATTGTAAAAAATCTAATTTTTCTTTTGAAAATATTTATAAAAAGACTCAATTAGAAGCAATTATATCACTACAATGAAAGATAACAAAAAATAAGGTTTTAGAATGAAAAAAAATAATTTGTTATGATGTTGACACTTGTAGTATAAATCTAGATTGATGAAATTCTAAATGAGAAGATATAAGTTTTTTCTGGGATTTTTGAGATTGAGATTTTTCAGAATCAAAAAATCCTTTATCAAAAGTATTTAAAAAATGAAGTTATACAATTATTTTGGAAATAAGCGATGAAGATTGAGATTTGAGTGAAGATTTTTTAGAAGTAGAAGTAAGATGAAAAGGTAGTTCTATCCAAAATTTAGAAGAAAATGATATAGATTTAGTAAGAGATAATGTATTGTCAACTATAAAAGAACAAGAATTACACTCGTTAAAGATTGATTTACAATGAAAACTCTGAGAAAATAAGATCTTAAATGCAGATAAATTAACATGTATAAAAACGTGTAGTATAAATTTAGATTGAAGCAAGAGTATTTGAAGTTTTAAATCATATTTTTGGGATTTTTGAAATTGAGAAACTTATATTTGAAACAATCCATGATATATAAAATATAATGATTTTTGAAATTATGTAGTTTTATTTTCTGCAGAAGATAGTGATTGAAATATATATGAAAAACAATTTTTTATAAATTTTATAGAAAAATTAAATAAAATTGAAACTAAATCTGCAATAAAAGCAGAATTTTCAGCAAATGCTGAAGATTTAAGTAATGAAAAAATATCAGAAACTTATTTAGAAAACGATAATTCTCTTATAAATGAAGAAAATAAGAGTTCAAAGAATAAATTTATCTTATGATTTTTTACACTTATTTTTTCTATTTGAGCTTATGTATTGATGCTTAGATATAAGATAATATAAAAAAAATAGTAGTTCTAAAACTACTATTTTTTTATTTAAAATCTTTTTTTAATTTTTCAGTTGCCCGTATTAATAGAACAAATTGTTTATTGTATTTATTTTTCTTAATTATTTCACTATCTTGAGCCACATCCAATTCATATTTAGCCATCATAAACTCATTTTGTCTGTTTATATAACTCTTTTTTTGTTCAAGTGTTAGTTTTGCATTTCAGATAACTTTTTTAGAAATCTCATTTGATTTTTGAGATAATTTATATCATTCATAAACTACTACATTTACTCAATCATATTTTACAGTTTTTAATTGAGAAATAACTCATTCTGAATTATTATTTGAATAGTTATTATCTGAATTTGAAGAATTTCAAATATTACTATTTATTACTAAAGGAGCATTTCAACAACTATTATCATAATAACTTGTTGAAAAATCTCAAGAAGTACAATTATCTCTACGAAGAGTAGATCAACCACCACCACCTCAAGAACTACTACTTGTAATTACCTTATCTATGACAGCTACAAATTCTGATGCAGAACAAGTATATATAGTTGCAATTCAGCTTACAACTGTTGCTATATTTGAACTTGGACTTGCAACTCAGTTTATACAACTAGATCATATATTATCAGTTAATGAGTTTGTTTGATATCAATCAATTCATGCATGTTTAACTTTTATTCTTACAGTTGGTTTTGTAGTATTTACCGGAATTGATACTTTTACTGGTTTAGAAAAATTTAGTTTAACTCAATTTATTCAAAACATTATTTTTCAAACTTCTTCTTCATTTGTTGCTAATGCAATTGGTAGAGTAGCTAATATACTAGTTCAGATTTGATTTGCATCAAAAATAGATCAATTTGCACTTGTAATTTTTGCTGTATTTGGAATAATAATATTTATTCAACCATTATTAAATTGAACTGCTTGTGTTAAATCAACTTGAGTAGCTCATGTTAGTGTTTCACCACTTAAAGCATTTGCAGCTCATGAAAAACTATTAACTGGATTATTATAATCACTATCACTTCAGTATCACATAATTCATGCAATTGCTGATATGTTTGTAACAAAAATAAGAGATATAAAAACTAAAACTCAAATTAATATTGAATTTTTATTTGATAATTTTGGTCAAGATGTATTTCTCATAAAAATATAATTAAGAAATATAAATTATAGTAATTTTAAGTATTATTAGATTAATTTTACAAAAGTCAAGTAATTTATTTAAAAAATGTTATTTAAATAAATTTAATTATTGATTACAGCTCCAGATTCAAATGAAATTGCTTTTTTCATAATCTCAGACATCTTTATAAATCATGTTACAATTATTAATTATATCATTTAATAAATCTTTATTTATAGCATTTTTTATAGTTAAATCATCTAGTACAAATATATATTGATTTATATTTTTTATTTCATATAAATTATTTATATATTCTATATCAGTATAGTTTTCATTTTTTTGAATTATTAATTTTTTATCTATGTTTTTATTTCAAATCAGATTTATATTTATTGCATAACTACACTTTTCTTTTTCATCTAAATTATACCAATAACATAGATGTGGAAATCAAGAAACAATCTTTTTATTTGGGAAATATTTATCTGTATTTTCATATGCTAGTTTAAAATTTGGTTTAGGCGAAGTATAATCTATATAATAAAATCTTTGAGGAATCAAGGTTATCTTAAATGTTTTTATGATAGAAAAACCAACTAAAATAATAAGAAAAAGTATAGCTATTTTTTTGTATTCAAATCTATATGATTTTATTATGTAATTCATAAAAATTATAATTCATAAACTTCATATAAAAGTTATTATTGAATATATATGAAACATATATCTAGTATGAGCCATATATCAATTGGATATAAATATGATATTTAATATTACAAGTAATCAAAATAATATAAATTCAGTATATTTTCATTTTTTCATGAAATAAATTATCATAAAAATATATGAAATAAATATAATTCATAATTGTGAATAAATGCTTTTCATGTAAAAAATAATGTAATTGAAAAAATTATAATCTCATATAAAATTTATTTGTTTAATTACGTTTGATATATCAGTACTTGTATTTGATAGATAATTTATAAACAAGTTAATTAATAAATATATATTTATAATTATAAAAATAATTACTATTTTTTTTATGTTTGAAAAATCTTTTTTTATATATGTTTTGTATAATAAAAGTATAAATCATATTATAATTAACAGGAAACAAAAAGGATGAAAAAATATTCAAATTAATGAAAGTATAAGAAAATATAAGAAATAAGAATCATTATTTTTTACAAAATATTTCCATAAAAAATATATATCAAGTAAATAAATAAAACTTAGTATTTCATAAAATCTTGCTTCTCTAGACCAAATTATTTGCCAAGTAGAAAATGTAAAAATAAACATCATAAAAACTATATAATAGTTTTTATTTTTACTATTTTTAAAAATCTCATTTGAAAAAATAAGATACAAAATTATATTTAAAATACCAAAAATGAAACTAGGTATTCTAGCCGAAATATCACTTACTCAGAAAAAAGAAAAACTAATACTTTGAAAAATAGTAAAGATATATTGTGAAAAATCGTATTTTCAAGATACTAATACTGGAATTAAATCATTTAAATTCGCAAAATATGAAACTATAGAACTATATCATTCATCAATCCAAAATGATCAAGTTCATAGCTCATAAAACCTCAAAAAAATTCAGTAAGAAACTATGATAAATAGTGATATATAAAATGAAAATTTATTCATATAATTTTTGCTAGAATTTAAAATTTGCAATAATTAAACTTTAAGTTATAATATATTTATATACTAAATTATAAAAATGTCAATGCCTAAAAAAATATTATCATTTTTTGCATTAATATGATTGTTTTTTGTTATGACTATTTTTTGAAATGTTGAATTACAATTTAATGATTTATTTTTAAGTAAATTATTAGAAATTAAAACTATTTTTTTTATATTGATAGCAATTTCTATTTTTATTTATTGAAAAAAAGTAATAGACTCTTTAAAATAAATTCAATTTAATTTAAAAAATATTTATGATAACAAAAGCAAAATTTACTGGATTATTATCAAATTTATTTTTGATTTCTTTAATATTGCTTTTTTTCCTAAATTTTCTCAGTGAAGACTTATTTAATAATTTTTTTATTGAAATAGTTCTTTTAAAAAAAATAGTTCTTATTTTTTGTATTTTATTTTCTAGTTTATTTTTTTATGCTAAAAAAAATGACATAGAAAAAAATGAAATACTCATAGAAAAACAAGTAGAATTATCTAAACTTAAACAAGATATTTTTTCTAAAAATTTCAAAATCTTGGACAAGACTCCATTATTAAATCATTTAATTAGATGGTTTTATAAACAAGGATTTGTTTATAGTTTAGTTTTTGTTTTGATTTTAATTATTTGATTTTCAAATATATTTGTAAACCTATGAAAACTACCATTTCATCAAGATGAAGTTTATCATTTTTCTCCAGCAGTTACTTATAGTAAGACTTGAGAATTTGCTAAATGGGATTTTTTATATGATGAAATCTGAGATACTAAATGGACTGATAGAAATAAAACACTTACTATTTTAACTAGTTATTCACAAAGATTATTTTGATTAAGTGAATTTTCTTCTAGATTACCTGTTGCATTGGCTTGATTATTTGGACTATTTTTGATTTATTTTATCAGTATTAAGATAACTTGAAATAGGATTATATGACTTATATCTATGTATATTTATAGTGTAAATGATGTAATCTTGTATTTTTCTGGTTTTCTTAGAGCATATATTTTTCTTTTAATATTATGTTTGTGATTATTTTATCTATTGTATAGATTCTTATATATAAAAAATAAAAAAATAAAACTTATATATGCTTTCTTTTCTACTTTTTTATTTTTATTTTGATTATACTAAAAATATTTTGCTTTCTTAGTATAAATAGGTATAATAAATTGGTATACTAACCAATAAAAATATGCAAGAAATAAAAGAAATAGAATTAAGAGAAAAAACTGAAAAAGATTGAAAATCTTTAAAAAGATTAC
>CAYQAV010000091.1:0-4223 GCA_964415565.1 uncultured Candidatus Peribacteria bacterium
TACAATAATAATCGTTTCCAATGGAACAAAAAAAAGATGACTCCTGTTCAATACAGAAATCATCTTGAAGATTTATAAGTCCTTTTTTAAAAAATCTACTTTTTAGGTGGCAGATCATTTAACTAGCTTTTTATTATGCAAAATATGCATCGAATTCTTCTTTACTTAATTCTTCTTTTTCAAGAAGTGCTTTTGTTATTTTTTCGTGTAAATCTTTGTTTTTTGTTATTATATCTATTGCTTTATCATATGCATCTTTAAGTATTTGTTTTACTTTTTCATCTATTTTTTTAATAGTTTCATCAGATATATATGGTTTTTCTCAAGCACCAGAATATGAATCAATTGTTCATTCAAAATTTTCAGCTCAAATTTCAGGATACATACCATATCTAGTAACCATTTTTCTTGCTATGCTCGTAGCTCTTTCTATATCGTTACTTGCTCAAGTTGTGATTTTATCTTTTCAGTAAATTATTTCTTCAGCTGCCCTACCTCAATAAAGTGTTGCTAATTCATCTAAAAATTTATCTTTTGAAACAAGTAAAGCATCTCTTTCTGGTAAGAACCAAGTTACTCAAAGTGCTCATCCTCTTGAAACTATTGAAACTTTGTGAACTGGATCAGTATTTGGTAACATTTTTCAAACAATTGCATGTCATACTTCATGATAAGCTGTAAGTTCTTTTTCAAATGAATTCATAACTTGAGATTTCTTTCTAAGTCACATTACAAGTCTTTCGAAAGCTTCAGTTATTCTTTTCTCACTTACTGTTTTTTCATCATTTCTAGCTGAAATTATAGCAGATTCATTTATTAGATTTCATAAATCAGCACCTGAAAATCATACTGTTTTTGATGCAATTGATTTATAATCTATATTATCTTCTACTTTTCTAGTAGTAGCATGTATTTTAAGTATTTGTTCTCTATCTGCTAAATTTGGTAAATTTACAGTTATTTTTCTATCAAATCTACCTGGTCTAAGTAGTGCTTTGTCAAGTACATCTGATCTGTTTGTAGCTCACATAACTATAACATTTGTCTCATTATCAAATCAATCCATTTCAGTTAGTATTTGATTAAGAGTTTGTTCTCTTTCATCATGTCATCAACCATTTCCTGGTCATCTTTTTTTACCAATAGCATCTATTTCATCAATAAAAATAATTGCTGGAGCTATTTTTTTAGCGCTAGCAAATAAATCTCTAACTCTAGAAGCTCAAACTCATACAAACATTTCTACAAATTCTGAACCTGATATACTTAAAAATGGTACATCACTTTCCCCTGCTACTGCTCTTGCAAGCATAGTTTTACCCGTTCATGGAGGTCAAACAAGTAAAGTTCATCTAGGTATTTTTGCTCAAATTTCTTTAAATTTTTTAGGATTTTTTAAAAATTGAACTATCTCTTTTAACTCTTCTTTTTCTTCTTCAGCTCAAGCAACATCTTTAAATAATACTTTATCTTTTTTATTATCATATA
The DNA here is from genome assembly GCA_964415565.1 of uncultured Candidatus Peribacteria bacterium. Taxonomy (GTDB): domain Bacteria; phylum Patescibacteriota; class Gracilibacteria; order BD1-5; family UBA6164; genus JABWCI01. The sequence goes on from CAYQAV010000091.1 coordinate 1,489, forward strand.
ATCTAGCTCTTGATTTACCAAAACTCATAGCACTATTACTCATACCTCACATTTTTCCTAGTAATAATAATCATATAACCAAAAATAATACGAAAGTTAATATAGTTGGAAGTATTCAATTCCAAAATTCTTCACTAGTTTTATCTTTAACTGAAACATTAGTTAAAATCTCAGGGTTTTTTAGTCATAAATCACTTATAGAATCATTTTTTGGAAGTATTACTATATCTCTTTGAATTTTCTCAATTCAATTTTCTATAATAGTTTTTCAAGATAAAGTAGCTATTGCTTTATTTCAATCAATAAGTATTTCACTATAACTTCAACTTAAAAAATTTTGTTCTAATTTATTCAGAGCAATATTATTATCATTATATTTTTGAGTAGTATTTAAAGCTTGTAATATAAGTGATAATATAAGAACTATCAATATAAGTATACCAAATGGTTTTAAATTGGGTTGTTTTTTTATTCAAAAATTCTTTGGAGTTTGCTTTTTTTCGTTTTTATTTTCTTTCATTATTTTTTTAAATTAATTAATCTAAGCGAGATTTATTCTATTTAAAATATAGCTTTTTGCAAAAGAAAGTCTTTATTTTTTAAAAAAAACTAGTATATTTGTTTTATATTATATATTTATAATTTCCTATGAAACAATATTTAGAATTATTAAAGGATATAAGAGATAATTGAATTTGAAAGGATGATAGAACTGGTACTTGAGTTAGATGACTTTTTGGTATGCAAGCAAAATATAATTTACAAGATGGTTTTCCTTTAGTTACAACTAAAAAAACATTTCTAAGGGGTATAGTTGTAGAGCTTATTTGGCTTATAAGATGAGAAACAAATATTAAATATTTAGTTGATAGAGATGTACATATTTGGGATGAATGGCCATTTCAAAATTATATAGATTCAAACAAATTAGTTGAAACTTTTCCAAAATATAGTGAATCTTGGTTTGCTGAAAAAACTCGTTTTATAGAAAAAATTAAATCACTTCCAGATGATGACCAATTTGTAATTGAATATGGTGATTTATGACCAGTTTATGGTCATCAATGGAGAAATTTCAATAGTGAGTGAGTTGATCAAATTAAAACTGCAATTGAACAAATAAAAACAAATCCTACAAATAGAAGAATAATTGTTTCAGCTTGGAATCCAGCTCAATTAAGTGAGATGTTACTTCCACCTTGTCATGCTTTTTTTCAATTCAATGTTGATACAACTAATAAGGAATTAAATCTTCAACTTTATCAAAGAAGCGCAGATATGTTTTTATGAGTTCCTTTTAATATAGCTTCATATGCGACTCTACTTTTACTTATTGCTAGAATTACAGGTTATAAAGCTGGTACTTTTACACACACTTTGTGAGATGCACATATTTATAATAATCATATAGATCAAGTTAACTTACAATTATCTCGTGAACCATTAGTTCTTCCAGAATTAAAAATACTAAAAGATATAAAAACTTTGGAAGATTTAGAAAAATTAGAATGGAATGATTTTGAACTTGTAAATTATAAAAGTCATGAAAGAATAATTGCTCAAGTTGCTGTTTAGTATTTAATTTAAAAACAATTATGGAAAATATAAGATTTAATTTAATACTTGCTGTTGATGAAAAAAATGGTATTTGAAAATCTTGAAACCTAGCTTGGCACTTATCAACTGATTTAAAATATTTTAAAAAAATAACTTCACAAACTGAAGACTTAGGTAAAATGAATGTTGTTATTATGTGAAAAAATACTCGGAAATCAATACCTAGTAAATATAGACCATTATCAGATAGAATAAATTGTATACTAAGTAGTGATTTAAAAAAAGAAGATATTTGATCAAGTATCGATAATTTTGTTTTGCATTTTAATAGTTTAGAACATTGTTTAAGTGAACTTGAATGAAAGGATAATATAGAAAATATTTTCATTATAGGTTGAGCACAATTATATAATTATGCTTTAAAAAATGATTTATTAGAAAAAATTTATATTACTAAAATTAAGTGAGATTTTAATTGTGATATTCATTTTGATTGAGTTCCTAAAAGTTTTGTTTTAGAAAGTTATACTGATTTTGAAAAAGAAAATGATATAGAATATAGTTTTCAAGTTTATAAAAAGATAAATTATATTTATGGATAAAAAATACTAATTTTTGAAAAATTTTACAAAGTCTATTTTAGTTATATAATAAATATAATTGTTGTATAATAATAAAAAAAAATTATGTCTAATCTTAGTAAGAGTATAGTTTTAGTTTGAAGTTTAGTTTTTAATCAAGTATCTGAAGCAGATATAACTTGTTCATATGAGACTTTAGAAAATATGGAAATAACAAAAAATCAAGTAACTAATTCACTAAATTTTTGAAAAAATAATCGTAATTTTGATAATGAATATATAAAAAATGTTTCTGAAATGAAAGAAAGACTAATTAAAAAAGCTTCTATAAATATAGATTCATATAGATTTTGATTAAGTAATTGATGAAATGATCTTGGATTTTGAAGAAATAATATAGTTATTGAAACACATTTTAATTTTTCATGATTTAATATAAAAGGTGAAGTTGGTACATGAAAAGATAATAATTGAAAATCATGAGTTTTTGCATGAATAAAGACAAATTTTTAAAAAACACTAGGCAAAGCCTAGTGTTTTTTCGGCTTAATTGTAAAAAGTGTGTGGCTGAGATGATTAAATTTTCCCATATAAGAG
>CAYQAV010000092.1:0-4514 GCA_964415565.1 uncultured Candidatus Peribacteria bacterium
AAAAAAGAGAATTCCGTAGCCTCTTTTCAATCATAAATTATTCAGGAAAGACATTTGTTCATAGTAGAAATTCAAAGGGTGAACTTGAATTTCAAGATTTTAAAGCATTCAAAGAATATTATTTGAGTGAGTGGTTTGAATGGGATATTGAAGACGCAAAAGGCAATATGAAGCCTAAAAAATTCTTTGTTGCAGAAGAGTTTTTGAAAGATAAATACATTAAAAAATATGAAGGCATTGACTTTGCACCTGGAACAACTTCAAGCAAATTTTTGAACCTATGGAGTGGTTGGAGTGTTACACCACAACAAGGCAATGTAGACCTATTTCTTGAACTGGTTCGTTCATTGACTAACTATGATGAGTCAGCGACAGAATACCTATTGAACTACACGGCACACATTTTTCAAATTCCTGAAAAAAAGCCAGAGACAGCCATTGTTATGAGGTCAAAGTCTCATGGTGTTGGTAAAGGTTCTTTGATGAAGTTATTAGGGAAATTGACTTCTAACTATGGCCACCTCACCAGTAGCCAATCTTTGGGTGGAACCTTCTCAGGACACCTTATGGACAAAATTATTGTGTTCTTAGATGAGAACACTTGGGCACCAGGTGACAAAGCCATTGAAGGACGAATCAAAGGACTAATTACAGAGCCAGTAGTTGGTATCCGTATGATGAGAAAAGATGAGATTCAAGTGAAGTCTTTCCTTAGAATTTTCATTGCTTCAAATGAAGACTTCCCTGTTGCAATTGCTGGTGAAGACCGTAGGTTCTTTGTTGTTGATTGTTCAGATAAATATAAAGGTAAAACCAATCCAGGTGAATTCTTTTATAACTTTAATCATTGGCTTGAAAATAATGGTGATAAGGCAGTAATGCACTACCTTCTAAATCGTGATATTTCAAATTTCAATCCTAGAATTTTCCCAAAAACAAAAGCAAGACTTGATATTCAATTATTGAGTCTTCCAACTGCTTCAAAATTCATCTATGAATTGCTGAATGGAACAGCACCACTAGATGAAGAAACAATGACCGTAGACGGACTCAGAAGGCGTTTTAAGCGTAATTCCCTCTATGCTGATATGGTTGAGTGGTGCAAGATTTCTAGAGCCTACCCCCCAAGCACTGATGAGTTCGGCAAAACCATCAACCGATTTCTTGATTTCACAAAAGACAATGCAAATTGGAAAACTTCATGGAGCAAAAAAGTCAATGGTAGAAATGAATATTACTATCAACTTTCTTCACTTGCTGAATTTCAAAAGCGATTTGCTAAAAATGCCCTCGATTGCAATCCTGAAGATATTTTCTTTAATTATATTCAACAAAATGAAGAATTAAAAGAAGCGACAAAATATGAATTAGAGAAAACAGTTAAAAGATTTCCAAAAATTAAAGCAGAATAACTAAACCCCGAAAGGGGTTTTTTCTTGTCTAAAATTCTAATTTACATTTAATTAAAAAATCAAATTTCTCCATTTTTAATAAATATATTGACTTTTCTTTTGAATATGTTATATGTTTATCATATCGAAATAATAAAAATAAGGAGAATGCGATATGATAAAATTAAATAGTAAAAATAAAGGTTTTACATTGATTGAAATTCTTTTGGTAGTTGGTTTTATTGCTTTGGCTTCAGTTGGTGTTTACACCATCTATTCAAAAGTACAATTAAGTAGTGCCGCAAATACAGAGTCAAGAAATCTTGACACTATTAGAGCCGGTGTAAAACAATTGTATGGAGCGTCAAGTGCCTATGACACACTAACCAATACAGTTGTAAATGCTGGAAGACTCACACCAGAGAACATGAAGACTGCTGGAGACAACACAAAGATAACCAATTCTTTCGGTGGTTCAGTAGTTTTAGCACCAGCAAATTTAGGTGGTGGAACAAACAATGGTTTCACAATCACTTATAACAATGTACCTGGTGCAGTTTGTTCTAGACTTGTTATGACTGGTGGTTCACAATTTGATAGAGTTCTAATTGGTGGTTCAGTTGCAAAAGAATTCGGTGAAAACAGAGTTAAAGAAGATGTGGCTACCATTGCTTGTGATGGAGCACCTAACAACGGAATTACCGTAGTATTTAGTTCTATTTAATTAGAATATAAAAATATAAAACCTCTTGAATGAGGCTTTTTACATTTTAATGAAGTGTTGGTTTTTCCAACATTCTCTTTTTAAAGTCTTGTCCATATTTTCTAATAAATAGAGAATATTCTTTTGTAACCGTTAAAGCAATTTCTTCTGATATACGAATTATTTCCTCATGGCTCAATTCAATATTTACTGCTTTTTCGATAGCCTTCAAAACACTAGTTAATTTTGAAATATTGCACGAAATTTCCATACCTTCATCAGTAAACCACATTGCAAAATAGCCATCCCAAGGTTTTACATATTCACCATTACTAAAATCACCCAAGAATTCTGGACAAAGAGCATTTTGTGAAGCAATATATTGAATTGTATTATTGTGAAACAACTTCTCTTTGTTATTTAATTTCATTTATAAACCCATTTTCTGTAGAGATTTTAATATAACATAAAATTATAACTTTGAAAAGGGCCAAAATGATATTTGATAGATTTAATTTTTTATATATAATATATTTAGTCAAAATTAATTTATTTAAAAAACCCTCACAAGGAGGGTTCAATAATTTTATGTCAATTTAAAAATCTATCGTTAAAGTCATTTTTAATCTATTAGTTGGCACATTATCATAAGCATTAATTTCTTTTGAATAATTTAAATTAAGATTAGAGTCCATAGATGGTTTGTAATCAAAACCAACAAAAGCACTTTGAAGAGTTATATCTTTTCCATTAGCAAATTCTCCATAAGCATAATTGTATCCAATGAACGGAACAATATAACTATTTCCAATATCAACTTGATTAAAAATTAATGAGTTAGAAACATAAACACCATTTGGAACTGATGTTAAACCAGTTGAATAAGCACTACCTCTTGTATTTCCACCCATATAAAACAAATTAGCAGATGGAGTGTCATTGCTAGACTTTTGAAAACCAGCAGTACCAACCCAAGACATACCATTGTTAAATTCGTAATTTGTAACCAAATCACCTTTTAAACTATCAAAATAAGGATTGGTTATATTGTTTCCACCTAAACCTTTTTCATAATTAATATCAACACTATAAGCAATTGAACCAACATTGTCTAAATAAATTCCTCTAACAGTCATATATGAATAGTCTTGTTCATTGTAAGAATTGTTAATTTTTAAATCTTCTTTACTATTTCTATGAACTAAACCAACTGAACCCACAAGTTTTTCAGAAAAGAAAATATCATTACCCAAGGAAATAGTATTAATATTTCCACTTAAACCAACACCTTCATATTCACCACCAACTTTATATGATGTATGGTCTAAACCAATACTTGCTACACCAAATTTATGAGCCTTTTTATATATAGCACTACCATTATAAAAATCACCACCTTTTGATGAGTCTCTTAATTGCAAGCCTTTACTAACTGAAAAAGCAATTTGTTGGTCTTCATCTAGGTTATACCAAGCACCAGCACTTAATACATCACTTCCTAAATATCTATTACCAGTAGTTGTAAATTCAATTACACCACCCTTGTCTCTAGAATCATTAGAACCATAAATATCAGATGTATTTAAACCAATTCCAAATTTACCAACAGTCATTGCTGATTTATTAGCAAGCATTTCAGTTTGAACTTCATATTGAATTGGAGCAGAAACACTATTGATAGGTTGAAAAGTCAATGGTGGAGGATTCCAAATTGGCTGAAAGGTTAAAGGTGGAATAGTTTGAGCCATTGAAATTGTTGTTGCAAATACACCAACAATGGCCAACATTAATTTATTTAATTTCATTTTTATTTTTCCTATTTAGTTATACATTGAAATATAACATAAATATATATATTGTCAATATAATAATACTAAAACATAACCTTATTTTTAAGATATGTTTTTTAATGCATAAACCATAAAAATATTTTGATTATTTTTATTAAATTGCTTGACAATCATTTTTCATTTGTTATTGTATTATTATAACAACCACAATATAAGGAAAATATTATGAAAAGAGCAAACCAAAAGAGTAATTTGATGAAAAAAAACTTCAATGACTTCAAAAAAACAAACGAATGGAAAATGATGAGTTTTTCAGAGCAACAATCTTATCAATTCAATATGGAAATGGAAATTAGATACCAAATACATAGAGAAATATATTTTAAAGAATTTGGTGTATATTTTCCAACTGATATTATTTCTGCTCAAGAAATAAGAGATATGAGAAAACTCACAAAAGAAATATCAATAAAGGTTGAGCGTGAGATGAATGATATTAATGGACTTAACTCTTTTAAGAAGAGTGCAAACAAGCCAAAACAGGCTAATCTAAATTGCCTATTCAGTTAATTTTTTAATAAAATACAAAGAGAGTCAGATTTTTATCTGACTTTTTAATTGACTATTTAT
>CAYQAV010000093.1:0-4687 GCA_964415565.1 uncultured Candidatus Peribacteria bacterium
CGGTTGAGCGGGTGAATGGTCGTTTGAAAGACGAGTTTGGAGGTCGTCACCTGCGCGTACGGGGTCATGCCAAAGTGATGTGCCATTTGATGTTCGGTATTCTTGCACTTACGGCTGATCAGCTCATGCGCATGATTCAATAACCTGTCTATACGCCAAACCTGAAGCATCAAAAGGCATGATGATATCAATGCCATGGCATTGCTCGACCTGAAAACCGGAAAACGCCGGAAAAATAACTCAACCTGGAGAAACCCGCAGGGAGAGCGATAATTAAAACGATTAATCCAACGGCTCAGGCGCTGACATTCAATTTTACTCAGGCTTTTGCAAGTGGCTCTAAAGCAAAAAAAGTAATGAATGTGCTTGGCCTTGAAAATATCAAGAAAGTTCTGAATTACATGGCAATGGACTACTGGAAAAATTTCTGTGGCTGGCCAGATTTACTAGTTTTTGATGATAAAAGCTTCTTTTTTGTAGAAGTGAAATCTAGGAACGACAAGCTCAGTGAGGATCAGAAAAACTGGTTGTTAGGCAATAAGGAACATATGGGGTTTAAAGCAAAAATATTTAAAGTTGGAAGGTCAAATGCATAACAAGGCGCTGCTGTCGGACAAATTTTCCGCTGCGCTCCAAATTTGCCGCAGAGCGCGGCGTTGGGCTTCACAGGAGAAATCGAATGCTTAAGTTTTTTTCGTACGTAATTGCGATCCTTACAATGCCCTCGCTCGCCATTGCGGCGGAGCCAGTAAATCTTAGCGCAGACACCTACAAGTCCGACCTTGGAGTTCTCATTATCCAAGTGAACTGGGGACGTACTTGGAAGTGCGGACAATTCGAGAACGCGCAGCTTCAAGCACTCACATTCACGAAGTCTCCGATTGAAACTTCGGAGTCAGTGACTCTCGACCTTGAAACCCCATCAAAGTTATTCGTGGATAACAAATACTTGCCCTATGCATTTGTTATCCAGCCAGGTGAATACGTCTTAACAGCCTTTGACGTAAAGGTTGCACGTTCGGTATCCGATGTCGCTCACATAAAAGGCTCGAAGGATAACCTCATTAAAGATGGTAAGCCGGTAGGTGGCACATTCACAGTGAACCCGGGAGAAATTGTTTATGTAGGGCACTTCGGCCTCGATTGCGGGGCGGAACCTTTTATTTGGCGGTCTTACATAGATGGCCGAGAAGACTTTGAAAAATACATCGGTGGTTTCAGACAAAAGTTTCCGTTTGTGAAACAGGTACCAGCTCAATACAGGCTCTTCTCAACACAGCTTCTTGGCAATTCGTTTGTTCTCAAGGATCCCACTGTAAAATGAGGCCCAACCCGTCAGTCGAGAGGGACGCTTCGCGGCGAAGCCGCTCGCGCCCCTCACTTTTTCGTTAAGTAAAACAAAATCGACTGTCCATTCTTGGCAGGGTACTCCGGTCACCAGGGGCGGTAGTCGGCCAAACCAGAGCACTCAGACCGAAACCATAGATGACCAAGTTTAAGTAACACGTGTCTACAGAATCAGGGTTGCCCAAGGGGCCAAGTCTTGCAATACGAGACTTTCCAGGATTAATGGTATGATTGCAAGACCTGCCCCGGGTTGCGAAGGCAATGAGAAACTGCAGGGTGACGAATCATTTGCACTTCACTGCTTTTAAAAATATGTTCCTGCATATGATGTGCATGTAGAGTGACAAGAATCTAATCACCGGCAGGTAGAGCCAATCAATTCACTGTTATGAAAAATGCAAAGCAGAAGCAAAATATTACATCGCAATACTCTGTCTCAGCGTATATCGACATGCTCATTACGAATTCAGCTCATCTGACCCAAAGCTCTGACTTGCTTGAAAAGGCATGCCAGTATGTTTGGGATGCACAAGATGTTGATTCTGAAATGCCAGGCAGTCTGGATGTCGCCATATTACTCAGTCAGTTAAGTGCTGATGAGACGACGATTATTGTATGTTTACTCAGTGACAGTCGTCTACGCTCAACTGAATTTCACAAGCGCATTCAACATGAATTTTCTGACGAAGCACTTCACATGGTTCAGAGCCTGGAAAAGCTGCATGGGTTTAAAGCAAATCAATCAGATGGTCATGAGCAGTCTGAGCGCCTGAGAAGAATGTTGTTAGCCATGGTTGATGATGTGCGCGTGGTACTCATCAAGCTTGCATACAGGGTACAGCGGCTCAGAGAGCTATCCAAAGCAGATGAAGAGACACAAAAGCGAATTGCATCAGAATCACTTGAAATCTTTGCACCCATTGCCAACCGCTTAGGTATCGGGCAACTGAAATGGGAACTCGAAGACTTGTCCTTCCGTTATTTGCAACCTGAGACCTATAAACGCATTGCAAAAATGCTTGAGGAAAAAAGAGGCGGACGTGAGACCTATATTAAACAGGTTGTCACAGAAATTGATACGCTGCTCAAAAGCTCCGGGATTGATGCCAGGGTTTATGGCAGGCCAAAGCACATCTACAGTATCTGGTCAAAAATGACGCATAAAGACAAACAGTTCTCAGAATTGTTTGATGTTCTGGCGTTAAGAATCACCGTCACCACCATTGCCGAGTGTTATACCGCACTGGGGCTGATACATGGCCGCTGGCATCATATTCCTAAAGAGTTTGATGACTATATTGCCAACACAAAAGCGAATGGCTATCAAAGTCTGCACACGGCCGTTTATGGGCCTGAGGGAAAACCTGTCGAAATTCAGATCAGAACGAAAGCCATGCATGAGTTTGCAGAATTTGGTGTGGCAGCACACTGGCGTTATAAAGAGCGAACCAAACAGGATGAAGTGCTGGAAAAAACCATTCATTCAGTGCGCAGATTATTGGAAACACCGGAAAAGGATGATGAGGAGTTCTTAGGCAGTTTTAAAACAGAGCTGTTCTCTGACAGAGTATTTGTGTTAAGCCCTGACGGCAAAATCATTGACTTGCCGCAAGGCGCAACCCCTCTTGATTTTGCCTACGGCATTCACACAGAAGTCGGGCACAGATGTCGTGGCGCAAAAGTAAACGGTCACATCGTACCGCTAACCACGCAACTTCAAAATGGTGTGCAGGTCGAAATTTTAACCACCAATCATGCAAGCCCCAGCCGCGACTGGCTCAATCCTAACTTAGGTTACATCACCAGCAGCAGGGCACGCGCAAAAATAAAAGCCTGGTTTCGGCAGCAGAATTATGAGCAACATGTAATCGATGGTAAAACGGCAATCGACCGCGAACTCAAACGCATGCACATTTTAAATCCTGATATGCATAAAGCCCTCACCCATTTTAAAGTCAACAGTGACAAAGAGTGGCAAGCTAAAGTCGGGCGTGGCGACATTACATCAGCGCAGTTAACGCAGGGTCTGAACCAGATTTATGCCAATGAATCATTGAAGGCACTTCCCTTTAAACCCAAAGCGAAAAAGAGTGGCAGTGCAGATCCATCTATCAATGTTTGTGGCGTAGGTAACCTGTTATCCTACATGGCCAACTGCTGTAAACCCGTTCCCGGTGATGAGATCATTGGCTTTATCACTCAGGGCCATGGGGTTTCGGTTCATCGTCCTGATTGCACAAACATACTCAATCTGGGACATGATAAGCAAAAACGACTCATTTCTGTTGAGTGGGCAGATCATGATCATCAGACATTTGAGATCAACCTTGCTATCCAGGCCATTGATCGCACAGGTCTGTTAAAAGACATCACAAGCATACTTTCCGACCTGAAAGTAAACGTACTCAGCATTCATACCTTATCAGATAAAGCTACGCAAATGGCCGATATACAAACCATGATTGAAATAAAAGACCTTGAACAACTGCAAAAAGTCACTGACAAAATTATGCAGTTACAGAATGTACTTCAGGTTTATCGGCAGAACGCATAATCATCCGCCCATATGTCAATTAATCGAACCTGATCCGGTTATTTACACAAAATTCAGGACACCCTCCTTCGTGGTCTGGCTTCAAGCCGGGCTCGGCATAAGCGGATAAAAACTGATACGACGATTCATGGCATCATGACTCGGAGATGACCCCTTAATGTCACAATAGGCCAGCAGCCTGCATGGATTTATCGTCCATCAGGAGCAACCATGATATTCCGCATCATTGTTTGCCTGTTTCTTCTCACAGGCAGTGCGCAGGCAGAAGAGTCTTCGCCAGACATATCACCAAATCAGGAGGGTCGGCTTCAAGGCGTTGAGCAACTCCATATTGTGCTGAGTAAACTGAATGAAACACTGAAAACCAACAAGGATCTGGATGCACTGGAAGCATTGGGGATGCCAGCACGCGAGATAACGCGCCTGAAAATGGCAGTTGATCTGAAAGTAAGGCAACTGACAGAGGATGCAATATACGTGATCCGATCCATCTAAAAGCACGCCACACAGCCACTTACGCCCGAAACCGATGAGGCAATTGACTTCATACGACTGTAGTTCAAGCTTCGCTGAAATTACTGAACGTGGCCATAAGCAGACATCTCTGCCTGTTCGGACCCGAAGGATCATAAACTCATGACAGAAAAAGCATTACTGGCACGCAGCGAATCCAAGTGTGAACTGTGTAGCGCAACCGATAATCTGACTGTATATGCAGTCCCCCCTGCTTCCGATGGTAGCGCCGATCAGTCCGTATTGATCTGCGACACCTGCCGGGGCCAGATT
>CAYQAV010000094.1:0-5135 GCA_964415565.1 uncultured Candidatus Peribacteria bacterium
TCTATTCAGTTCACAAAAAAAGATTTAAAAAATATAGTTTTTAATTTTCAAAACTTATTAGAAGATGAACTTGCAAAAAAATATGATTTAAAAAATACAAGTTGATGGAATATTTTGGATGCAAAAAATGATTTGAAAAAAAATAATATTATTTATACAGATATTTTATATAGACCTTTTGATTTAAGAAATAGTTTATTTACTTGAAAATCTAGTTGATTTATTTGAAGACCAAGAGAAAAAGAATCAAAATATATGTTGCAAGATAATTTAAGTTTATTTACAACAAGAACTGTTCCTTGAAATCAAGAATTTAATAGAGTTTTTGTTTGAAAAAACATATCTGAAATACATATAATAAGTGACCAAACTTATTTTTTCCCACTTTATTTATACAATCAAAATTCCCAAAAATCTTTTGAAGGAACAAGTGAAAAAACTCCAAATTTTAACTTTGAAATTATCTCAAAAATAGAAGAAAAATTGAAATTAAAACTAAATGTTGATTTTACTCCAGAAAATCTTTTTGATTATATCTATGCAGTTTTACATAGTAAAAATTATAGAGAAACCTATAAAGAATTTCTAAAAATAGATTTTCCAAAAGTTCCTTTTGATATAGAAAAAGAAACATTTTTCAAAATGGTAAAATTGTGAGAAGAATTGAGAAGTTATCATTTACTTGAAAACCCAAATTTGACTCCAAAAAACTTTATTACAAAATATGAAGTGGCTTGAGAAAATCTAGTAGAAAAAGTAAGATTTGAAAATGAAAAAGTATTTATAAATGATAATCAATTTTTTGATTGAGTCTCAAGAGATGTTTGGGAATTTTATATTTGAGGTTATATGCCAGCACAAAAATGGTTAAAAGATAGAAAAGATAGAAATTTAAATTATGAAGATATAATTCATTATAGTAAAATGATTTTAAGTTTATTTGAAACTATTAGAATTATGTGAAAAATAGAAGAAGTATTTGAAGTATAGAATAAAAAAAATAAAATCCCGTAGGGATTTTATTTTTTTATACAAATTATAATTATTTTACTTTTGTCCTTATGTTTTATTTCTATTTCAAAATATTTTGTTAACTCTTTTATTATTTTATTATTTTTTTCTTTATCTTCTTCTTCTACAATATTATCACTATATATTAGTTGTCATCAATTTTTTAATACTCTATATATTTCTTTTATAACTTCATCAAATTTAACTATTTCTTTAGTTAATACATAATTACAAAATACATAATCTTGACTTTTATCCATAACTCAATCAATTTTTTCTCAAAATGAAGCATTTCTTTCTATGTTTTTATTATTTATTGGATCATAATTAAGCCACCATTTCATTTCATCTAAAACTATTTTAGTTTCTATTGAATTTTGAGTTACTTTTGGAATATTTGGATTAGTTTTTATTAATTCATTTCTTTCATTTATTGCTATTTCTTGAGAAACTATGTTTTTCTCTAATAATTTTCTTAAATTTTTATCTCAAAAAACTAGGTCAACTACAGTTATATATCATGCAGTTTCTTCTAAATTTGCTGCAACTCATCAAAATCATCAACCTAAATCTAATACATTTTTTCAAATAAAATCATTTTTATCTAATCATAAAAATAATAAAAGTGATTTTATAGAATTTGAAGGAGCTCTTTGAGGTATTTTTTTTATTTCTTCTAAAGAAATCAAATTTTCTTTTCATCAATTTAAAACTATCTCAGAGTTAGTTTTTGTAGATATTTTAATTTTTTTTAAAGTAGCTTGAATAAGAGCAGGATGTATCCAACTTGGCAAACTTTCTATATATCTTTCAATTTCAGCATCTCACATTTTATATATTTATTATGTTTAATAATTTAATTATATAATATTTTTTTAAAATATAAAAATATTATATATTTTCAATAAATATTGACAATATAGATATATTATATATAGTATATTTACCATCATTTTTACATAGGAGGCAAGATGTGGACCAATGGACAATGTTTTTGTATTCACCTGACTTTCTGATTTTTTCTGTGATTGTTATGTTTATGATTCTTTATCTTGTTTTCAAGGTAATTGATGTTGTAAACAATACGAAAAAAAGAAAGAGTTTGGAAAGAATCGTTAATTTTTTTGTTTCAGAAGGAGATACCACCATGAAAAATTTGTTCGCTCAAGCTGTTGCCGGGGTAGATGCAGCTCATGCTGCTCAACCGATTTCAGGTAACGAAAAGGACCTTTCGGCACTTTTTGCCAAGGTTTATCAGCGCTCAGAACAGCAAGGCTTCGGTCTGGCTCAACTGATGTCGGCAGCTAGCTTTGTCAAATCTGCCAATAAACAGCAAGGTGAAATCAATGAAATCATCGATGCTGTCAAAGCTGAACTCAGTTCGGCAAGTTGCCGTTTTGACAACGAAACCAAGCATTTCCTTCAGAATGCCCTTGCAAAAGGGCCTGATGAATTCGTCAAGGTTTTGCAGCAAGTCACAACTCAACAAACTGAAGCGACAACACAAGCTGAAGCTGCAAATTCGGGAATTCCATTTTCCGAAATTCATGCAGCTGATTCTGCTGGTACGGCAGTTAAACAAGGCAAAATTGTGCAATTGGTTCCTCCGATTGCTGAACAACATGCTGTTGACAACGAAGAAGAGCTTAAGCTCCTTTTGGTCAATATCACTTGGTTGCCAGTGAAGTTGCCTGAAGAGCCATATAGCATTATGGGACTTCCAATAAGTACTTTCGATCGTCTGTGGGGTGCATTTAATGTTCATCTCCACAAGACACCTGAAGAGCAATATGCAGCTCAACTCCTGGATGGTATCAAAACTATTCGTGATGGTGAGCCTGCACAAAAAGTTGGATGAAAATCCGACTTCTCAAAAAATGCCGCTGAAAAATGCGGCTTTTTTTTATTTTTAAAAATATATATGATATAATTATTTTAAATATTATTTTTAATAATTAAAAATGACTGAAAAACAACAAAATAATTTTGATTTTAATTGAAAAAGTAGAGAATTAAGATTATTAACTGATTCACTTGATAAATGAATAGAAATAACTTCGAAAGATCAATTTGACAAAATTTCTATATTATTAGAAGAAAATAATTTAACTGATTTATCAAAAAATACTTTTGATTCTATTAGTCCAAATTGAGAATCTTTTGTTATAAAAAAATCAAATAATTGAATAAATATTTATTGAAAAAATAATAATTTTATAACTAGAAATCTTAGAAAATATTCAAATAATTTTCGTTTAGTTTGAATTATAACTTCATGAAAACAATTTCAAAGCTTAGTATGAGATGAAGTTTATGAACAGGATGAAAATAATTTATGAGAGAGTTTAATATCACATATTGATCAAATACGTAAAGAATCTCAAGATAGATTACAAAAATTAAAAGAAGAAGTAATTGAAGATGAAATTTATAAAATTCAAAAAGGTAATACTTTATGGAAAATAGTAAAAGAAAAATATAATATTACAAATAATCGTGATATTGCAAATGCTGTAAATGCATTAGTAAAGTTCAATAAAAATGTAAAATTATTAAAAAATGATGATAATCCAGAAGGTTGAGATGGTATAAAGTGAGATAAAATAATAGTGTGAAAAACGATTAAAATACCAGCAAAATTAAAAATTCATGGTGGTAAGGAATTTGAAATAATAAAAAAATGAATAACGTAAGTTATTTATTTTTTTATTATTCTTGTGTTTTCTAATATTTTTGCGTTATAAACTATATTTCAGGCTTTATAGTTTTTTATATAATTTGAATTAAAATCTGATTCATTGTAATCTTTATTCAAATTATAAATTCAAGCTATATTTCATATTTTTTCATTTTCGCAGATTAGGTGAGAGTAGTATTCTCAAAATATACTTATTAAATTTGAGTGAATTTTATTGTAGAAAATATTTTTTTCTTTGTTTAATAAATCATAATTTGAAAAATTTATAGATAATACTCAATCATTCAAAAGTACTTTTTTTACTTTTTCAAAAAATATCTTTTCTTCAAAATATTTTGGTATTTCTCAATCTGCTCAATAAGCATCAATTAATACTAAATCATAGTTTTTATTTTCGTTTATAAGACTATCTAATTTTTCTAATGCATCACTTATATATAAATCATTTGTTTTAATTTTCAGCTCGTTTTTTGCTATTTCTATCATAGATTTATCTATATCAATTCATGTAATTTCAACATCTCTTATATGGTCTTCTAAAAATCTAGCGAATGCTCATCATCAAAATCAGATTATAAGTACTTTTTTAGGTATTTTTTTTATAAATCATCAAAGTAAACACTTATTTATATACATACTTTGAGAGTTTTTTTCAATTACATCATACCACGAATATATTATTTTTCTATTTAAATTATTTGTAATTGTAACAATTATTTCTCACTCTATATTTTCAACTTCTATTGGTTTACTATAAAACTGAGAATTATAATATTTTGTCATTATTTTTTATTAAAAATTTACTTATAAATATACTATAATTAATATTTTGTAAGTTTCAATTCAATATATACTAAAAACGTCTTGTTCATTTGCAAAAAATACAATATAATTTATAATCATAGTGTATTTTTTAATTTATATACAAAATGAAAGTAAAAAATTGTAATCATGATTCTTTTTGGCAATTATACAAAGTTATAAATTTTTCTAGATTCTCAAATTTAGATAATGGTATTAAATATAGATGTGAAAAGTGTGATACTAAATGTCTATTGAAATGGAAATGATATATGAAAATGGAAGAAAATATCATGAAAAAAATGGCTACATATTTATTGTGGTTATCTCCAGGAATAGTATTGATATTTTTAGTTGCAACATTGAGATTAAATTATTTAGTAGCAATATTATTAATTATAATTTATCATTTTGCAGCAATGTATTATGTTATAAATTCAGATAGATTAAAAATAAAAGTTAGAGATTAAAAAAAGTACCAAGTATGATTGATCTGCCACCTAAAAAGTAGATTTTTTAAAAAAGGACTTATAAATCTTCAAGATGATTTCTGTATTGAACAGGAGTCATCTTTTTTTTGTTCCATTGGAAACGATTATTATTGTAATAGAATATATAATTTTTA
>CAYQAV010000095.1:0-3295 GCA_964415565.1 uncultured Candidatus Peribacteria bacterium
CTTTGAGAACGCCTGGCCCGCGTGCGGGATTGGGATGCTATCTGGTCTACCCGCTACGAAAAAACTTCGCCAACATACTTTGCCAGTAATGTGGGCTATGGGTTCACTGAGTGTTTACTCTAGGATCGATCAAAGTACCCGTAGCAACGTGTGAAATAATATGAAAAAAACAATACACGCAAAATTCGAGCATCCAAGGAGTAATACCATGCTGTCACAGCTTTTCAGTGCAACCCGTCCGCACCTGCTATCACACCAAGAAGACGTTCAGACCTGACCGCCATTGCATCGTTTTTCCCGAGGAATCACTCCCAGCCATCCGAACTCAGATTAGCCACATTCGACACGTGGTGCATCTGTGCAAATTTGGCTTTGGTTCTTTTTCTGTAAGCCCATCGAATTCACGTCATGCCACCCTTCCAAACCAAAACCTGCATCGTCCTGGCCATTGCCCTACTTTCCTCCGGCTGCGCCACCAGTCCCGATGGCAAACCGATGGGCCTGGAAGCATCCTTCAAGGCCACCTTTGATAGTGAAGACCCCTGTTCCAACAACTCGCGAAACACCGGTATTGCCGTTGGCGGCTTGATTGGCACCATTGCAGCCAAGGTAATGGGTGGAAACAACAACGAAAGCCTGCTGGTGGGCGCCGGTGTGGGCGCCTTGGTGGGCGGCCTGATCGGCTCCGACATAGACCGGCGCCGTTGCGAAATCTTCAAGGTGGCCAAGGCCCACAACTTGGATATCGTGATGAGCGACATCAAGCTTGGCAGCGCCACCGCAACGGCCGCACCTGCGCCCGGCAGCACGACGGCAGCATCGAAGCCCGAGCTGGCGGGCATGAGCCTGACCATCATCGACCATGGCCAGCAGTTTGCGACCGGTTCGGCCAAGCCATCCGATGCCAGCGTCAAGGCCTTTGGCGCTGTGGCCGACCAATACCATGTACTGGCGGCCGACAAGCAGGACAAGTCGGTGCAAGCTGCGCAGGCGCGCAACCAGCAAATGCGCATCCTGCTGATAGGCCACACCGATGACACTGGCTCCTCCGCCCTGAACGCGGATCTGTCCGAAGGACGCGCCCAAGCCATTGCCGAGATTTTTGCTAAGCGCGGCTTCAGCAAAGACCAAATCTTTTACCAAGGCGCCGGTGAGGTCTTCCCGGTTGCCAGCAACAGCACCGAAGAGGGGCGTGCGCGCAACCGTCGGGTGGAAATTGTGGACCTGAGCGATGACGCAGCGTTTGCTGCCTTTCTAGAATCCCGCAGGCCTAATGTAGCGCTGTACCGGTCTGCAGCCGAAGTCCACGCCAGGACTGAAGTGGCGTCCAGCGCACTGGCAGTCACTCACAAGACAGCAAAAACCAAAAATTCTTCCAAGGCTGGTAACGTGGCTGTGGTGACGGCAAAGCCATCTGCCACCGGCAGCAAGCCAAGCACCGTGGCCGCGTTGCCAAAGTCTGTCCCTACAGCTGCCGGCACCAGCGGCACCAAGCCGCTCGTTCGTGCCAAAGCCAGCAGCAGGACTGTCATGCAGGCAACAGCGCCAACCCACGCAGCCCAGCCACTCCCGGTGTTGGCACTGGCCAACCTGGACCTGGGCGGCAAGCCGGCGAACGGCCAGTTCCGCAGTGTCGACATCGGCAATACCGAGCACGCGAGCAGCTTCAGAATCATTTCTACCGCCTATGCTGCCGAAGGGTCGCCTATAGGCAGTTGTGCCACCGACCGGCCTCGTATTAGCCGCGGTGTGAAGTCTCTGGGCAGCGGCAAGGTTTTCAAGACGTCCGAGTACCTGCCCGGCACGGCCGCTGCGTCCTGGGGCGGCAAAGTCAATGGGCACATGGTTGGCATGAGCAATGTCTCGGTGTTGCGCGACGGCGGTCAACCCGCCAGTCGGCCGGTTTTCTACATCTGGAAAAACCATATGGATGGTGCCAAAACCCCGCCGGACCTGAAGACTAACCCTGAGGTCAACGCCTACCAGGGTGACAAGGCTCTGCTCTACCGCGTGTTCCTAGCCGAAGGGCCGGTGCGCTGCCTAGACCTGGTGATACCCAAGGGCGCGGCCGGTACGGCGCCCAACTCCAACATCGTTTACGAGCACAACAGTGCGCTCTACCAGGCAGACTTTTCACCCACGATCATCCGCTGAAAGCGGCAGAAATTTTCAGGAGAAACCCATGGCATTTGGATGGACAGACTTTATGGTTCGCGCGCCGGTAATCGGACTGATTGCAAAGAATGCAAAGAACTTTCATGAAGGCCGCGAGGGCTGGATGAATGCGGAAGAAAAGCTCTGCAACACCTACAAGAAGTACGTGTCGCAACTGCCCAAAAGCAAGTTCCTGCAACGCATTGAATACATGAAACATGCCGGTGACCTGGGTCGCACCCCCATGGGCATGGGCATGAAGATATTTCTGTTCCTGCTGGTGGCCGCCGAATCCATGGGCTTCTCTTACCTGTTGGGCACCTGGGCCGCCAGCGACGGCAGCGCCAACCTGTACACCCAGTTGATGTATGGCATTGTGTTTGTGCTGGCCTCCATCCTGGCCATGGTGACCCACGCCGCCGGTACGCAGTATTACCGCACCAGCCTGATCCGCTCCTGCTACGCTCGCTACAAGGAAGGCGGCAATACCAACTTTCACACCACGCGCGTGATTTCACTCAGCGATGACCAGTTCGATGACAAGAACGAACCGGCTGAAACCCGCTGCATGAACCGCATCATCGACAACCCGCATGACATGGGCTCGTATGGCTGGTCTTGGGTTGCCGGCGTCTTTGTTGCCGCGATCTTTGTGCTGTCGGGGGTGATGCGCTTCTCGCATATGGAAGCCGAAATGACGCGCGAAGCGCAAGCCGTTGAAGCCACCACCAGTAATCCGTTTACTGCATCCAAAATGCCCTCCGAGTTGGTGGCTCCGCAACAGGCCTCCGACCAAAAGGCCAACGCCGAGGCACGTACCAGCACCACCATTGAAGGCGGCGCCGCCATCATCATTCTGGGCATCATCTTTGTGGTGACACAGATTGTGGGCTTTGGTGCCGGCCACAAGCATAGCTTTGCTGGCAAGGAAACCTACAAAACTGCCGCCGGCAGCAACTCCTTTTGGTGGTGGTCTGACAAGGACGGCGCTTACGCGGACACCTGGGGCTATTCCACGCACGATTCCTACTGGGATGCCATGCAACCCTTCAAGGACATTGTGAATTCGCGCCTGAAGGAACTGCAGCGCCTGCTGAAGCAAAACTCGCCACGTAACCTGAATTTGACCAATACCTTTGAT
>CAYQAV010000096.1:0-10207 GCA_964415565.1 uncultured Candidatus Peribacteria bacterium
AAGAGTGTTAGGTAGAGTATTAAAAGTATATGCATCTCACCATTTTTGTTCTGTAAAATATACTATAGTTGATGAAATGATTAAAATAGTCATTATTACTGAAATTCATGAAATATATTCAATTCTATGTTTATATACAGATTTAAGTAAATTTTTAATTATATTTATTCTTTTTATAAGTTCAAAAATTCTAAATACTCTAAAAATCCTAAATACTACAAATATTGAATATGTTCAAACTCAATATAGTGTTACTAAAATAAAAAATGGTAAAAATGATAGTAAATCAAATATGTTTAATAATTTTAATGGGAATCTTTTTTTATAACTTGCTCTAAGCCATCTATATACATATTCTATAAGGAATATAGTAGATATAATAAAATCTATTATAAAAAAATATATTGAATATTTTTCGTTTAATGAGGGTATACTATCTAAAAATACTATTATAATTGATAAAAATATAAAAAATATAATTAGATAATTTGCATATAATCCTATTTTTGTATTTGTTCTTTCAAATAGTGTATTTTTGTCTTCATCAGAAATCTTATATTTCTTTGTATTCATAAATACTTTTTTATTTTATAATTTTATCAATTAATTTATATTTTAGTGCTTCTTCCGCAGTCATAAAATTATCTCTATCACAATCTTTTTCTATTTCTTCAAGAGATTTTCATGTATGTTTTGCTAGTATTTGATATAATCTTGTACCAGTTTTTATTATATGTTCAGCAGCAATTTTTATATCAGTTGCTTGTCATTCAGCTCAACCAAGTGGTTGATGAATCATAATTTCACTATGTGGTAAAGAAAATCTTTTTCAAGGTTCTCAACCTGCTAAAATTATAGATCACATACTTGCAGATAATCAAATACTTACAGTGTGAACTGGACATTTTACATATTGCATAGTGTCATAAATAGCAAGTCAAGCAGTTACATGTCATCCTGGAGAATTAATATAAAGTGTTACTGGTGCTTTTGGATCTTGTTTTTCAAGAAATAAAAGCTGAGCAATAACTGTATTTGCAACAGTGCTATCTATAGCATCTCATAGAAATATAACTCTATCTTCAAGTAATCTACTATATATATCATAAGCTCTTTCTCAATTTGGTCCTTTATCTATAACAGTTGGTATAAGTGTATTTTTTATTTGTTTTCTATTTTTTACAAACATTTTTTATTATTTAGATGGTAAATATATATCTATTTTACTAGATTAGTTAATTTTATCAAATTATGCTTTGAAAATATCTATTGACTAATATATGATTTATTATATACAAATTATTGTATATAATAAATCAATTTATTTATTTTTGATTTTAAAGCTTTTTTATATAATATAAAAAATATTTATAAATTTTAATAATTAAAAGATGTTAGAAAATTTACTTTTTCCAGAAATAAAGCAAACACCTGATGAAATAATATCTAAATATCCAAAAAGAAATATTAATTTAGTGGTTACTAGAATGGCTCCAAGCCCAACATGATTTTTGCATATTTGAGCTGTTTATTCTACACTTTTAGATGTAATAGTTGCTAAAAAAAATGTTTGAGTTGTTTTTCTTAGAATAGAAGATACAGATCAAAAAAGAGAGATAGAATGAGCAGCAGAAAAGTTTGTAGATATATTTAGAATATTTTGACTTAATTTTGATGAAGGTCCAGTTTGAGAAAACTATGTTGATGTAGGTAATTATTGACCATATACTCAATCAAAAAGAGAACAAATTTATAAAGTATTTATAAAAGATTTAGTTGCTAGATGACTTGCTTATCCTTGTTTTTTAACTGAGGAAGAAATAAATGAAACTAGAACAATTCAAGAGGCTTCAAAATTACCAACGGGTATTTATAAAGAATATTCACCTTGGAGATATGCATCAAATGATGATGTAAAAACTGCACTTTCAGAAAATAGAGATTTTGTAATTAGACTTAAATCATCTTGAGAACTAACTAAAAAAATAGATGTAAAAGATATAATCAAATGAGTTGTTTCAACACAGGAAAATTTTTTAGATATAGTTATATGTAAAAAAACATGAATCCCAACTTATCATTTTGCTCATTTAATTGATGATTATTTGATGTGAACAACTCATGTAATTAGATCAGATGAATGGTTTGCATCATTACCTTTACATCTTGAGTTATTTAACATGATGTGATGGAAAGCACCGCAATATGCACATTATTGACCACTTGTTAAAATAGATTGAGAAGGAAAGAGAAAGCTATCAAAAAGAAAAGATTTAGAAGCAGATGTAGAGTTTTATTTTAGAGAATGATATATGGTAGAATCAATTATTGATTTTTTATCAAATATGATAAATGCATGATTTGAAGATTGGAGAAAACAAAATCCATATTTATCATTTCTTGATTTTGATTTTAAACTTGAAAAAGTAAATACTGCATGAGCATTAGTTGATATTGATAAACTAAATTGGGTAAGTTCAAATACAATAAAAAAAATTGATACAAATTTATTGTATGATAAATTGATTATATATCTTGAAAAATATGACACAAGTTTTTTAAATGTTATTTCTAAATTTCCTTTAGATTACAATTTAAAAGTATTAAATGAATTAAAAACTAAGATTAGAAAATTTAATGAATTTAAAGATAATTCCATCTTTTTTTACAATGATTCAAAAATTCCAAGTAAAGATTTACTTATAAATACTAAAATGAAAATTGATAGTATAGATATAGTTAAAAAATGAATTGAAATCAGTATTAAATTACTTGAATCTACAAAAAATAATTTTTCAAGTATTGAAGAAGTAAAAGATGCATTTGTTGTAAAAATAATAGAAGCTGAAATGAAAAATTGACAAGTACTTTGGCCACTTAGATGTGCTTTAAGTTGAGAAGAATTTTCTCCTGGTGCTCTTGAAATGGTTTATATATTATGACTTGAAAAATCAATTTTTAGACTTAAAAATGTTTTATCATCTTTGGTATAATATTTATTAATAGTCAAACCAATTTTTTGTTTATTTTTTGAAGTTTTTATATTTTGTGTTAAAATTATTTAAATATTAATAATATAAGAATATGAATTACGAAGCATTAAAGTTGTTAATTAAATCACTTGTTTGAAATTTTAGATGTGTAACCTGCTCTTCTTCTATAGAAGAAAAAGATATTTTTCTTATGTCTATTGAATGACAAAAAATAGTATTAGAAGTTCTATGTCCTAGTTGCACTAAAAAATCAGTAATTAAATCTGAAGTTATGTCTGTTGATTTAACAAAATCAAGTTTAAGCAGAGAACAAATAATTATGCTTAAAAATTCTATTGAAAATAACAATGGTTTAAAAATAAGAGATAGTCAAAATGGTATAAACGATAATCTAATAGTAGAATTAAACAAGGATTTAAAAAAAGAAAAATTAAATGTTATAGATTTGTTTAATAATGATTAAAAATCTCCTTGATTTTTAGCAAAAATAAAGTATATTTTGTAAAATATACTTTATTTTTTTATTGTTTTTATGATTAAAAAACTTATATTGTCAATTTTAATTATAGTTATATTGTATATAATTGCTATTTTTAATACTCCAGTTCTAGCAGATGACATTGAAAAACTGATTTGAATAGAATGATTTAATCAAAAAATAAGAGACTTTAAGACTAGTTTAGATTGAGTTCCTGTTCAAGATAACTTAACTGACATCTATAATAAAACTTTAAGTTGAGCAGAATGAATTACGAGTGAAGCAGTTTGAAAGGTAAATGATGTAAAAAATTCTATTGATGATGTTAGATGAACTCTTAGCTGAGCGGTTAGTACTTATAAAGAAGTTAAAACTACAATTGAAGAAACAAAAACGCAAGTTGAAAACTGAATAAATTCATTAA
Source organism: uncultured Candidatus Peribacteria bacterium (assembly GCA_964415565.1). Classification (GTDB taxonomy): domain Bacteria; phylum Patescibacteriota; class Gracilibacteria; order BD1-5; family UBA6164; genus JABWCI01. The sequence continues at coordinate 3,896 of CAYQAV010000096.1, forward strand.
AAAGTACTTCTGATACTATAAATTGAGTTTGATATTCTATACAAAATACTATTTCTTGAACTTTAAATAATAACTAATTAAATATGATTTTATCGGATACTAAGATTAAACAAAAGTTAGTTTCATGAGAATTAGAAGTAATTTCATTTTGATGATATGATGTTTTTGAACAAGTTTGACCTGCAAGTTTAGATTTTAGATTATGAACTACATTTAAGATATATAGAAAATCAAGACAAACAGTAATTGATTCTAGATTATGAGTAGATAAAGATCATGTTGAAACTATAACTTTGGTTGATGGTGATAAATTTATACTTCATCCTGGAGATTTTGTATTATGAGTTACAATGGAAAAAGTAAAAATTCCATATGATTTAGTTGCAAGATGCGAAGGAAGAAGTAGTTTAGGTAGATTATGAGTAATAATTCACTCAACTGCATGATTTATTGACCCAGGTTTTGAGTGAACTGTAACTTTGGAAATGACAAATATAAATGAATTACCAATCGCACTTTATGTTTGAATGAGGATATGACAATTAGCATTTGAAACTATAGATTGAGTTGTTGAAAATACTTATGATAAAAGAAAAGGAAGTAAATATATGAATCAAATTTTACCAGAAGAAAGTAGAATTAGTGATGATTTATATTAAAAAGACAATAAAATGTCTTTTTATTTAATTAATTTAATAAGATTTTGTGAGAAAATATTTTATAAAAACATTTTGATGTGCAATGAATCAGGCTGATAGTGAGAAAATAAATATGATTTTATTACAATCATGATTTATGATTACTAATAACTGGCTTGATGCAGATTTAATTGTGTTTAATACTTGTAGTGTAAGACAAAAATGAGAAGATAAAGTTTTTGGTTTTATTGAAGAAATTCATAGAGAAAACGAGAAAAAAGAAGATAAAAATAAACATATAAAAGTTTGAATTACTTGATGTATGGTTAGAAAAACATGACTTGATAGTAAATATTTAGATTGATATAAAAGGGATAAAAATAATAGTAAAAAAATAAATACATTAAAAAATAATTACGAAATTTTTAATAACGATGATAAATTATTTCCAAGAAATAATAATAAAATAGATTTTGTTTTAAGAATTGAAGATACAAAATTTTTACCACTTATGCTTACTCATATTTACAAAGAAAGTATAGGAAATGATTATAAATTTGATGATTATTTAAAATCAAAACAATTAAGAGAAAATCCATCTTCAGCAACTATTATTATACAAACTGGTTGTGATAACTATTGTTCTTTTTGTATAGTTCCATATACTAGATGAAAGGAAAATTCAAGAAGTATAGAAGATATAGTCTCTGAAGCAAAAGAAGCAGTTTTGAATTGAGCAAAAGAAATAACTCTTGTATGACAAAATGTGAATTCATACTGAAAACAATTTCTTGATAGAAAATTTTGGAATGAAGAAAAAGGGAAATGGAATGAATGACTTTGAAAATCTCCATTTAGACAATTACTTGAAGAATTAGATAAGATTGACTGACTTGATAGGATTAGATTTACATCGAGTAATCCTCATGATATGACTCAAGATATACTTGATGCACATTTTGATTTAAAAAAAACTTGTAATTACCTACATTTTGCATTGCAGTCTTGAAGTAATAAGATGCTTAAAAAAATGAATAGAAAACATACTTATGAAGATTTTAAAAAGCAAGTATTTTATTTAAGAAGTAGAGATCCATTTTTTTCAATTTCTACTGATATAATAGTTTGATACAGTTGAGAAACAGAAGATATGTTTCAAGAAACAGTAAAAGCATTTAGTGAGTGTGAGTTTGATTTTACATATAATGCTAGATATAGTGTAAGAAATTGAACTATTGCAAGTAAAATATACCCAGATGATATAGATGATGAAATTAAGGCTGAAAGATGGCATAATTTAAACGAAGAATTACTTAAATCTATTACAAAAAGAAATAGTTTTATGATTTGAAAAATAGAAAAAGTACTTGTTTGCTGACAAAAAGATGAATATTTTTTCTGAAGAACTAGAAATTTTAAAGAAGTTTATTTTGAGTGAGAAAATATAATGATTTGAGATTTAGTTGATGTAAAAATAGAAGAAATTGATAGATATGTTTTAAAATGAAAAATAATATATGAAAAAAATAATTAAAATAATATTACTTTTATTTGTGTTATTTACTTCTGATTTAACTTTTGCTGCAGAAGCTCAGAAAGAAGATAATATAATAATTGAAGCTTTTTCAGAAAGAAAGGCTAAATTACTTGATCTTATTAATTGATGAAAATTAGAAACTGAAATATCTAAATTAAAAACTAAACTTGAACAAGTAAAAGTTTGAAATAATCTTACAGAATCTGCTAAAACTAAGTTATTAAATGATATTACAAATCTTGAACAAGAAGTGATTTCTATAAATAATGAAATAAAGTTAAATGTTGAAAATTCTGAGGAATTTGATTTATTGTTAGAAAAATACAACAATGAAATTAAAATAAAAAAAGATTTAGTAGATGAATTAAATAATTCTATTAAAGAAAATGAAATAAATACAGAAAAAATTGATTTATTACTAGATAGATATATTGCTGAAAAGGCAAAATTAGAAGAAACAGAAAATAAGCAAAAAACAGTTAAAATATATATTTTTATAGTTTTCACACTTATCTCTTTACTTATTTATTTAATTGCTAGAGATTTTTCAAAAAAATGAAAATTAGATAGTAAAAAATGAATATATATAAATTTTTTTTTACTTTTTATATATATAATTTTTTTAATATGGTTTTTCTTTTATTTATATCCTCAATTATCTATATTTTTGATATTTATATCATGATATATGTTGATTATCAACTCACACTTAATTTGATCATTTATATGAAGTGTTGTTGTATTACAAAGATTTAAAATATGAGATATAATTAAATTTTGAGAAGTATACTGACAAATTTCAAAAATTAGTCCGTTGTATATTGTATTATCAACACTTACAAAAGAATGAATTTTTAAAAATAAACCTATATATGTCCCTCATATAAATATACTTAAAGAAAATGTAATAAAAGATATAACTGCAGATTTATTTATACATAAATTTGAAATAACTATTAGAGATGATTCTTGAATTGAAATAATGAAATTTTTAGAAGATATTGAAAATAATATATTAACTAAGTTTTTACATAATAAATTAGATTCAATTACAGATACTAATGATTTTTATAGAATTTCATTTGATAGAACTAATTTTGGTCATATAGTTGTTGTTTTTGTATGGAGATGAGATGATATACTAAATAAAAAAGTAGAGAGAAAAATAATTTGATTCTTCTCAAAATCTTTGATTGATATAAAAAAAGAAAAAGAAAAAATAGAAGAAGAAAAATTATTATTAACAAAATAAAAATACTTTTAAAGTATTTTTATTTTTTGTTTTAAATTATATAATATGGTAATATAATAGTAATTATTTCAAAATAAAACATATGAATAAACCTTTAAATTTATTTAATAATATTTCTAATTCAAATATTGAAGAAAATCAATCTAAAATTTGAGTTACTACTTTATCAATTTCAAAGCAAATTAATGAACTAATTAAGTTTTCATCAAGTATAAATTATGAAACTGATGAATATAAAAAAATGGAAAATGACTTGATTATCTACTTTACTAGATTACTAAACTGAGGTAAAGATTTTGGTTTATTAAAATCATATTTTGAATTATGAGAATTAAAAACTCAAAAAATTATTTCAAAAATGCAAAAAAATATCATGATTTATACTCCTATTATCATTGAAAATGTTTATCCATTAAAAGAAATTTTAAATGAAAAAGAATTTATAAATAAAATTAAAGAATCGATAAAAAAAATGATTATTATTTTATTTATATATTGAGATAAAACATCATTAAGTTTAGTTTCTAAAATGATGAAATTAGATATTTCTGAATTAAGAGAAATGGAAAATAGTTTTATTATAATACAAAAAAAACTTCAAAATAAAGAAAATCAAATTCTAGACATTATTATTTCTAAAGACCCAAGTTATGAAAATACATCTTTTTTTAAAAATGATATATTTTCAAGAACCTACAGAAGTATAGTTGAGAAAACAGATGAAAAATATGTTGCATGATGAAATAAAACAAGAGAAAATTTATTGCAAGAAATAGCTGTTAAGGAAATTGAAATTGCAACACAAGCATTTTATAATTTATTTCTAAAAACCATAGAATTAAATGCAAATTTTGAATTTAGATTAAATAAGTTATGAAATGCATTTATAAATTTATTTTGAATGTTACAAATATTTAAAGAATTAAAAATAATTAATTGAGATTATTGTATTAGAAAAATTAAAAAATTTGATAATAAATTTTTTAAAATTTTTTTAGAATGAATATGAGATAATAATTTTAATTTAGATAAGTTATATGAAGAATTAAATGCTGATAATGACTCAAAAAATAATAATGTAATAAAAAAATATGAAAATTTAGATTTAGATGATATAAAATTACAATGAATAAATTCAGATATTTGGGTTAAATTAAAAACTAAATATAAATATAATTTTTTCTTTAATAAAGTTTTATGATTAAATAATTGAGTTATAAAATTATCTAAATCATTAATGTTAAAACATTTATCAATTAAAACATTAATTTCAAAATTTTGCGAAATCTCAAATTATAGCAAGGAACAAGTAATTTCAAAATTAGATTTTTTTAAAAGTAAAAAATCATTTATTTTAGTTGATTTTATAAATAATAATTTAGATTGTTTGATTTTTTTATATGAATGGTGGGAGTTTATTATATCAAAATGAGATTTAAATATAGATAAACCAGATTTTTTAAAAGATATTATTTATGATTTAAAAGAAAAATGAGAGATAAAAAATGATATGGAAATTAAAACTGATTGAAAATTATATAATTTATCGGCAGTAAATATTGCATTACAAATTAATTTCATATTAAATGATTTATCTAGATGAAATATACAAATATCAAAATATAGAATTTGAAAAATTTTATTCAAAGACACTACAAAGTTGTATTCAAAAAATGAAAAATCTAGTTCAGTAGAATCAATTTTATATATAAATAATGCAATTGATGCATGTATTAATGTATTAAATTGAAAAAAAATATTATGAGAACAATGAGAATATGTAAAATATTTACAAGATATTGAAATTTTACCTAGAGATTTAGCAAAACTTAAATTATCTGATAAGGATAAAATTATTAAATTAATTCCAGCATTAAAAATAGTGAAAATAAAAATTCAAACCTTAATAGAAATGCAAAATATTTCTAAAAATGATATGGAACAAGTATCAAATATATTTTCTAATATTTGATTAAATACAAACTCATATGATACTAGAATTTGAAATACAATATGACCTGAAAAAGATTTCTGAAGAATAATTGTTAAATTATTTAAATCATATAATTGAGATTTTCATAAAATATGAGACTTAAATAGATTTAGATTAGTTTGAAAAGTTAGTACAGTTGATTCTTTATGATTGACTCAAATAATTAAAGAAGTTGCAAATTTGAGAGATGTAAAATGAGTTTTAAATATTTCATTTGAAAACTCTGCATGACATCTATTATCTAATCCAGAAAAGAAATCTGCCTATAGAGATATAAAAGCAAATATACTATTAAGTTCTTGAAATGTAGTTGAATTACAAATCCATTTTGATGAAATGATTTGAGTTAAATGATGAAATGTAATTTTGAGTTCTCATATAAAGGAAATGCTAGAAAAAAGTAACAGCTTATTAACAAGTGATGAAGTTAATAATTTTATTTCTTTATATATAGAATTATTTTGAAGAAAACCATCTAGAGAATTAATTTTAAATATCTCTACTTTAAATGAATGACAATTAGAAAAAACAAAAATTTGAAATGGTAATATAAATTGTGATAATTTATATAAAGTTACTAGAAGTTTAGATGATTCAGATCCTATAAAATATAAACTTATTACATTAGAAAGAATATTATTTAATACACAGTGGTCAGAAGTTGTAATAAAAAATCTCGAAAAAAATTGATTAAAAATAAAAGCATAGATAAATGATATGAACCCCAAAAAGTAGAATGTAAAAAAAAGACATTCTGGCTTAATTGTAAAAAGTGTGTGGCTGAGATGATTAAATTTTCCCATATAAGAGAGATAAAATTAGTTTAATTTTTCTCTCTTTTTTTAATCCTCTATGAAGACTAATTTTAGGTTTAATATGTCAAAATAATCAT
>CAYQAV010000097.1:0-15829 GCA_964415565.1 uncultured Candidatus Peribacteria bacterium
ATTTTAATAATTTTTGAATTTAATTGACTATATGAAATAAATTGAACAATTGAAATAAGTAAAAATAGTGCAAAATAATACTTTTTTCTATATGGTAAAAATATAAAAATAAGAGGTAATAATGCTAAAAATATAAATCAGATATTTGTATACTCTCCTCATTGATTTTTTTGCATTGATAAGTTCCAAGGCATATAGACAAAATCAAGAATTCAATTTTCATATCAGAAATATCTAAGTAAATCTTCATTTGTAGTTATAGAATTTTCTTTTTTTCTAACATTATTTTTTTCTTCTGATATAGAATTATATTCTTTTTCTGAATATATAGTTTTAAAATCTACTGTAAAATCATCTGTCTTTCATCAAATAATAGTACTTATATTTAAATTTGGATATCATTCACTTATATTTTTTCAAATCCAAGGAATAAGTACAATAATTAATCAAACTAGAAATAATACTAATTCTTTTGAATAAGAAATAAAAGATTTTTTATCCTTTAAAAAACTATATCATAATAATATAATTCATAAAACAATAGTTATAATACCAAATATTTTTTCAAATCAGACAATACCATTTGGATTTACAACTACATTCATCATTTTCCATAGATTTCAAATTGTGAATATTCAAAAGAAAAGAGATAAATATCATAAAAATCATATTATTCAAAGTCTAGCAAATGATAAAACTCAAATTATAGAAACTATAAGTAAAAGAGAAGTAAATTTAATAGAAAATGCAAATCATACAATTATTCATATCAAAAATAAATATATAATTGATATGTTTTTATTTTCTCTAAGTAATAGAAAATATTTATATAGAAAAAATAAAGCAATAACTGTTATAAAAAATAATCACTCATCAAGTTTTAAATCTTTTGTAGATTGAAATCACACCATTGGAAGTGCAATAAACATACTTGATAATATAACTGGCAGGCTAAAAAATGATTTTTTTAATGGAACAGTTGATTTTATAAGATTTGAAAGAACTACAACTAGAGTAATAAAACTTAAAAATAAACCTGAAATATTTATAAAAAAAGCTGGAACTGGACTACCAAACATATATCAAATACCTGTAAAAGTTTGCCAAGAATACATCATTCATAAAGAAAGTAGATTTCATGCTTCTGCCATCAAATGAGGTGTATTCATATATGAACCTAAATCATCCCATCAAATTGGAAAAGGTCTAACTATAGACATCAATCAAGTTGATAAAACTATAAATGCAAAAATAGTAAATAATTCTGCTGAAAAAAGTTTAATATAATAACCTTCTTTTATATCAAAAGTATAAGTAGTTTTTATAAAATTATCATATATTTTTCTAAACTCTTTATATGAAAAAATTAAAAATATTATAAGGATTCAAAAAACTATATATAGGTTATAAAATCAAAATATTCAAAAAATAACTACTAAAGTTATAAATGAAATAAATCAAATAATCATTTCTAAAAGCCAAAATACTCAAACTCAAAACTCATCTTTATTTGGTAATTTTGAAAATATTTTTTTACCAAAAGATAAACATATAACAAAAATTGAAACTGGTAAAATAGAAAAGAAAATTATTTTGAAAAATAATTCAAATCAAAGAGAAATAGGATTTCAAGACAATGAGAAAAAATAAAAACAAACAACAAATAAAGTTAATAAAAAATAGCTAACTATTGATTTAAGTGAAATAATAGCTTTTTCTTTTGAAATATTTAATTGAAAATATTTATAAATAGCATAAATAATTGATATAACTATAAAAAGTGACATATATCAATTAAAATTTTCGCTATGATTTGGGAAAACAAAATAATAATTAAATAAGATAAAAAATGAAAACAAAATTAGAGAAAAAATCTTTAGTAAATATAAAAGCATCTTTAATAAATTAAATAATATTTTAAATTAAATAGATTTTATATTTTAAAAAAAATAAAACAAGAAAAAGTTTTGATTTTATGTTAAAAAATATTAAAATATATATAATTACTATATAAAATATAGTAATTATATATATTTTAAATAAATATTTATGGATTATTTTAAAAAAAGTTTAGAATTACATGAAAAATTGATATGAAAAATTGATTTTATTTCAAAAGTAAAAATTGATAGTAGAGAACTTCTTTCAACTGCATATAGTCCTTGAGTTGCAGAACCTTGTAGAGAAATTGCAAAAGACCCAGAAAATGCTTACAAATATACTATTAAAGCAAATACTGTTGCCGTAATAAGTGATTGAAGTGCAGTTCTATGAATTTGAAATATTGGTTGACTTGCATGACTTCCAGTTATGGAATGAAAATGTGTATTATTTAAAGAATTTGCTTGAGTAAATGCATTTCCTATAGTTCTTGATACACAGGATACTGAAGAAATAATTGCAACAATTAGGCATATTTCCCCTACTGTTTGAGGTATAAATTTAGAAGATATAAGTGCCCCTAGATGTTTTGAAATAGAAGAAAGATTAAAAGCAGAATTAAATATTCCTGTATTTCATGATGATCAACACTGAACTGCAATAGTTGCACTTGCTTGATTAATTAATTCGCTAAAAGTAGTAGAAAAAAATAAAGATGATATAAAAATAGTTGTAAACTGACTTTGAGCAGCTTGAACAGCTATAATTAAACTTTTTAGATTATATTGAGTTTGAGATATAGTTGTTTGTGATAGCAAATGAATAATTTCAAAAAATAGAACTGATTTAAATAAAGAAAAACAAGAAATTCTTGATATGACAAATAAAAATAATATATATGGATCTCTAAAAGATGCTATGATTTGAGCTGATGTTTTCGTGTGAGTTTCTGCTCCACTTGTTGTTTCAAAAGAAATGGTTTCATCTATGAAAAAAGATTCTATAATCTTTGCTATGGCAAATCCAACTCCTGAAATTATGCCAGAAGATGCTATTGAAGCTGGAGCAAAAATAGTTGCAACAGGTAGAAGTGATTATCCAAATCAATTAAATAATGTACTTGTTTTCCCTGGTTTATTTAAGTGAGCTTTAGAAAATAGAGTAATAAAAATAACTAATGACCATAAAATACAAGCAGCACTTGCATTATCTAGTTATGTAAAAAATCCTACTTTTGATAATATAATTCCTAGTCCTTTAGATAAAAATATAGCAAACATAATTGCAAATGTAATAAAATAAAAATTATAATTGTGTTTAAATTATTTTTTTTTAAAATATAAAAAGTTTAATAAAAAATAAATATGATAGAAGAACATTGAAATTTAACTGAAAAATTTTTAAGAAAAGGATTTTGGCTATATATATTTTCATTTATAATAGGTCCTCTTTGATATATTACAAAAATAATTATTACTTGAGAACTCAGTGTAGGTGATGTATGAATTTTGTATTGAGTGATAAGCCTTGTAACTCTTATATCTGCTTACAATGACTTATGATTAACTGATAGTTTAAATTATTTTATACCAAGATATATAACAGAAAAAAGATATGATAAGATAAAGTCTATACTTACATATGCATTAATTGCTCAAATGACTACTTGAATAACTATTGCATTTTTCTTTTTTTTCTGAGCTGATTATTTAGCTAATAATTATTTTAATTCTATAGAAGCAAAAAATGTACTTAAAATATTTGCATTTTTCTTTTTATGAATAAATATTTTTCAAATAACATCAACTTTTTTCATGGTTGTACAAAATACTTTTTTAAACAAGATAATCGAGTTTTTTAGGATGATTTTTATACTAGTATTTGTAATTTGAGTATTTATATTTGATCTATCAAGTATAATAAATTTCTCTTATGCTTGGCTTTTTTGATTGTATATCTGAATTATTATCTCAGTAATATTATTTTTTAAAAAATACTATATTCCATATCTTAAAGATGAAAAGATACTATGGGATAAAAAATTATTTAAAGAAATATTTAAATATTCATTAACTATTTTTATTTGAATGCAAGCCTGAGTTATTTTATGACAAATGGATATGCAAATGATAATATACATGAAATGAAGTATTCCTGCATGATACTATACAACTTATTTAAGTATTATTTGAATACCATTTTTACTTATTTGACCAATTTTTTGATTACTTTACCCTATGTTTTCACAAATGCATAGCATGTGAGAACTAGAAAAAATAAAACTAGTAAAATCTATATTTCAAAAAAACTTTTTAGCTTTATCTATAGCTTTTAGTATACTTTTTTTTGTATTTGCAGGTAGTTTAACAAATATACTTTTTTGATCTAAGTTTATACCTTCTTGACTTATATTAAAATTTTCCATCTTATTTATTGCTTTCAACTTTTTACTTCAAATGAATTGAATCATACTTGCAAGTATTTGAAAAGTAAAGGAAAGATTACAAATAGTTTTTATAGCAATAATATTTAATTTTTTTACAAATATTATACTTATAAATGTATTTTGAGCTCCATGAGCTGCATTAGCTAGCTGAATATGATGGATTTTAATTTGGTGATTATGAGAATATTATTTATGAAAAGATTTTAGAGTAAATTTTGATTACAAATATATATTTAAAAATATAATTGTATTGTGAATTATTTGATATTTTATTTATACTTATTTAGGTCCAATATTTTTAAATATAAGTAGAGTTTATTGATTACTTTTATTTTGATTTATTTCTGCAATTTACTTCTTTATATTTGCAATGTTAAATTATAATGATTTTAGATTTTTTATACTTGAAATTAAAAGATTAAAAAAATAAAAATATATATTTTTATTTTTTTTAACACAAGCTATGATTTTAAAAAAATCATAGCTTGTTATTTTGATTTAAAAATTAAATTATTGTATTATATAAATATGTAAGTTATTAATAATTTCATTATAAAATTATTAATATAATAACTCCTTTTATTAAATAAATTTAAAAAATGAATTATAATTTAAAAATTAAAAAAATCCTTATTTTTTCTATATCTCTTTTAATATTAAACTCTTGCACTAAACAAGAAATAAAAGAAGTTACAAATAACATAAATCCTATAACTTATGAAACTTTTATTGTTTGATGAAATAATTTACAATCAAAAGTTTTAGAATGAAATATATTATCAAATAATTCTATAAAAAAATCTTCAAGTATACTTTGAAAAGTTACTGAATTGAATTGTGAACCTTGAAAAGAAGTAAATTCTGAAACTCTAATTGCAACAATTACTCCTGATTTTACTGATCCTAATATTAAATCATTATTAAATACAAAAAGTTCTTTAGAATTACAACTTTGAAATTTAGAATGAATCAAATTATCAACTATTAGTAATTTAGATATACAAATTTCTACACTAAACTCTAATATATCTTCTTCAAATGAACAATTAGAACTTAGTAAATCAAATTATGATTTACTTGTTAAACAAAAATGATTAACTAGTTCTGATTTATCTACTCAAATTGAAACTCTAGTCGAACAAGAAAAAAATTTACAAAAACAAAAAGCTATATTAGAAAAATCAAAAATAGAAGATTTATCAAAAGTTGAATCATCACTTGAAAATATAAAAACTACTTCATATAGCACGATAGATAATATACTTTTATATATAAATGAACTTTATTGAATAACTGAAGAATATAAAAATAACACAGTAAATTATGATACTTATTTATCTGCAAAAGATTCAAGTATAAAAACAAATGTAAAAACTGATTTTTTCAAATTATATAACCTAGATTATAAAAATTTATCTTGAGAAAAATTAAGTAATTTTGAAAATGATTTAAATGATTTGATTAAATTATCTAATAATTGAATTAAAAAATCAGTTGCTGTTGCAAATGTATTTACTGAAACAAGTATAAATACATATTATAATACCTTATTATGATATTCAAATTGATTATTAGTTTTAAAAACAAATTTAGATAATGCATTAAAAAGTAATGATAGTATAACAAATACTTACGATAATCAAATTGCTTGATTAGTTACTTCGATTGATAGTTTAAATTGAAATATAGATAATTTAAAAACCAATAAAAGTGAATCTACACTTTTATCAATTGATGTGAATTTAACTAATATGAAATCTCAAATTAGTTCTTTAGAAAGCTTAATTACTTCACAAGAAAATAACTTAAAATCACTAAGTCAAAATAAAGAAATAACTACAAAACAATTAGATAATCAATTATTATCTTTAAGACAAAATATAGATAACTTAGTTATAAACTTATCACCTCAAAATATTTATGCATGAATTGATTGAACTATAAGCAATAATTATACATATTTAAATACAAGTGTTTCTCCAAATTCTCCAATTTGTGAAATACAATCAAATTGAAAAAATAGTTTAAAATTAAAAGTTTCATCTGCAAATAAATTATCTGATGGATATATTTATTCAATTGAAAAAAATAACAATATTATATTTACAGGTTCAGAGTTAACTCTATTACCTCAAATAGATACTATGACTCAAAATTATTCATATGAAACTATATTGCCAGAAGAAATTGAATTCAAAGTTTGAGATAAATTAAAAGTACTTATTGATTATCCAAACAAAGATATAAGTAATGTTGATTTAAACAATGAAATAATAGAAGTTCCAATAGAATATGTTACTCCAAGATTAAATTGATATTTCATAAAAACACAAACTTGAAGTTGAGAGATAATTGAAAAACAAGTGAAAATTTGAGAAGTAAATCTTCCTAATATTCAAGTATTAGAATGATTAAAATTATGAGATACATTAATTAAATAAGATAAAAAAATGTCAGAAATAATAAAACATGAAGAAGAACCTTTTTTCAAAAAATATCAATCAATATTGTTGATTATAATGATTTTTTCATTTATTTTATGAATCATATCATTTATAACTCTACCAAAAGAATCCTCTCCTGAAATTGATTTACCAAATTATGTAGTTACTGCTGTTTATCCAGGTGGTGATCCAAAAACTATTGAAGCACAAATAGTTGATAGATTAGAAAAAGAATTTGCTTCTATTTCTTGATTAAAAGAAATGAAATGAACTTCTGCATATAATCTATGAGTTGTTTCACTTGAATTTTATACTAGTAAATCAAAACAAGATGCAACTAGTGATATAAAAGCTGCAGTTGATAAGGTAAAATCTAGTTTTCCAGATTGAGTAGAAGATCCAATAGTAAAAAAAGTTAATTTAGATGATTCTCCTATCATAACTTTTTCTGTTGCATGATGATATATGCCAAATATACTTTACGATAAAATAAAATACATAGAAGATGACCTTAAAAAAATACAATGAGTTTCAGATATAGTTGTAGTTTGAAAAGTTAATCCACAAATAAAAATACTTGCAGATTATGATAGATTAAATCATTTTAATATTGATTATGGTTTTTTTATAAGTGAAATAAAATCTTTACTTGTAAAATTACCTGCTGATAAGAAAAATGTAGATTGAAATTTGTTTTCATTCGAAGTTTCTTCATATGACACAGATGTAAACAATGTAATTGAACAAATTAGAAACTATAATTTAATAGATTCTAACTGAAAAATAATAAAAGTTTCAGATGTAAGTGATGTTTATTTATGAGTTGAAAAAGAAGACAAAAAAAGTTTTGTTTATGATAATGATAACTTAACTTATTGAGCAATTTCATTTCAAGTTAAAAAAGTAGCATGAGGTGATATTTTAACAATAATTTCTCAAATAAATGCTTATCTTGATATACAAAAAGAAAAACTTAAATCAGAAGATATAAAATTTTACGAAGTTTTATCACAAAAAGAAAAAATAGATAATACATATAATACTTTTATTTCAAATTTTCGGCAAACAAGTATTTTTATATTTTTAATTATTATATATTTTATTGGTTTTAGAGAATCTCTTGCTATAACTATAGCATTTCCATTAGTATATCTTGTTACATTTATAATATTACAAATGATATGATATTCATTTAATATGATTGTATCATTTTCACTTATTCTGACACTATGAATAATGGTAGATTCCCTTATAGTTATAACGGAATGATATGATGATTGACTTAAAAAATGATTATCAAAAAATGATGCAATTGCATATTCAATTGATACATATAGACAACCATTAATAAGTTGAACACTAACAACTATTGTTATGTTTTTACCATTATACTTTATGTTATCAGGTTTGATGTGAGCATTTATGAAATCTATGCCTGTAACTATATGAATAAATCTTATTATTTCTATAATTATTGCACTTGTTTTTTTACCAGTAATTATAAATTTATTGGATAAAAAAAATAAAAAAATAGTTACAATAGACTCTAAACAAAAAGTAGTTGCAATACATTGGAATATCTCAAAATATATTTTTCCATTTTTAAAAAATAAAAAAAGAGCTATTTTAACAGTAATTAGTTTTTGGATATTATTTGCTTTTACTATTACACTTGTAGTTTTGAAAGTTATAAAAGTTGATTTTATGTCTTCAGTTGATTCAAATAATGTAACTGTAAATCTAAATTATATTCCTTGAATAGATTTAGAAAAAAATAGAGAATTAACATATGATATAACAAATAAAATAAATAATTATTTAAATGAGAATTATCCAGAAATCTCAGAATATATATGAGTTGATTTATGAATAAAATCAGGTTGAGATCCACTAAAAAATGCTATGTATTGAACAAGTTGAAGTGATAATTATTCTACTTTAACTATAAAACTTGCAGATAAAGATAATAAAAGAAAAGTTGATTGAAATTTATATAAATCATATACAATAAAAGAAAACATACAGCATTTTGTTGATACAAACATAAAAAGTAAATATATAAAAGATATATTAGTTACAACAGAAAAAGCTGGTCCTTGAGCTTGAAAACCAATTGCATTTAATATAATTTGAGATGATCTTGGAAATATAGTTGAATATATGAATTTAATTCTTCCAAAATTAAAAGAACTTGATTGAGCATATAATTGGTGAAATTCAGTAGAATATACAAATTGAAAAGTAAAAATAGTTTGGGATTACAATAAACTAAAACAATACAACGTAACTGCTGATAGATTAAGTTTACTACTTATGTGAATGAAAAATACAACTAATTATATACCAAACGGGATTACTATAAAAAAATTGTATGATTTATCAGATGAAGAATTACAAGTTAAAACATTTTTAGATTTTGATTGAAATATAGAAGATTTAAAAATAAATTGAGTTTATTTATCAAATTTTATAAAAGAAATAAATTTTTTACCAGAATTAAAAACTATAGATCATCTAAATTGAAATTTAGTTGTATCAATTGATGCTGACCAAGTAAATGGTATACCATTATCTGTTATTACAGAATGAATTGATAAAATAATAAAAGATAATCCAAGTGATAAAGTAATTTTTGAATATGGATCAGATATAAGAGAACAACAAAACTCAACAAAAGATATGTGATTATCATTTTTAGTTTGAATATTTCTAATGTTTTGAGTTTTAGTTTATCAATTTAATAATTTTAGATATCCATTTATAATACTATCATCATTGCCTCTTTTACTTGTTTGAGCATTTTGATTATTATGAATCTTATGACAAACATTTTCATTTGCTGCACAATTATGAATTTTTTGATTAATATGAGTTTGAGTAAATACTTCTATATTACTTATAGAATCATACATTGATAAACTTGAAAGAGATAAGATTTTTAGTTTAGATTTATTACTTGAAACAGTAAACTCTAGAGTTAAACCTATATTTTTAACTACACTTACAACAACTGCTTGACTTGTTACTCTTGCATTAAAAGATGAAATGTGGGCTTGATTAGCAATTGCATTTATGTGAGGTTTGATATTTTGAACACTTATGATATTGCTTTATATTCCAGCATTGCTTAGGATTTGAAACAAATAAAAAATGACTCTTGCGAGTCATTTTTTATTTGTTTTTATTTTTTTAATAATCAATCTATTGATTTTTTTACATTATGTCAAGCTGTATTCATAGGATGAGATTCTCAAAGTATTTCTTCATATACAAGTTTTTTTTGTATGTCGTCTGTTTCTTCAATATATCAATAAATCTTATTTTTTTCATAATTTAATAATCTTATAATAAATTCATCAATCCCTTCTTTTTCTAAAAATTCTTCTAAAAGTTTATAAAGCATTAAATGTAGATATTTCTCATCAGTAAAAACATCTATATTTAATTTATCCAATCAAATTGATAATATAAAATCATTAATAGAAAGTTCTCAATCAAACAATGATAATAAAATACCTTTTCTACTTAATCTCTTTTCTTTATCTCAATTTAATATAAAAATTCATCATTGAGAAAAATCAATTTCTAAATTAATATCTTGAAAAAAATTATCTTTTACTTGAGATATTAATTCAAATAAATCTTTTTTTGAATTTTTAGAATTTACATCTAATTTATTTTTCATATTTTTGTTAAATTAAATAAATATTTTTATATTTTAAATCATTCATTTAATGATTCTGGTTTTATTTGTATTATTTTCATTTTTCAGACTTCTCAAGTTCAATCAATTCTTAAATATTTTATTTTATATAAATCTACATTTGAGTATGCTTTTGTTAAATCAGCAATCTTTGGTATAAATTTAAATAAATCATTCATATTAAAAGTATTTGAATTTTTAGCCATAGATCATAAATAAAACACTAATTCTCTTCATTCTTGATATACATTTATTTCAAATTGTGATAATCATTTTCAATTTACATCTTTAACATTTATAAGAAAAACATCTTGTCATTTATTATTTTTTCATGCTTTTAATATTTCTAAATCTCATATACTTTTAGTTTCTTCTATTTTAGTTCAAACACTTGAAGCTGTTACTTTTTCTAATGGATTTTCATCAACTATTTGTTTATTTGATCATATTTTATCAAGTAAAGTTTTTTGGATTGATGAATAATCACTATTTTCTAAACGAGTTTTTGGTGCCATAAATGAAATTTTATTTTTTTCAACTATAAAAGTTGAAATTCACTCAAAAGGAGGAAATTTAGCAGTTGAATTTGTAATTCAATACCTAACTGTAAAAATACTTTTTCAATCTATAGTTGTACTAGTTTTAACAACTGATATAAATTTTCAATCAGAAATTTCTACAATTCTAGGTATAGAATCAAATTGTTCTAATGTTTCTAAGCTTAATTCATTTAATTTTAATGCTCAATTTTTATTTATATTATCAATTGAATCAATTGTAGCTTTTGCACTTTTACTTTCTATTTTTACATTTTCTCAAATAGAACTTTTACTCTTAATAATAGAATTTATTTCATCTATTTTTTTAGTATCTTTAGTTATTATATAAACTTCTAATAATTTTTTATAATAATCTAGTTTATCCGGTTCTCTTTTTATTGCTGATTCTAAAATTGAAATAGCGTAGTTATTTTCTCAATATTTAATTCAAAGATTCGCTTCTCATATAATATCAATACCATTTACCATATCACTTGTAT
The DNA here is from genome assembly GCA_964415565.1 of uncultured Candidatus Peribacteria bacterium. Taxonomy (GTDB): domain Bacteria; phylum Patescibacteriota; class Gracilibacteria; order BD1-5; family UBA6164; genus JABWCI01. The sequence goes on from CAYQAV010000097.1 coordinate 11,514, forward strand.
CATTTAATATTTTTGATGATGTTTCTTTTATTTCTGGATTATCCCAAGTATTATTTGCATTTCAAAAATCAAAATTATCATCAATAGAAGTAGAATTTACATTATGTGTTTTTGAAGATTCTACAATTTCATTAGCAAGATTTTTAAATTCTCAAATTGAAGCTCATTTTGCTCTTAATCATTCAAATAATACGCTAAAAGATTTAACTCAAGCTGCTCAAATAAAAGTTTCAGCTGGTCAATTTAAAAAAACTTCAATTGCATATGATGTATTTTTAGTTCTAGATGCAACATTAAAAAATTCTGTAAGTTTAGCTGTACGTTTAGCAGATGAAGCTCATTTTAATGATACTTTTTCTAATTGTTTAGATATCCTTCAAATTTTATCAGTCATTTCTGATACTTTTCAAGAAGCAACAACTGATCATTTGATAAGTAATAATAATGAAATTACTTTTCAACTTAGTTTTCAAATAGCTTCAGATTGTTCATTTTTAGGTAATTTAGAAATAGTATCCATTTCTTTTCAGATTGCATTATATATTTCATCTCATAATCATGAAAAACCTTCTTTTTGAATAAAATCCCATATTTTTGAAGCTTGATTATTTACTTCTGTTTTATATTCACTATCTATTCAAACTAAACTTCAACTATATTTTAGTATAAATTTACTTATATCTAAAACTCACACTATCATATCTTTAGTTCATTCTATAACTCATTTTCAAGTTCAAACTACTCAATAATAAGAGCTTTCTAAACTTTCTGGAGTACTTTTTATAGATGCAATTATACTATTTAATACTCAAACATCTCAGATTTCCATTTTTTTAATTTCTGAAATTGAAGTCATTATTGATTGATATTTCAATTTTTCATCTGGTGAAAGATCATTAAAATCTACTTTTAATAATTCTTTTTCTATTTGAATAATTTTTGATTTTACTTGTTCAAAAGTTTGTTGATATATTTGTTTTCAAGTTTCAACAGTTGAACCTCTTATATTATTTATAAGTTGTACTCAATCGTCAATTAAAGTATTAACAAATCAAGTATTTTTATCACGATTTGATATTACTTCTTCTAAACTTGTTAAAACTGAAACAACTTGTCATTTATAATTTATAAGTAATTTTGTATTATCTATTTTTTCTGGAGTTTTTACAACTTTTTCAGATGAAGATTTTCAAGTATCTGTATTTTTTTTAGCTACTTGTTTTTGTTTTGGATTAACTTCTAATTCTTTTCTTAATTCATTTCTTTGTTCTTTAGCATTCATTGAACTTTCTGCAAATTCTTTTATTATAGAAATTACATAAACATTTCCCTCTTCTTTATTTATATAATCTATAATAAAAATAAGAGAATTAAAATGTTTTTTATAACTTGTTTTTTCTAATCTATTTTCATACTCTTTTTTAAGATTATTTAATTCATCTGGTCATTTTTCTTGAGCAGACAAAATATCTCATACATCTTGTATGAAATTTTTATTTCTAGAAAACCAATTAAAAGTTTCACTAAGTCATTGTTTTTTTTGATTATTTGATTCTTGAGAATCTTTTTTTTCTAATTCAGCCATAAATAAAAAGATATGTGAAATAATATATTTATTATCACATATCTTTAATAAAAAAGCAAAAAATTGACTATATTTAATTAATATCTAGTACTTAATTCTTTTTGAATTAAATTTTTAATAAAAATTAATTGTGTAGTTCTTCTCTCTAAAGCCCACATAGCCATTTTTAACAAAGGAGTTTGATCTATCATTTTATTTGTTAATTCTAACATTTTTTCCAATTTTTGAGTAGAAATATTTACCAATTTTTTTTGTAATACATCTTCATATTTTTGATATCTTTTATATGTAGCTGAATTAACTAAGTCATTACATTCTCATCTATATAAAATCTTGTTATCACCTGCGCTACAAGCATTTCAAAATGTCTCATTTACTGGAAAACATGGAGCTTTTATACATTGAACTTGAGCTTCAGCACAAACTGGATTATAATCCATAGTACAAGCTTTTACTTCTTGTTGTTGTTCCCATAGTCTCACACATTGATTAGAATTTTCATCCCAAGTATATCATGCTGAACCAATACAACCATGTTCATCTTTATCATTTCAAACCATCATGGTAGTATTTATCATATCACTTCCAGTATTAGTTTCTTGTCACTCAATATATTGAGCAAAAGAAGTCATAGTAAAAGATAAAAATAAAATAACTGCTAATAATTTTTTCATAAATAAATAATTAATAATATAAAATAAATGTTTTCACAAATAGTATAACGAATATATAAAAAAAAGTGACAAAAAAAAGTTTTTTTATATTGAGTTTTTTGATTTTTAAAGTATAAAGTAAGAAATAATATATTGTGTAAAATAATACAAATGAAAATACTTATAACAAATTTATTTTTAGATAAATGAACTTGAAGTGAAAGCTTTATTTATACATTGGCTAAATATTTAAAAAATAAATGAAATGATGTAAGTTTTTATACTTTATTCAATTGAGAATTAAAAACAAAATTAGAAAAAGAATGATTTAAATGCTACGAACATAAATATATATCTAATAAATTGATTATAAATAAAAATGATAATTTTTTTATTAAATTATATAAATTTATAAGTTTAAAAATTTATTCTTCATTTATATTTAATTTATTTTTAGATTATAAAGAATTAAATGATTTTGATATAATTCATTTTCAACATAAAAGATTAGTTAAAATACTATATTTTAAAGTAAAAAATATACCAAAAATTTTCATTTCACATTGAAAAATACCAAAAGAAGAACAAGTTCAAAATTATAAAAAATATAAAATGGATTGATATCTTGCAGTTTCTGAAGAAGTTGAAGAAAATATGAGAAAAAAAATATCTAAAAATATAAAACTAGTATTGATAAGAAATCCTATTGATATTAATTATTATAATACTGATATAGAAATTAATGAAAAAATAAAAAATATATTAGTAATATCAAAAGAAATACTAAATAATAAAAAATACATATCTATTATAAATAGTATTTCAAATAAAATAAATGCAAATGTTGAATATATTTGATTTCCGAATAAAAATGTAAAAGATACTAGAATATATATTGAAAAAGCAGACTTAATAATTTGATTATGAAGGTGTGCATATGAATCTATGTCTATGTGAAGAAATGTTATAATACTTGATTATTTATGATTAGACTGAATAATTGATAGTGAAGAAAAATTTAATAATCTAAAAAAATACAATTTATCTTGAAGATATTATAATAACACAAATTTTTCTGAAGAAGAACTACTTATAGAGTTTTCAAAATATAATAAAAAACAATGAGAAAATAATAGAAATTTGATAAAAAAATACAATGATATAAATGTTGTATGAAAACAAATTGAAAATTTTTATAATGAAATAATAAATATAAATGAAAAAAATATCAATAATAGTAACAACATATAAACACGAGAAATTTATAAAAAATACTATTGAATCTATATTATCTCAAACATATGATAATTGGGAACTTTTAATTTGAGATGATTCACCTGATAATGAAACATGGGAAATTATCCAGTTTTATAAAAAAAAATATCCTAAAAAAATAAAAGCTTGGCATCATAAAAAAAATAAATGATTAATAGAAAATATCATTTTTTTAACTGAAAAAGTATCAATTGATTCAGAATACATATCGTTTTTAGATTGAGATGATATGTATAGTAATAACAATTTAGAAGAAAAAATAAATATATTTAAAACATATTCCAATGTAGGAATAATAACTACTTGAATAAAATTTATTGATGAATTAAATAATGAAAAAATAATTCCTTTGATTTGAGAACTAGAAAATAATCAAAAAAAGTGAATTAAAAAATATAATATTTCAAATATGATATTATCAATTCAACCACCAATTAGATCATTTTGAAATGTTATTATAAAAAAAGAATTTTTAAAATATTTTAAAAAAGTAAATTTATGAAAATATAAAAGTGATAATATTTTTATACCATATGATTTATCTATATGGTTAAAAATATTTCCAAAAACACTTGTATATCATATAAATAAAAAATTATTACTATATAGATTTCATAATAATAACAATTCATGATTAGAAAATCACAAAAAACTTCTAGAACAAACTCTTTTTGTATTTAATAAATATAAAAAAAATTATAGTAAAGAAGTATTATATGTAAATTTTTTAATTAAAAGTAAATTATATTTAATTGATTGAGAAATATTTAAGTCTATTAAATTATTAATTAAATCTTTTTTGC
>CAYQAV010000098.1:0-2955 GCA_964415565.1 uncultured Candidatus Peribacteria bacterium
GAATGATTATTTTGACATATTAAACCTAAAATTAGTTTTCATAGAGGATTAAAAAAAGAGAGAAAAATTAAACTAATTTTATCTCTCTTATATGGGAAAATTTAATCATCTCAGCCACACACTTTTTACAATTAAGCCAAAAACACATGTTGAAAAGTTTTATAAAAAGTTACTATAAATTACTTGATGAAAAAATAGAAAATTGAACTATTATGGTATTGATAATAGCAGTTTTAATAACTACAATTTGAGATACTGTAAATAATCCTAATAATACAAAAGTATTAAGTTTAAAGACAAGTATTATGGAGAATAATACAAATAATGATATAATAGTTATAGATTGAAAAATATATAAATTAGTTGATTAAAAAAACCACTGTAAAGTGGTTTTTTTATATAAATTTTATCTCAAATTCATAACTTTTTAAATCAAGATTTTTTATCTTATTTTGAAAACTAAAACTAATCTTATCATAAAATAAATTTAATTCACTCTTTATAAGTGGATTATTAGTTTTCATTAAAATAGTGTTTCATTTTATTTGAACAGAAACTAAATAAGATGAAATATCTATATTTTCTTCATCTTTAAAAGTATCAACTATACTATTCCATAGAGAAGTTTTTAAAAAAAGCTCTCTTTTTTTATCACTTAAAAATAATTTCATAATTTAAAAAATTACTACAAATTCTCATTTAACTTTAGAAGCGTTAGTTTTATAATATTCTAATACATCTTTAACTGTTCATCTATTAAATTCTTCAAATTTCTTTGTTAATTCACGACCAATTACTATATTGTGTTCCATTCAAAAATAACTTCATATTTCTTCTATTGTTTTAACTATTCTATGAACAGATTCATAAACAACTATAGTTTCAAGTCAAGATTTACTTTCCTTCCTTTCAACAAGTGATTTAAATAAAGTTTGTCTTCACTTTTTTACTGGTAAAAATCATAAATACAAAAAATGATTCATAGGAAATCCACTTCACATAAGAGCTGTTGCAAATGCAGTAACTCAAGGAATTGGTACAACCTCTACTCAAGCAATGATTGCTTCTTTTATTAAAACATATCAAGGATCAGAAAAACCAGGAGTTCAAGCATCACTTATAAGTGCCATATTATGACCATTCTTAAGCTGAGATATGATTTTATCTACCTTTGTTACTCAAGAGTGACTATGAAATGAAATAAGTGGTTTTTTTATCTCATAATGATTTAAAAGTGTTGAACTAGTTCTAGTATCTTCACAAGCAATAGAATCAACTTCTTGCAAAATTCTAACTGCTCTATAAGTTATGTCTTCTAAATTTCAAATTGGCGTAGCAACAATATACAACAAAATCATATAATTAAAAAATATTTATAAGTATTTTATAAATAAAAGTAAATATTGCAATAATAATAAAAGATATATAAAATAATTATTTTTAAACATCAATTTCTCACATTTTTAATAATTTATAAATAACACAATTCACATCTTTTAAATCTCAAATAAAAATAGTTCTAGCTCTTTTTGTTTCTTCATAAGTTATAGTTCAAATATGCCTTTTGCTTCATAAAACTTCGCTAAGAACTATTTCTTCTAATAATAAATAAAAATTCTCATCAAGTAATACTTCTTTTATATATTTATATTCTTCTAAAAAATCACTAAAGCTTTTAGAATAATCAGATAAAATTTCACCTTTTTTTATAAGTGATAAAATATGGAAAAGTTTTGAAATTCATAAGATATAACCACTATTTACAACTTGATTTAATGTTTTTTCAAGTGGATCATTTTTATTTAATTTAACTCCTGATTTAATTGCAAATTTTCTAAAAGGCTTTGTTATGCTTTCTTCTATTATATTATCACTTGATTTATGATATGAAGAAATTACTCACAAACCATCTGAAAATTTATTTTGTCTTTGGTTGTAAAATAAAACTTCTGCTGAAATTATATTTTCTATTACAATTTTTGGAGTATTTAAAATCATAAATTCTCAGAAAAAAGAATCAATAGAAGTTGAAATTATTTCTTCAACATTTTTACTAAAAAAATTATTCCTATCTCCTATTGATAATAATTCTATCTTTTCTCTTGAAATATTTTTTAGCTCTTTTTTAAATTCTTTTTCCATCCAACTTTTTGCAATAGATAATTTTCTCTTAAGTTCTATATTTTCATCTTCTAAATTCACAAATTTATAATTATTAATTAATTAAATATATTATAACATTTTACAATCTTAAAAACAAAAAAAAGAGACATATAACAGTGGAAAGTTAAAGGAGGAAACTTTACACCGTTGATATGACTCATATACATATTAATCCTTTTTTAGTTTTTTTGCAAATTATTTAATATAATTTTTAATATGGTAAATTTGTACTTCAATCTACTACAAAATTTCAACTACCATTTTTTATTATACTTGGACTATCATTGATAATATCTATCTTATAATAATTTCATTTTACAACTGCTTCATTTTTTTCTTCATTTACTGTAGCTATTTGTAAAAATTTATATGCTCATGATCATGTTCATCACTTAACATATCATAAAATATAGTCTCATTTTGTAATTGGATCTTTATACTTAGAACCATCTTCTTTTATTTCTATAAATTTAGGTGTTCCTTTTGTTAAATTTACTAATTCATTATTTATTGTTCAAGTAAATGTAGTTTGATTATCTATCAAATTTATAATAGTATTTCATTTTGTATCTTCGACTGCAAGTTTTTTTAATATATTAGTAATATCAGATAATCTTTTACTATCTCTTGCTTCTGAACTATATCATTGTAAACTTATAAAAGCAATCGTTCATAAAATAGCCAATATAGTTATAACAACTATTAGTTCCACAAGTGTAAATGCTGTATTTTTAGTTTTTTTCATAATTAAAAATTATAATTAAATTATACTAAAAATATTTTGCTTTCTTA
>CAYQAV010000099.1:0-7015 GCA_964415565.1 uncultured Candidatus Peribacteria bacterium
TTCAATCAATGATTATTTTTTTAAGTATGATAGTATAATCTTTTAAAAAAGGTAGTATATTTTCTTCTCAAATAAATAAATTTATACCAGAATTAAGATGAAAATTTGTAATAAAATTTGTAAAACTTTCATTATCTTCAAGCATTTTTATTATAGAAAATATAGAATCTCATAATCTTTTATGATTTTTTTCTAAAAATATTCATGAACCAGAATGATTCATGATATTTTTTTCTGGAACTATAAAAAAAGCTATTTCAGAAGTAATTTTTGCTAATTCATAGCATATTTTATTACTAAAATCCCATATATTATTTATATTTGATTCTTTTATATCATTTTTTACATTTAAAAAATATTCTGGACTTTGTTGCATAAGATAATTTACAAATGCTCTAAGTCATTTTGAAGTAGGTAATCTACCAGCAGAATTATATGGTTGATAAACTAATTCTAATTCTTCAAGTTTTGCCATATCATTTCTAACAGTAGCACTTGATACTCATAAATCATACTTTTGTAATAATAATTTACTTCATAAAACTCATCATGTTTCTAGATATTCTAAGACTATGATTTTTAATATTTCAATGTTTCTATTTGTTAGCATAATTATCCTATTATTTGATTTAATCTAAGAACTGAATTTTCTTTAGTATATTCATCTTTTATACTTTTATAATTTACTCTCTTTTCATTTTTTTTCTCATCTAAATATTTTTTTGTATTTTCAAAAATACTATTTACAGAAATTGGTGAAAAATAAGTTATATTTTCTCAAAAGATATTTCTAATATTTTTTAAATCAGAAGCTAATATATGAGTATTAAAAAATAATGGTTCAGTTAGTCTAAAAGGAAATGGTTCATAAAAACTAGGAAAAATTGTTCATAAACATTCTTTATACAGGTATTTTTTTTGCTTTAATCAAACATCTCATAAAAAATGAATATTCTTTTCTATCTTATTTTCTAAAATTAAAGTTCTTAAATTTATATTTGAAGAAATATTATTTCATAAAAAAACTAAATCAATTATATATCAAACTTTATTTAATCTACTTATTACACTTATTAATTTCTCATAATTTTTTTCTATTGAATCTCATCATGAGTAAATAAAAAAATCATTTTGTATAGAATATTTTGTTTTAATATTTATATTTTCTAGAGTATCATTTTCTATATTTTCTTCTTCATTGTCAGGGAAAAATCAGTTTATTATTTCAATACTATTCTCAACAATATCAAATTTTTCAATTAATTCATTTTTTGTATTTTGATCTAAACAAATTATTTTTTGTGATTTTTTTAAGTTTTTTGCCATTAGAAATATGTTTTTATATTTTTCAAAATATGATGAAAAATTCATATAATAAATATCTTTTAATCATCAAACTAAAGTTACATATTGTCATTTATAATTTATTGGTTTAAAATGATTGAAAAATATCATTAAATTATTTCAATCTTTTTTTAGTATTCTTAAAAAATCAATTTGTTCATTTAAACTTCCATTTTTTATATGTGTTTTTTTGAATATTATATTTTTATCTTCAAATCAACTTATAAAATCAATAGCATATATTATATATTCATTTTCTTTATTTTCCTTTATATAAGCTTTTATTAGTTGTATAACAAATCTAGAATACAGGTCATTTTTAACAAATCTTAAATCAAATCAAATCTTCATTTTTATAAATTTATTTTTATATTTTGTAACTTGATGTATTATACTCTAAAAGTTATTTTTTTAAAAATTTTTTTATGAATTTAATAGATTTTATAAATATAAATAATAATAAATCATTTTTAAAAATTAAAGTTATTCCAAATAGTGATAAAACTGAAATTTTATGACTTATGGATGATTGAACATTAAAAATTAAATCAAGATGAATTCCTGAAAATTGAAAAGTTAATTTAGAAGTAATAAAATTCATCTCAAAAGACCTAAAAATAAACAAAAAAAATATAAAAATCATTTCTTGAGAAACAAGTAAAATTAAGTTAATCAAAATTGATTTTTAAATTTTTATACTTATAATTATATTAGATATTAATTAACAATAATATTATGATATTTGTTTATATTTTTTTATACTTAGTATTTTTAATTTTATTATACATGGCTATAATAAAAAGACTAAAAATATTATGTAATAGACATTATGAAAACACATGAATAAATTCACTTTCCAGATGATATAGAATTGTAATGAGAAGAATGATAGTTATTATTATAATTTTATTCTTTTTAGGTAGTTTAATATTATTAACTTTTACTAAAAATGACATATTATACAAAACATGATTATATAATGATAAGGCGACATTGGATAATGATGGTTTTTAGATATTTAAAATTCAGTTTTTATTTAATTATTTCATTTGTATTTTATTTTATTTCGGTTAAATTTTGATATGCTTTATGATGAGATTTAGTTAATTACATAATATTACCATTATCATTTATAACTTTAAATTATGCATTTATTAAATTAATTTTGTATTATATTTGATATTATAATAATCTCTTAATTTTTTATGAAGATAAAATAATAGTTATAAAATCAACTTTACTTGATACTGATAATGTTGAAATAATTGATCTTCACAAGATTACAAAAATAGATGCATTTTCGTATTGAATATTGGCAAATATATTTTGATATTGAACACTAGTAATAGAACAACAAAGAGATAAAGTTAGAGAATTTTGGTATGTACCAAAACCATATAAAGCAATTTGATTATTAAATGAAGTAAAAGAAAAAAATTTAGAAAAAAATAAATAAAATACCCTGATTTTAATCTGCCACTAAAAAGTAGAATGAAAAAAAAACACATTCTACTTTTTTTAGTGTAAAAAATAAATATACTAAGAAATATTACTAAAAATAAAAAATATGAAAAAAGTTTTAGTTTGATTATCTGGTTGAGTTGACAGTGCAGTTACTGCATATTTATTAAAAAAACAAGGTTATAATGTAACTGCTTGATTTATGATAAATTATTTAGCACCAGAGTGAGAATATTGTCCAACAAAAGAAGATTTAGAAGTTGCGAAAGAAGTTGCAGCTTATTTAGAAATTCCATTTTTTACTTTTGATTATAGGGAAACTTATGCAGAAAAAGTTCTAAATTATATGTATGATTGATATAAAAAATGACTTACTCCAAATCCAGATATTATGTGCAATAGTGAAGTTAAGTTTAAAGTGTTTTTAGATGAAGCTTTGGAACTTGGTTTTGATATGATTGCAACAGGTCATTATGCTAGAATTGAAAAAGGAATAGATACTTATTTTCATCTTAAAAAATGATTAGATAATATAAAAGATCAAAGTTATTTTTTAGCTTGATTAAATCAATTTCAACTTAGTAAAGCATTATTCCCAGTTTGAAATTTAGAAAAAATTGAAGTTAGAGAAATAGCTATAAAAGCTTGATTACCAAATGCTACAAGAAAAGATTCACAGGGAATTTGTTTTGTTTGAAAAGTAGATATGATTAAATTTTTGGAAAAAAAAATAGATCCAAAACCAGGTATTGTAAAGGATACTTCTTGAAAAGTTTTATGAGAGCATAAATGAGTTTTTTATTATACAATTGGTCAAAGAAAATGACTTGATATTTGAGGTCAAGCTAAACCTATTTTTGTAGTTAAAAAGGATATTCAAAATAATGAAATTATAGTTTGAACATCAAGTGATTTAGAGCTTTATGAAGATAAACTTTATATTAATGATTTATTTTTTTTAGCAAAAAATGATTATTTTTTTCCACTTAATTCAAAAGCAAAAATAAGATATAGACAAGAAGATCAAGATTGTATTATTTATAAAGAAGAAAATAGATACAGAGTAGAATTTAGAGAAAAACAAAGAGCAATTGCATCTGGTCAAATTTGTGCTATTTATTTGTGAGATGAACTTATTGCAAGTGGAGTTATAAATTAGTATATATAAATTATAAAAATATAGATGGAAAAATTAGAGAATATATTGAAATTTAAGTTTGGTTTAGAAAACTTTAGAGACTGACAAAAAGAGATAATAGATAGTGTATTAAATAAAAAAGATACACTTGTTTTTATGCCGACTTGAGGTTGAAAATCACTTACGTATCAATTACCATGAGTCATTCTTGATGGACTTGTTATAGTGGTTTCACCACTTATTTCGCTTATGAAAGACCAAGTTGATAAACTAAATAGTTTATGACTTAGAGCAGAACTTATAAATTCTACAATTGATAATTATGATAAGCAAATCATCTTAAATGATATTTCTAAAAATGATAATAGTATAAAGTTTTTATACATAGCTCCAGAAAGACTTAATAGTGATGATTTTTTGAGAGTTATTGAAAGAGTTAAAATATCTTTGGTTGCAATAGATGAAGCTCATTGTATAAGTCAATGGTGACATGATTTTAGACCTAGCTATATGAAACTTAAAGGTTTTTTGGAGAGACTAAAAGTAAATAATGATTTTCCAATAATTGCTTTAACAGCAACTGCAACACAAAAAGTAAGAGCAGATATAACTCTTAGATTATGACTTATAGAACCTGCTATTTTTACTACTGGTTTTGATAGAAAAAATATAAGTTTAATAGTTAGAGAAATAAGTAAAAAAGAAGAAAAATTAGAAAAAGTTTCTGAAATCCTTGAAAAAACTCCTGGAAGTTGAATAATTTATTGTTCATCAAGAAAAGCTGTAAAAGAAGTTTATGAACATTTGATTTGAAATTGAGTTTCAGCTTGAATTTATACTTGAGAAATGACTTGAGATAATAGGGAAGTTGAGCAAAATAATTTTATGGATTCTACTTATAAAGTTATAGTTGCAACAAATGCTTTTGGTATGTGAATTGATAAAAGTGATATAAGATTTGTTATACATTTCAATCTTCCTTGAAGTATAGAAAACTATTATCAAGAAGTTGGTAGAGCATGAAGAGATTGAAAAAATAGTTACTGAGTTGTACTTGCATCATTTGCTGATACAAAGATTCAAGAATTTTTTATAGAAAATTCTAATCCTACAAAAGCGGAAATACTTACTTTTTATGATTATTTATTTAGAGATTTTAAAATTTGAGAATGAAAAAATGCAAAAATAATTAAAACTTATTTTGCAATGGCTTCTGAATCTTGTATTGCAAATGATTTAAAAGCTTGAGCAATTATTAGAGTTCTTGAAAAATATAATATAATCAAGAGATGATTAGATGATTATGATACTCCAAGTGATTTTAGAGGTAGAGGGATTATGCTTATAAGTGATAAAAAACCACATAATTCATTATCAATTGATTGGGTTCATCAAGAAGCTCTTAAAACAGAGAGTTATTATAAATTGGAACAAATTAAAAAACTTCTTTTCTATCCAAGTTGTAGGAAAAAATTTATATTAAATTATTTTGCTGATGAAGAAGATTTAAAAAAAATCTGAGATAATTGCTCTAGTTGTGATTATTGTATAGAAAAGAAAAATCTATGAAAACAAGAGTTAGTAGATATAGTAAAAATATCAGTTTTTGCACTTGTATTAGAAGCTGTTAAAAAATTTGATACAAGATTTGGTATTAAAACATTTGTTAAATTTTTACGGTGAAGTAATGATAAAAAGCTTCTTGAATGGCATATGAATGATGACCAAAATTATTGAGCACTTAGTGATTTAACTCCAGAACTTATTCAAGCAGTAATTGAATCACTTATGAGTTTAGAATATTTATATAAAAGTGATTGAAAATTTCCACTTTTATGAATAACTGAAACTTGAAGAATTGCAATAGTTCGTGATTTTTTATTAAAAAATGACAATGAAGAACTTCAAACTTATTTAAAGATTAGACTTTGAACAAAATCACTTTATAAAAAGGAAAAAATTTCTAAAGAGAAATCTTCTAAAGAAAGATCTGAAAAAATAGATACTTATGAAGAAACTCACAAACTTTTTAAAGAATGAAAAACTATTTCTGAAATAGCAGATATAAGAAATTTGAAACCAATTACTATTGAGAGTCATTTTGTTAAATTTTATGAATTATGAACAATTTGATTAGGTGATATAATGAAATTTACAAGTTTTTCTAAACTGAAAAATATAAAAGATGTTATCATAAAAGATTTAAATAGTATAGTTTCTGAATTAAAACCAATAAAAATAAGATTAGAGGAATTAGGACATAAAGATATAAGCTATTTTGATATTAAAATAGCAATTTCAATGATAGAAAAAAAAGATTTATAAAAAACAAGTTTGTCAAGCTTGTTTTTTTGTTTGTTAAAAGTAAATATGATATTATTTTATTATATAATTTATTATAGTTTCTTATGGATATTTGAGAGCTTTTTAAGAAATGAACTACATTTAAAAAATCAACTTCTAATAATAATATAAAAGTAGAGGATTTATTTGGGGATTCAAATAATATAAAAACAATAAAAACTTCAACTAATTCAGATTTAAATATAAACTCTTATTGAGATAAAAAAGAGGATTGATTTTTGATTTCACTTGTTAATGATATGTTTTTAAATGCTATAAAATTAAGAGCATCAGATATACATATAGAACCAAATGAAAAAGATATAAACATAAGATTTAGAATTGATTGAAATTTTATAAATTATAAAAATCTAGATTTAAAATATAAAGATTCTATAATAGCTAGAATTAAAATTATGTCTTATCTTAGAATAGATGAACATAGATTACCTCAGGATTGAAAAATAGCATATAAGTTATTTTGATGAAAGCAATTGGATATGAGAATTTCAGTTATTCCTACAATTTACTGAGAAAAAACTGTAATTAGATTATTAAAAAAAGATTCTCTTCCACCTGAATTAAAAGATATATGAATTATGCCATATAATATGGTAAAATTAAAAAAACATCTTCAAGATAATTATGGTATGATTCTAGCAGTTTGACCAACAGGTTCTGGTAAATCAACTACACTTTTTTCATTATTATCTCAATTTAATATTGATA
>CAYQAV010000100.1:0-5841 GCA_964415565.1 uncultured Candidatus Peribacteria bacterium
TTTCTGCAACCCTTCTATTACAGAACCCATCAATATCTATGGAAAATTAGATAATACAAGAAAATTCCTTCAGCCGACTTCTTTATATGGGTTGGTCAACAAAGAGAAATCATTGATATGGTTAGCAGAGGTGATATTGAACTTAAATCTCTATCGCAAAGTCAAAGGGATGATTTTGATATTGCCCTAAGTGCTTGCAAATATAATTTTAATTTTGAGGCACATTCATCCGTTGGAACAAAACTATGGAGTGACCCTAAATTTGTATTGGAACTTGTAAAGTATGAATACGAGCAATTTCTAAAAAATGGAGAAGAAGATACGGTTCAAGTTGATAGCCTAATTTTTCGTTGTCCAGATGATATGAGGCAGGGTATCTATTTAGATTTAATAACTACTAATGAAGCCTTCTATGGCAGTGACGGTCATGGTTCTGGATGGACAACAAAAGAAGGATACATTCACGAATACGAAATGGCAACTAAATCATTGGAAGCAATCATTGAATTAAATAGTCAAAACATATCTTGTGGTGATTCAAGTCCATTACAAATAAAAGCAAGAATAGATTTAGTAAATAAATTACAAAATGAATTAAGTTCAAAACAAAGTCAATCAACTACTAAAAGAATAAAGATTTAATTCACCCTACTCTATCAAGTCAACTTTAATCAGTTGGCTTTTTTATTGCCTATTGATTTACCATTATAAATATGTTATATATTATATATAAGAAAAAGATAGAGAAATAAAATGATAAGAACACACATCAAAAACACATTGAATGATATTATTGAAATGAAGCAATTACCAACAGGTAGTGTTTATATTGATAATTTCCCTCACTATGGAGGTTATGAAGTAAGAGAAGTAAGAAAAGAAGGTGGTGTAGATACTTGGAATAATGGAAGATTGAAACCAAAAGAAATGCTCGAATTCTTGCTTGAAACAAAAAGAGAAATAAAAGACTCACCAGAATATAAAGCAAGAATATTGGCTAACGAACTTCAATCACAATTAAGCCATAAAGCAAACCAAGCACCAACTAAAAGAATAAAAATATAATTCCTTCTTGCACCATAGAGCCAGTTTTTATTTAACTAGTTTTATTTTAATATAATTAAATATCTACCTGACTTTTTAATTTTTTATATTATAATCATAATATTACTATTTTAATAAATTACAAGCAAGAGATTTTATTCTTGAACCAGAATACTCATTCAATCCTTTGATTCAAGAACAACAGCAAGAGTTTTAAGACAAGCAACAATGAAACTCTATCACTTGAATTTGATACGAATTTATCCCAAGATTTCACACATACAGAGATTGACCCAACAACTGGAAGAAGTCTCACCATATCGCTAGTTAGAGCCTTTCAAAGGGACTTTGAAGCAACCCTACTTACCTTCTCAGTCCAATACATCAATGAGAGTCAAGAACTCTTTGAGAACGAATCTTATTGTTCAGTTGACACACTACCAGGAACAATCAGGAAGAGGATACAAGCCTATAAGGTAGCCTTTGACAGTGAGGTTCAAGGGGAAGTAGCCAAATTTCATTCCAAGGGCTTTACGGTCAATCTAAGGCACATCATCAACAATTTTGCTGGTTATCTCTACTATGAGAACCAAAGACGAGTTTAAAATAAAGATAAGAATTTTCTATCTTGTGTAGACTCTAAAATTGATATTAATCAAATTTTAATAATATATTCAATTTTTAACAATGATTGTTTTTGGAAGGACATACCAACTTGGAACAGCACAATTCATCAAGTCCCCTACTCTGATAGGAACCATAGATTTGATACCCTACAACAAGTCACTTTAATGGCAGAGCAAGTTGAAGATTTAGAGCACATCATAAATATTAAAGCAAACACTCCTAATTTATATAGAACCTTTGAAAAACATCAAAATTCAATGGAGTGTAAGTTTAACTATGAAGAATTTAAAAAAGAATTCTTAACAATGCTTAGAAAATTCTAATTCACATTACTTAAATTAATTCTTGACTTTTCATGTAATTATGTTATATATATATTATATTATAGGAAATAATTATGAAAAGAATATCTATTAAAAATAATAAAGGTTTTACTTTGTTAGAGTTAATGATTGTTGTAACAATAGTAGCAGTCATTTCAGTCAGTGCTTTACCAATCTTCGTAGACAAAATCATTCGTGACCAAGTAAAAGAAGGGTTGACACTTGCAGAATCAGTTAAAGAAGTGGTCTACACCTATACAAATGCACATGCACAAACTTTTCCAATAGACAACACTGAGGCTGGATTTCCAGGATTAAAAGGTGAATTTGTTGCAAGTGTTGAAATAGTTGATGGTGCAATAATTTCTACTTTTGGCAATAATGCAAACTTGATAATAAAAGACAAACACCTAACTCTTACTCCAACTACAACAACAGGAACATATATCTCATGGAAATGCACCTTTGATGGTGATGTTAAATTTGCACCATATATATGTAAATAATAAAGTCAAAATTATTTAATGAAGCCAACTTTTTAGTTGGTTTTTTTTCGTCTTTTTCATCCTATATTTAATATTATATAAATCAATATAGATATCTCATAAGTTATTGAAAATAAAGGGTTTTAATTTAATATATTTATTCAAAATACTTGACTTCTTATTTATTTTTGCTATATATATAGTATAACAATAAGAGGTTAAATATGAATAACTCAAATAAAACAGACATAATAAATATAACAATTGATAAATTATTAAAAGGTTTTAATGTATTGACTGAAAAAAATAAATCAGTTCACAAATTAACAACTGTTGAAATAACAGATAAAGATAGACAAGATATTAAGGAAGCAATTGCTTTTAGAAATTCAGTAAATGAAGAACGTGGCGTTACAAAATTTGCCCAATACTTCAGACCATCAAGCACAATGGTAGATGAAAAAGGTTTTACAGCAGAAATAATGTTTACAAAAGTAATGACACAAATTTATAATAATGCTAACATTCCTGATTTTGAAATACAAACACCTCCAATTGCAGAATATATTTTAGATAAATCTAAACAAGACTATGTAATAAAAAATAATAAAGAGTCAATCACTTTTGATGTTAAAGGACAATTTGAAGAAGAATTATCTTTAAATATAAATCAAAAAGCATTTTCAAGAATGAAATTACAAAGTAAATTTTCAATTGCTGGAATCGTTCAATGTGGTAAAGATACTTATACAGAGGCTAAAACAATAACTTTCTATTTTATAAATAATGAATTTTATGAAAAAGCAAGCACAGAAGTTTTCCCAAAAAGAGCAAACAGCACACCATTTAGAACACTACCTTTAAAAATGATTACAGAATATGCAAACTAATTTTATTTATGTATTGACAAATATAATGTTTTTGTTATATTAAAATTATAACTAACATATAAAATGGAAAGAATATAATGAGCAAAACAAAAATTGATTACACAGCCAGATTACAGTCTATAGAAAACACTGAGCAATACACTTTAAAACAACTTAAAGATAAAGTTGATTACGAGAGTTCCATTCAATGTTTTAGAGTTCTAATTAATAGACAGAAAATTCCTTACACAAGAAGTATTCGTGGTGAATCCAATAAGGTTCTATTACAAAAAAATAGTGAAGATTTTGCTAAAAAGACTTT
The DNA here is from genome assembly GCA_964415565.1 of uncultured Candidatus Peribacteria bacterium. Classification (GTDB taxonomy): domain Bacteria; phylum Patescibacteriota; class Gracilibacteria; order BD1-5; family UBA6164; genus JABWCI01. The sequence continues at coordinate 3,671 of CAYQAV010000100.1, forward strand.
AGTTCAAATTAAAAAAGAAATTAAGTATGCTGGTGGCTTAGATGGCTTGAATACACTTTTAAATAAATATGATATTAAACATCTTCCAAGCGTATCGGTCTACCCTACTTCTGAGGAACTTCGTTCAATGATTAAAGAACTTGGTGATACATCCAACATGACACCTAATCAAATCTTAAGAGCAATCGGAGTTGAAGTAAGAAACCCTGCACAAGTTCTAATTAGACTTAATATTCAATACAAACCTAAGTTGAGAAAGGTCTAAATCTTTTTCCCCAAAGTCCAGTCTAACCCACTGGATTTTTTATTACCTGGTGTAGATGTGTTATTTTCTTCTAAGTCAGTTTGCTTATTTTTAGCATTTATTTGTATTTATATATTACTTTCTTTTTCTGCTTGGCATTATAAATAATTTAGTATTTACTTATAAAACACTTGACATTCAATTTATATATGTTATCCTATTATTATAACAAGAAGATATAGAGGAATGCAAAATGTTAGTAAATAAAAATAATGAAGATGTTAAATATTTTGATGAGAAATATGGTGTGGCCATACTCTACTCACCAGAATTAATCAATCCTTTGAGCATTCCAAAGGAATACAGAGCCTCAGTCCTTGGAACTTACTTTGAGACTCCTGAAGAGGCTAATGAAGCCCTACAAGACTTCTATGATGATGACAAGCCTAATGCAAAGAAGGTTCGTAGAGGTATGCTTGCTATGGTTTTACAGTTTGAAGCAATGGAGAGAAAAGAAAAAAGAAGATTTCTTGATGAGTTCAGTGAAAAGGTAGGGTTAAGCACACTCTTGATAGGGGCTAATGGTGATTGTTTTTCAATGATTCTAGTTCTTTCAATGCTTGAACCAGGTGATGAGTTGCTTGCTATCTTTGTGGCTGGTTTGATGAGTGGAATGTCTAACAAAGGCCCTGATTCATTCAAGCAATACGTTGACTCTCAACTGAGGAACAATGCTTCTTTCGTGTCAGCCGTTCATATGATTTCAGATAAGCCAATGGCCATCCAAGGTGATATATCTAACAAGGCTTATGTAAACAATTCAATCAATAGGTAAGATTTTTAGACAAAAAAACAACGTAAATTGACAAATTTATTTTTAAAAAACATTAAATTTATATAGACGCAGAGATAAAAAGCCTTATAATTGATACATCAACTAACGAGGCACAACAAATTCTCGGTCTTGGTTAGATTGATTTTTGTGTTTCATTTTTTTAATTCTTAGGAGTACACCTCATGTTTACAACCGAACAACAAGCCCGTAAAGAACAAATTTTGAAGATGTTTGCCAATGGCATGGTGGACGAAGCCCAATTTTTTGAACTGAAGGCACTTACTGACGCAGAAGCCCAATCAAAACTTGAACGTGAAGGAGATTTGGTTGATATTATTAAAGGCATTTCAACAATCGGAATGACCTTCCCTGAGTTGATGAATGCACGGTTTAATGAAAAGCCACTCTTTTCTCCTGAAGTTGTTTTGAACTTCGCACGTGAACAAGGTTGGATGTTTAAAAACTCTAAGGCTGAAACTGCTGAAGAAGCCGAAAAGAAAATTCGTAAACAACGGACAGTCCGTGAAGGCTTGAAGTTGTTTGAAATTCAACCTCCTGGCGCACGTGGCGCACCTGCTACCATCTTTAAAGGTGATACCTTCCCCGTTGAAATCGGCACCAAAATGGTTTGGTTGTTTCAACAAGATGGAGACTTGGAAGCAAACCTTCTGAATTTGAAACTGGAAGGTGAAGAAGTTGATATCTACCTTGCTTCTGATGAAGGCAAAGCAGAAGTTGCCAATTGGGTCAACTGGATTAAAGAAAATGGTGCTAAGGCTTTGGGAACACCAGTTGCTGAAACCACAGAAGAAGTTCTTGAAGTTGCTGAACCAGTTACAGAACAAGTTGCAGATGTTGCAGATGTTGCAGAAGAAGTTTCTGAAGAAAAAACACATGGCAAGAAACGTAAACATTAAGTTCTTACCGACTTAATCACAACCCCTCTAAGGACAAGCCCCTCTAAAAACTTGTTGAAAAATTCCAAGGGCTAACCTCTAGCCCTTCCCATATCCAAATTCCATTCACCACCCCTAGCCAGTCTCCAAACCCTCTCAACCAGGCTAAACCCCAAATCTTCCCCTAGACCCATCC
>CAYQAV010000101.1:0-8551 GCA_964415565.1 uncultured Candidatus Peribacteria bacterium
GTTTACATTTATATCTTTGTTTTCATCTCATAAATCAATCTTTTTTTATTTCCTTTGATTTACATTTTTTACAGATTTTATGGCTATTTTTATTTAACATAGTTAAAAATAAAGGAGTATTTGGCTTTATTATACCAAATACTCCTTATTTTAGCCACACACTTTTTACAATTAAGCCCACAAAAATAAAAAAAATCCTTATAAAAAGTTTCACTTTTTATAAGGATTTTTTGTTCTATTATTTTAATTTCAATTTAAAAACTTCTTTTCAAGTTGAAATATTATTAGCAGAAACATAAGAATTTGAAACTGCATAAGAGTTATCTCCTATCCATAATCATCTTTTTATAAAATCTTGATAATAATTCCAACTTCTAGATGCTATATATTCTCAAATAGTTGAGTCTGCATAACAATATTTTGGTACATAGCTATAAACTTTACTTTCACAATATTCTTCTCAATTTATAAGCTTTGTACAAGTATTACTTGTATTATTAGAAGTATATTTACTACATTCGTTTATTCTTTCTTGTTCAAGTCAAGAAGTATCAATATGAGTAATTCTATAATTTTCTTTTATTCAAGAAGATTTATCTATACTTAATACTAATAATCAATTAAAGAAATCAGTATATCTATAAATATCAGTTGCATCATTTTGATACAATGAAACTGGTAAAAATAATTTTTTATCACTAGCTTTCCACATAAACATTCTTGGATTACTTAAAGCTTCACTACTACTTCAATTTCCTCAAAATGTTTTTGAATATTTTTGTTTAACAATTATTCATTTGTATTCTCAAGAATCACATTTTGTTTTTTCATCTGTAGTTAGATTAGAATCAGAACATTTTTTGTCATAATTAATTTCATATAAATCAACTTTAATTCATGAGTTTACAGTTCCTCACCACTCATTTTCTTTTGTATCATATCATAAACCAATTAAATGATTTTCATCATATGGATGTAAATATGTACTATATCCTGGAATCTTTAATTCTCATAGGATTTTTGGTGTAGTAGAATCAGATACATCAATAGCGTAAAGTGGATCTACTTGTTTAAATGTAACCAAGAATAATTTATCTCATATATATCTACTTGATTTAAATTGTTCTCAATTTCAAAGATTTTTTAATGATGATTTAAGTCATAAATCTTTATTTAAAATATATAGATCAGTATGACTTTCATTTGTATTAGTATTCCAATTATTTGTTTGTGTAAGTATTCTAAAATCTGTTTTGTATTCATCCATACTGTATTGAGTTAATGGAGTTCAAGGAATAATTGTAGAATCTTGGTAATTTAAATTTAAACCTGAAACATTTAATTTATGTAAAAGAGTATTAGCTCATCTTGAATACCAAGGAGCAAAACATCTAGCATTCATTGGACAAACAAAATCATAACTTTCATACATTTGAGAAGTTAAATATAAGTTATCTAAACTCATATATACTTCATTATTACTTCATGCAATAACTGTAGTTTCTACTTTTTTATTTGTATTTTTTGTATCAATTACAGAAATAACATTGTAACTTGGATTAAAATCATATTGTTTGATTGTTTCTTCATCAGGTAAAACATAACTTATATCAGAACAATCTGCAACATTTCATGCTGTAACATTGTATGGAAGAGTTGTTCATTTAACTTTTAAATTTTGATTAGCTTTTACACTTGTTTTAGAAATATCAATTTTTTGTGGCATAACTTTAGAAATACTAAAATCAATATCATCTACTGTTTTAAAATTATAATATGGTATATTAAAACTATTATTAGAAATAACATAAATATAATCTCCTATTTTTCTTGATTGAGAATAATCACCATCAGTAATATATAATTTTTCCAATTTTGGTGATGAAACATTAGCTATATTAAACACTATAACATATGTTTTATTATTTCTATTTATATAATATCATTTTGCTGAATAATCATAATTTGAATATCAACTTGAAATAATAGTTAAAGTATTATTTCATAAATATAAAACAGGATTATAAAATGATTCTGGAATCTTTATTTTTTTGATAATTGCTTTATCATCAACTGAAACTATATAAACAAAATGATCACTATCATTGTAATAGTATATATTTTTTCCATCAGTCTTAATAATATCTGATTCATCAACTCAATCTACTTGAGTGTTAGTTTTACCATAATCATCGCTTGATAATCAAGCTCATACAGTATTTGATTTATCAGTTACACTTGAAGCAACTGTATCACTTGTAGTTTCCATAAGCATGTCATCAACCATTATTCATCACTTGATATTATACATTGGATAATTATAAAAACGAGTTTTATTATTTCTCCAATATGTTTTTATGTAATCACCCATTACGGTTTCCATATTATCACAACTATTAAAAGACTTTAATTTAAAGTCAGAATTTAGTGTTTTAACATCAGTTCATTTTAATTCATCAATTATTGAATTATCTTCAACTGCTGCATTTACTGTAGAAAAAGTAAATCACACCAAAAGCATAAATAATAAATATTTTTTCATAATAAATATATTAAAAAATTAAAAAGGCTTCAACTATAATAACGATATAAAAATAAAAAGTGACAAAAAATAAATAAAATTATTAAATTTTATGTCTTTAATTTTATTTTATTTCTATAAATTCACAAGTTCAATTTATATAATTACTTAATAAACACTCTTTTTTATTTACTCTACAAATTTGATCATTTCAAGCTTCATAAATAGTTCATCAAGTATTAATGCAAAAATCAGTGAAAGTATCATAACTTTCTTGTATTTTAAATGATCTATTTGCCGACATATCATTTATTGGAGCAATAGAAGCTCAGACAGAATCCATATTTGAATCAAAATAATAATCATCACTGACACTATCACTTATATTAAAATCATAAGTCTCTCATACTGCATCTAAAACAGTAATTATTTCATCATTTTCAGCAGTAATTATTTCAGTATTTTGTTGGTCTTCTATAACACTAAAAGTTGATATTTCTTGATTATTACTATTGACTTTATCAAGTTGTTTACTTGAAATATTTTTATTATTTATATTTTCAATAATTTCAAGTTTATTTAAATTATTAATATTTTCATAATTAATATTATTTTCTGATTTTTCTTCTCATTGCTGCTCATTATTATTACTTAAATTATCATCAATTTTTAGATTTGATATTTCAAAATTTCTTGCATTATTTGGTCAATTAAAAAATGTAATATCTTTAAAATAATATAAAAATCAAGCAAATATAAATACAAAACTAAATAATGGAATAGCAAAGAGTAAAAAGTTATTTTTCTTATTTATTTTTAATCAAATAAGTCAATCAATCCTATATTTTAAATGATTTTTAAATTCATATGAAGAACTAAAAACTGGTTTATTATCTTTTAAATAATAAACTGCTTTATCTATACTATCTTTTGAATTTTCAAGTTCAGGATAATTTTCATATAGTTCATCCAAAAATTTTTTCATTTTTTATAAAATTAATAATATCAAAATTAAAATAACAAAATTTGCACTAATTGTTTTAAGTGTTCTACTAACAATTTTTTTACAATTATCAACACTCATTCAAGTAATTTCGGAAATTTCTTTATATGATAAATCATCCCAAATCCTATAAATAACTATATCTCTATGTTCCTTTTTTATATTTTTTAAATATCAAAAAACTTCTTTTAATTTATCTTTATTATCTAAATCTTGAGCAAAATCTGAATTTATTGACATATCTAAATAATCTCAAATTTCTTCAAACTCTTTATTTGTTCTATAAAAATCTATTATTTTATTATATGCTATCTTATATAGCCAAGATTTAACAGATGAGCCTTCTTGTATTCTAAATGAATTGATATTATTTAATGCACTAATAAAAACATCGCTTACTATATCTTCGGCAACCTCCTTATTTGTAGTCTTATAATATACAAAATTATATATCTTATCTACATATTTGTCATAAATTTCTCAGAAATAATTTAGGTTTCAATCTAAACATTTTTCCATTAGTTTAATATCATCCATACTCGATATAACGATATAAATTAAAAAAGTGACAAAAAAATAATACTGATGTATATAGTATTATTTTTTTTAATTTAATCAATAGAATTAATGATGATATTTTACTCATTTTTTAATGCAAAAAACTCTATATATTTGTTCAAAAAGCATCATTATAGCCTGAGCGTGTGGAAAGGTCATTGGAGAAAGTGATATTTTAAAATCTATGGAGTCTTTTATCATATCATAATCCACTCAATAAGCTCATCATATTACAAAAACTAAATCTCAAAACTTCATCTGTTTTTCTTCTACAAATTTAGAAAACTCTAAAGTTGTCATTGTTTTACAATCTATGTAAAGTAAAACTTTGAATCATTTATTTTTTTCTAAATATTTTTTTAACTCTAAAGTTTCCTCATTTATAATTTCATTTATTTCCTTTCTCTTACTTGGTTTTAATTTTACAAAATCTACATCTTTTCATAGTCTTTTTTGAAACTCTTTAATTGGCTCTTCATAATGTTTGAAACTATCAACAAAACTAATTATTTTAATCATTTTTACAAAAAATTATTATACTTCAGAATTGTACTCAAAATATAAAAAAAATAAATAATAATATTGATTATTTATTTTTTTTATATATAAAATAATTACTTTTCTAACCATTCTAGGAGTATTTTATGTCAGGAAAACAAAAACGATTTAAAATATTTAGTTTGGGATTTTCACTTCCATTACCAGATGGAAATATTTATACTCTGTGTAAAGAAGATCATCAGGCTTCATGTCTTTATACAGAATATTATGAACTTTGTAAATTGTCAAATTTGACGATTAAACAACAAGAAAAGAAAAAACAAATTATTGCTGTTTTAAAAGAAAAAATTGCAATGATGAAAATAAGAAATGAAGCAGAAAAAAGAAGACTAAAAGAAATAGCTAGTAATAAAATGGATGGTATACAACTTAGCCTTTTTCATGACTGAGTCTATTTATTTGAAAAAAAGCGTACTTTAAAGTACGCTTTTTAATTTAATAAATTATCTATTTTTTTTCTTCTTTCTTCTAAATCACGAATATATTTATCAAATTCATTTGAAAAATCCATGTTTTTTAGTGAATTTCATTGATTTTCTACATTTATTTCATCCATATTTTTAAATAAAATATTAAGTTAAAACAAGTATAACATAATATATTTTAAAATACAAAAATTGTTAATCTAGCACCTAATATAAAAAAGTGCTAAAAAGTTTTGACATTAAAAAATATTTTGATAATATATATGCAAGTCATATAAAAATGACAATTAAAAAACTTTTAAAACTTAATTTTTAGAATATGGGAAAAATTATTTGAATAGATTTATGAACTACTAACTCTTGTGTTGCCTTTATGGAAGGTTGAGAAGCAAAAGTTATTCCAAATGCAGAATGAAATAGAACAACTCCAAGTATTGTTGCTCATAAAGATGGAACAATTATTGTTTGAACTCCTGCAAAAAGACAAGCTATAACTAATCATGCTTGAACTATTTTTTCTGCTAAAAGATTTATAGGTAGAAAATATGATGAAGTATTAGATGAAATTAAAAATGTACCATTTCAAGTTGTAAAAGGTAAAAACTGAGAAGCTTTAATTAAATTTGATGGTAAAGAAGTAAGACCAGAAGAAATTTGAGCACATATTTTGATGAAAATAAAAGAAGATGCTGAAAAATTTTTAGGACAAAAAGTAACAGAAGCTGTTATTACTGTTCCTGCATATTTTAATGATGATCAAAGACAAGCAACAATAAATGCAGGTAAAATTGCAGGTTTAGAAGTAAAAAGAATAGTAAATGAACCTACTGCTGCTGCTCTATCTTATGGTGCTTGAAAAGGTAAAAATGAAAAAATTGCAGTTTATGACTTATGAGGTTGAACATTTGATATATCAATATTAGAATTATCTGAAGAAGGTACTTTTGAAGTATTAGCTACAAACTGAGATACTCATTTAGGTTGAGATGATTTTGATAAAAAAATCCTTGATTATATTATTGATGAATTTAAAAAAGAACAAGCAATAGATTTAAGAAATGATCCAATGGCTCTTCAAAGAGTAAGAGATGAAGCAGAAAAAGCGAAAAAAGAACTATCAAGTACAACTAATTATGATATAAATCTACCATATATAACTGTTGATTCTAGTGGCCCAAAAAACTTAATGATGACAATTACAAGAACAAAATTTGAAGAATTAATTGCTGATTTAGTTGAAAAATCTTTAACTCCTTGTAAAAAAGTATTAGAAGACGCAAAATTAAAAGCTAGTGATTTAGATCAAGTTTTACTTGTTTGAGGATCAACTAGAGTTCCACTTGTTGTATCAAAAGTAGAAGCATTTTTCGGTAAAAAACCAAATGCTTGAATAAATCCAGATGAGGCTGTTGCTCTTTGAGCTGCTATACAAGCTTGAATTATTGGTTGAGATGTAACTGATGTATTATTGCTTGATGTTACACCACTAACTCTTGGTATTGAAACTATGTGAAGTATTAGAACTCCAATGATTTGAAGAAATACTACAATTCCAGCAAATAAAAGTGAAACTTTTTCTACTGCTGTTGATAATCAACCTAGTGTTGAAATTCATATATTACAATGAGAAAGAGAAATGGCTGCTGATAACAAATCTCTATGAAGATTTATACTTGATGGTATAGCACCAGCTCCAAGATGAGTTCCTCAAATTGAAGTAAGTTTTGATATTGATGCAAACTGAGTATTAAAAGTAAAAGCTAAAGATAAAGGTACAGGAAAAGAACAACACATAACTATACAAGGTTCAACTGGTATGGATAATGCTGAAGTTGATAGACTTGTAAAAGAAGCTGAAGCAAAAAAAGAAGAAGATAAAAAGAAAAAAGAAGGTGTAGATGCTAGAAATCATGCTGATAGTGCAGTTGCACAAGCTGAAAAAATGATTAGAGATAATGCTGATAAAATAGATGATGCTGACAAAAAATCTGTAGAAGAAAAAGTATCAAAAGTAAAAGAAGTGTTAGCTAAATCTGATGCTAGTAAAGATGAATTAGAATCTACAAGCAAAGAATTAAGTGATGAAATGATGAAAGTAGGACAAAAATTGTACTCTCAACCAGGAGCACAAGAAGCACCTAAAAATGATGATTGAGTAGTAGACTGAGAAGTGGAAACTGATGGAAATACTACGAGAGTGTAAAAACAAAAAACTTAGAATTTAAAAATTCTAAGTTTTTTTATTTTCCTATTCTCTTTATATCAGCTAAAGCCTTCCCCGTAATCCAATTCCCTACTAAATTCAAAGGATGAAAAATATCAAGTGGTCTATAATCTGTGTCTATAAAACGAAGTCTTCATTTATCATCTTTAAGTATATTATATGCAACAAAAGGTTTTGATTTCATATCACTGTTCATCTGAACAAGTGCCTCTGGTGGTAAATTGTGCATTAATTGTAAATATTTTGCATTTGCAGGTAACAATAAATCTGAAAATTTTTTAATATTTGTTCATTTAAAATAATAATTGAAAAGATTTATCATTCATTGCATTCAAAAAATATCAAAAAGAATTTTTTGTTCATTTTGCATCCTTACTCATTTTTCAAGTAAATCAATAACATCTTGTTTTGTAGATTCAATAGCTAAATCTATATGATTTCATCAATTAACTAATTCTTGATGAGTTAAAAATCAATGTGTATCTGAAGATATAATTTTTGTATCTGGGACATAATCTCAAAGATAAGAATTATGTAATACAACAGATAATCTTTCATTTTCAATTGATGTATTTCAAGGTGCTCTCGGAGTTTTTAAAACTTCAGAATCTCAATTAATTGATACATCATACATAAATCAAGTATTTTTCATATTAATATCTTAAAAATTTAAGCCTTCTATGTCTAGAAGCAAACAATCTTATCCATTTTCTATGTAATAGATATTTACAATACCTAACTTTTCACCAAAATCATCTTCTTTTATAAAGTATATAGATAGATGAAGAAAGAGTAATTATAAAAACTAGTGATGTAAGAGTTCAAGATATAGAATTTCAAGCAAAACTATAAAAAAAGTATATAAATGTAACTATTAAATAAACTATCCTAAGAGAAATTCATCTGAAATAAAATGCTGCAAAAAGTGATAAAATAGATCACAATGTTAATAAATATGAAAGAATTTCTCAATTCCCTGTTTCAAATCAAATAATAACATAAACAATAGCAAATATAGGCTTAATTGTAAAAAGTGTGTGGCTGAGATGATTAAATTTTCCCATATAAGAGAGATAAAATTAGTTTAATTTTTCTCTCTTTTTTTAATCCTCTATGAAAACTAATTTTAGGTTTAATATGTCAAAATAATCATTCCAGTCAATTAGTAGTATTTGGTATATCTACTTTTCATAGATAATCATACCAAGTAAATAAATATTTCAAGTTATTTTTTAATGATTTATATGCAGATCTAGTTC
>CAYQAV010000102.1:0-4332 GCA_964415565.1 uncultured Candidatus Peribacteria bacterium
GTTGTTTGGCGGGAAGACCCTAAGGCTGTTGCTGCTGTTGCCTATCTGGTGTATATGCAGCTAAAGCTGGCTTAGTGATATTTTTGAAAGAGCCTGTATGTCCCTTGAACTGGTAAAGTTTGATCGTGCGGGGTTGATGCAGTACGTGGCCCGGCAAATCAAGAGTGTGGTTCCGGATGACTTTGATCCCATTCCAGATATCGATGCACACTTGGATATGGCGCTGTCACGGTTGCATGTGTGCATTAATGCGGTCAAATTGTGGCCTGTAGACCGTTTTGATCCCTTGCACTCATCTCAGCACTGCACATTTCTCTATTTTTTGAGTCATACGATTTGGAAGCAGACGGCACGCAAAGACACGCCGCTTCGACTATTTTTGCTTAACAAGGCTTTGAACGCTATCGATTGTTTTTATGAGATCGAGTTGCCAGAGGTGTTTTTTATCGGGCACTCGGTGGGCATCGTGCTGGCCAAGGCGACCTACGGTAATCACCTGGTGCTTTATCAAAACAGCACAGTCGGAAAAAATCATGGCGAAGCACCCGTGCTTAAGCCGGGGGTGGTGCTCTACGCCAATACAGCTGTCATTGGCCGCAGTGTTTTGCGCACAGGTACCATTGTTTCTCAAGGTGTGAGTGTCATTAACCAGATCACCGAAGCCAACCATATGGTTTTTGCAGGAAACCATGGACGGTTAAGTTTCAAACCTACTTCTCGCAACATATTGGGCGATTTTTTCCGCGATTGTTAGGTGTCGTTACGTCATATCTTGGGCATTGAGCCGTCGGATTTGGATCGAATCCTTCGATGGAGTTTGTGGGGGGCGTGAGTTAGCAGCTTATTGAGCGTTTATCGACTGGGCAGCATATTGCAAGTAAGTCACAGCAAAATCGGTGTGCCCGTGTGCGTGCTCTACCTCGGCCAAGCACGCAAGCGCCAATGGCTCATGGGGTATCGCTGATAAAACGGTTTCCGCAAATTCAGTGACTTCGCGCCAGTTCTTGTCACTGATTTGTCCAGAACCTTGTGCTGTATCTGGGGATTTTGTTTTTGCTTGCTCTAGCAAATATTGCAGTTTTTCATGGGCCTGATTCAAACTGAGCCGTTTTCCGGTAGCCACGCCCACCTCTGGTAGGGTGTTCGTTTGCAATGGTGCGGGTATCTCTCTGTGCCATTGCTTAATCAGTTGTGCTTGTTTTGCAGCGTCGTTTGGATGTGAGCCTTGCGCCAGCCAACGCAGCCATATTTCACGCATTGCCTGGCCAAACAATTTCGTAAATTGCCGCTCATTCATCAGAGGCGAATCCTCAACCTGTTTGCGCTGTGTCAGCCGTGATGTATTGATCGCATCAATGTCAGATGCCAACTTTTTCGCAATGTCGATGTATTCCTCAGGACTGTTTGCCAACCATTGTTTGCGATCCAGGTAGGTCAAGATACCCGTGCTCAGACGGCTTTTGAAACAGCCCCCTTGCATGGAAACCAGCGGCAATCCCATCCAGAGTAAGTCAAAAGTAGTTGTGCCACCTGTCAGCGGGAAGGGATCCAGTGCGATATCAATGCGGTGATATGTCAAATATTGTTGACCAGTATCAAGTGCCACCAGATCCAGACGGTCTGTGTCGATGCCCAGCGCCTTGCACCGCTTTTTATAGGTTTCCACAAAGTTGGGTTGATCAAGCCCCTTGCCCTCAATCAAAAGCCGGGCTGTTGGCACTGCTTTCAGCACTTGCCCCCACAGGGTCAAGACATCGTCCGTTAGCTTTCCAAGGTTATTGCAAGAGCCAAAAGTTATGAAGCGGTTTTTGATTGCCGGCGTTGGCTGAACCAGGTAGCGTGGCTGATAGCGCCATAAAGGGTTGCGACTCAGAGGTCGATAACATGCAAACAAAGTTGGCAAGCGATACAGACGTTCACTGTACAAAGCATCTGCATTTTCAGGGTCGGTCACTTCGTCGGTAAGCTTGTAATCTATGGCTGTAAGACCGGTGGTGGCTGGAAAACCGAGCCATGAAATTTGCACTGGCGCGGCCTTCCTTGCCATGGCCAGCAGACCGTTGTGTCCGGTGTGTCCTGCCAGATCAATCAAGATATCAATCTTTTGCGCGTGGATCATCCTGGCCTGCTCATCAGGGCTGTAACCTGACAGTCGGATAAAGTGGTCCGAATGACACTGCACCCGTTTTGTTATGTGGTCTTCAGAAGGAAATAGATAGAACGCAAAAACCTCAAACTGCCGACGATCCAACTGTGCCAACAAGCCTTCCACAGAGTACATCACAGCATGAGCGCGAAAGTCTGGTGACAAAAAACCAATCTTCAGCCTGCGCCAAGGGTCACCCCGGTGTTCTTCAAAAGTGGGCCAAAAGGGTTTCAGTGGTGGCTCGAACACAGCAGCATATTCTCGTGCTGCGCCAGCCAGTTGTTCGGCACTGGCATCTGGGTCTGCCAGCATAAAGAGCAGTCGGTTGGTATGGTTTCCTGGGTCTGTCTGGTTCAGCGCAATGGCGGCTTCGCAATCTTGTACAGCTTCCCGGACCTGACCCAGTTCGCGCCGGTGAATCGCTTTTTGGCAGAGCACAGCAGCCCGCTCTTGCACTGACTTGGCCAAACCATCTGCCTTGCACGCGGCCTCATAGCCTTTTTCATGCAAACCCAGCAGGTAGCAACAACTGGCCAGTTCCAGCCAGCTGATGACCTGTTGCGGCATCAATGCACACACCCGCTCCTGCAACGGTAGAGCCTCGGTATTGCATGCGTTGTCAACCAGCAGGTGCGCGTAGTTAATCAGCAGTTCAGCATCATCTTTGAACAGGGCTGCGCTATGTTTGTAGGCTTGGAGCGCAGCAGGTGTGTTGCGTTGTTTACCCAAGGAAAAACCAAGCCAACGGTGCGCCTGTAGGTGGCTCGGCTGTTTGCGCAGCACCTGCTTGCAAACCTTGGTAAGCAATGGCCAGTCTTGCGCATCAAATGCGGCTTGTAACCTCACCCTATATGGATCAGTAGCTTTGGCCGGTGTGAATTTGACATTTTTCAACTCGCAACCTTTTCCCTCAAAGACACATATCAAAAAGAGCGAGGCATGGATTTATGTCCCGACAAAACCTGCATTTGACATTACTGCAGCAATTGCAACACGCCCTGTGGAATCTGGTTGGCTTGCGCCACCATGGCGGTACCGGCTTGCTGCAGAATCTGGGCGCGTGACAGGTTTGAAGTTTCCATCGCAAAGTCAGCGTCTTGAATCCGGCTGCGCGAGGCAGACAAGTTTTCAGAAGTGATTTGCAAGCTTGAAATCGACGTTTCAAACCGCGACTGCAGCGCACCGAGTTTGGCCCGTTCACCGTTGATAAAAGCCAGCGCCGAGTCCACCGTCTTCAATGCATTGGTTGCGTTGCTGAAAGTAGTCACATCCAGGTCTGCCACTTTTTGCAAAGCCGATCCACCGGTGGTCAGTTGGCTACTTGCAGATGTCACCGCAAAAGACTTTTCAGAGTCTAGTGTGATGTAGCCGCCTACAGTTGATGTGTTTGCTGCTGTATCGGCAGCCAAAGTTTGTGCAGAGCCAGTAGATGCCCCTGCGGCGTTGTAGGCAGTCACGGTGGTGTCTGCAGCATTGGCGGTTGCCGTGTCCGATACCTTGATGTTGTTACCTGTGGCGTTGGTCAAAATCACCTGCGAGCCATCGGTGCTCAATGCTGCATTGATGCCGGTCTTGGCCGCTTGGTCGTTGATGGCAGATACCGCAGCAGACAAACGATCAGCACCAGTGGTTGCCGTGATGGTGAACGACACTGAGACAGCCGTGGTGTTGTCACCGGTGAGGTTCAAGGTATAAGAACCGGTAGATGCCATACCACCCAAACGTGCTTCAGTCCGGGCGGTGGCAACCACACCCGTGCTGGCCTTCACACCATTGATCTGGTCTGCCGTGGCCTTGGCGGTGTCGCTGGCTGCCACCGACAGCGTACCTGTACCCAAAAAACCACTGATAGACACTGCGCCAGAGGTCACACCATTGCTGGCTGATGAAGATGCGCCTGCCGTGTTGGCACCAGCAGTGGCCGCGTTCTGGTTATTGCCATACACACTGGTGCGTAGATTGGCAGTTGCCGCGACGATGGTTTGGTTGGCATTGGCACCCACTTGGAACTGCTGCGTACCAAAGGTGCCGTCCAGCAGCTTCTTGCCGTTGAATTCAGAAGTTTGTGAAATACGATCCAACTCACTGACCAGTTGCCCAACTTCTTGTTGCAATGCCTGGCGGTCACCGGCACTGTTGGATGCGTTGGCGGACTGCACCGCCAGTTCACGAACACGCTGCAAGAT
>CAYQAV010000103.1:0-27530 GCA_964415565.1 uncultured Candidatus Peribacteria bacterium
GTAATCTTTTTAAAGATTTTCAATCTTTTTCAGTTTTTTCTCTTAATTCTATTTCTTTTATTTCTTGCATATTTTTATTGGTTAGTATACCAATTTATTATACCTATTTATACTAAGAAAGCAAAATATTTTTAGTATAATATATCTTCTATTATAGATTTTAATTCATTTTTATATATATTTTTATTTATATATTTTTCCCAAGATTTTGTCATAACTAAAAAGTTTTTAATAAATCAGATGCTTTTACAGACTTATCAAATATAAACTCATAATCTTCTATTTTTTCATCATCAAAAATTCAAGATTCATTTATTCTTTTAAATTCCTGAATTGAAAGTTTTAATAAAACTGTTTTTGATGTTTTATCTAATACTTGTGCCATATTATAATTATTAAAAATTAAATCTACGCTTATTATAATCATTCATAAAAATATTGCAAATATAGGATTTCGACCACAAAAAAAGAACCCTCGTTTCCGAGAGTTCTTTAAAAATTATTAAATAATTTTTGTTTAACTAATTCTAAATAACAATTATTTAGTTTCAGTAATTGGGAATTCACCCATATTGTTGTAAGAAGAAGAATTGATTGAACCAACTTGTAAGTTAGTTAATCTAATTGTCCAAGATGGAGTACCGTTTACAGTAGCATCTTGAGTTGCATTAATTACAACGATATAAGTATTAGTAGAACCAGTATCAACTGTTTTATTAGCAGTAAATGAAACAGGAGCACTAGTAGCACCATTTGCAGAAACAGCACCTGTACCAACTATGTTAGCAGCAGAAACACTATCTTTATAAACAGTTAAAGTTGTAGCACCAGTATATCCTGATAATACGTTATCAAATGTAGCACCAGATAAAGTAACTGAATCTTTACCAGAAGCAGTAACAGTAAATCTTAATGCAGAAGTAGATAAATCTTTAGATGAGTTACTAGCTTTAGCAACAACAGCTTTGTTTTCTTCAATTGCATGTACATTTGAAGTAACAGAAACAGTAACAGTTGTATCCATACCAACAACAGTACCATTAGTAGATTTAACTTTTGATTGAGCACCATCTAAATTAACAGAGAATGTAGCACCTGCAACATTAGTATTAATATCAGCAACTAAGTAGTAAGTATTAGTTACATCCATAGCTATAGTATTTGTAGTATCGATAGATGTAAAAGTAACACTTCCAGAATTACTAGTTGTAGAAGAAGCAACAACTTCATTAGAAGAAGAAACAACTCTAAAATTAGATAATTTATCTAAGTTTGACCCAGTAAATACTAAATCTCTTAATTTAATAGTATCATTTGAAGCTTTAACTCTGAAAGCTAAAACTTTTTGATCTCTATCACCAGCTAATAATAATGAAGCTTTTGGATTAGAATCACTAGTTGATAATGTTCCTTTAGCAGCAGCAATAGTTAAAGTAGCTGAAGTTGGGAAAGTAGTAGGTTCAGCAGAAACTGAAGTAGTATTATCAACAGCATTTAAAGCAGTTAAAGCCATAGATAAAGTACCTGAACCAAATGCATCTGATAAGTCTAATTTAACAGCTAATTTAGTAGCAGTTTTAGTAACTATTTTACTAGAGTTGTTAAATGTAACAGTAGAACCACTTAATGTTTTAGTAGAAACAGCAGTATCATCAATATATAATGTAGCAAATACATTATTAGAGTATGATCCTGTAGCATTAATAGCATAAGTAACATTAGAAATGTTTACATCATTACCTTGAGTAACAACAGCTGATACTTCATTAGCTAAAACAGCTTTAGAACCAACAGCTACTTTAGTAGCACCCATATTATCAGTTCTAGTAACACTTAAGTTAGTAGTACCAACAGTAACTTGAACACCAGATATAGAACCAACTGAAGATTTTACTTCATTTTGATTAGAAACATATTCTTTTTTAGCAAAAGAATCTAATCTTAAATCATCAAATTTAACATCAACTGAAGTAGCAGTATCTTTTAATTTAGCGTATAATTTAACAGTAGTAGTACCATTAACAGTAGCTAAACCAGAAAAAACACCTGTACCAGTAGCATCTGCTGACCAAGTCATAGTAGATGAACCGATTTGTAAGTATAGTGTAGAAAATAAATCACTACCTGTACCATTGAAAGTTAAAGTAGGATCTTCAAGAGTAATTGCTTGTTTAGCAGTAATTGTACCTTGTAAGAACACTACATCAGATGAACCTTTTGCGTAAGTTTTAGATAATTCAACAGAAGAATCTCTAGCGAAAGTAACATCAGCACCAGTAATAGTATAAGTAGAGAATGCAGCACCAGTATTAGAAACAGTAGATCTAAAACCATTTAACACTTCAACTATACTAATATCAGTTGTATTTCTTAATGATAATTGGTAAGTATCACCATCATTATTTTGAACAGTAGCAACAACAGCTTTTACGTAGTAATCAGCAGTTGTACCATCTTTAATAATATCATTAACTACAAAAGTTAAATCTTTACCAGAAACAGAAACTTCACTAGAAACTACAGCACCATTTCTTTCAAGAACAATGTTAGAAAGGTCAAGTAAATCACCATTTCCTGATTGTCTAAAAGTAACAGTTTGAAATTTTAAATCTCTAGTTTCTGAACTTTTATCTTGGTTAACTAATTTAAATCTACCAATTTCTAAAGAATTAGCTGATTGATTAACAGAAGTAGTAGCAGCATTATTAGCTGTAAAATCTACAGGAGCAACTGTATAACTAGCTGTTCTTAAAGTAGAAGTTGTAAACATACCATTGTTATTGTTAGCTGAACTTGCAGTAATTTTACCAGAAAATTGGAAATCATTACCAGCAACAGTAGCTAATTCAACGTATAAATCTAAAGTTTCAGTAGAACCAGCTTTAACAACGAAAGCAGGAGCAAAAGAAGAAACAGCTACTCTTTCAGAAGAAAAAGATGCTTTTCCTGATAATCTTTTACCATTTTTTTCGAACCAAATTCTAGTGCTTGAATCAACAGCAGCTAAACCTAATGATTTAAGTTCAACAGTATCAACAGAAACATCTGCAGAACCAGCAGTAAAATCAACTGATGCGAATAAAATTGATCCAGTACTAGGAATTTGAGTTCCATTAGCAGCACTCATTGGATTTAATGAAACTTCTACATCACCAGCTTTAACAGTAGTATCAGTAGGAGTAGTAGTAGTAGTATCAGTAGGAGTAGTAGTATCAGTAGGAGTATCTGTTAAACCACCAAGTAGTTCATCTAAGATATTACCCATATCATCTTGTCCTGATGCCATAGCATTAGAACCAGCTTCAAATACAAAACCTCTAGTAGCAGCAGTATCATAGTTTGTAAATGATGAAACAACACCATTAGCAACTGCGAATGCAACTACTTGTTCTTGCCAAGATGTACCTAAAGTAGCATCAAAAGCATATTCTGAACCGAATGCAGCTTTAACAACCATACCAACAGCTTCAGCTTTTGATATATTTGCTTCTGGTCTAAATTCAGCATTTTTTGCAATTAATCCAGCATTAGCTAAAGAGTTAACAGAAGCCCATGCCCAAGTATTAGGAGTAGTTTCAGTAACATCTGAAAATACAGCAGAATAAGTAGTTTCTTTATCAAGACCAGCGATACCTCTAGCAACTGCAGCGATTTCTTGTCTTAATACATTTTGATCTAAATTGTAAGCAGCTGAGTTATCAGAGTGGTTTACAATTATATTAGCTTCAGCTAAAGCGTTTGCAGCTTCAACTTCAGAAGTGCTGTATGCAGATACTCCAGTAGAGAAAATCCCTGAAACAAGAGTAACTAATGCAATAGCAGCAGTAGTTTTTTTAAATAAATTCATGAGTGAAATTATTATAATAAATAAAATATATATTTCTTAAAAAATACCTTCTAAGTTTTTAATGAAATTTGATTCACTAAAATCAAAAGTTATATTTAAAGCATTTTTTGAAAGTGTTTTTTGCAAATTAGAATCATTAAGTATTTCTAAAACTTTTAGAGTAAAATCAGAATCTGTTTTTACTAAAAATCAGTTTTGTCAATCTTTGATTATCTCTTTTGCTCAATGTAAATCAAAAGCAATAACAGGAACTCAAATAGACATAGCTTCTATTATAGTCATTCAAAATGAATCTATTTTAGAAGTAAAAAGACAAACAAGCGATTTCTCAAGATAAGAGATTATAGACAATTTGTCTAACAATCATAAAAATGATACGTTAATATCATCTTTATATTTATCTTTATAAAAAATAAGCTCTTCTCAAATTCATCATATATTAAACTTAAGTCAAGTAACTTGATTTTTAAGACTTTCATAAGTTTGAAAAACTTGTTCTATGTTTTTTCATTTTACCCATCTACCATAAGTAAATATGGTTTTTGAAGTAATATCAATGTTTTTTATAGTATGATTTGTAAATTCCTTATCCAATATAGGATAAAGAACTTTTGAATCTACATCGTAAATATCTTTCAAAGAACTTTTTAAATAATAACTATTAGAAACTAGTGTATCTATATATCATATAGAAACCTTTTCGAGTAGTTTTTTAATCAATATAAAAACGTTTGTATTTTTACTATAATACCAAGGATAATGATGATGCCACCAGATAAGTTTAGCCTTAGAGAAGAAAAGTATTTTAGATAACACTCATACAAATTGCATGGGTGAATTTCAAATTATTATATAGTCGCTATTTCTTATAGAATAAGCTGTTTTAATCTTGTTAAAACAATTTATCTTGAATGTAATATCTTTTGAAAATATCTCTTCATTATAAGAAAAAGTATAAAACTCTACAATATTTTCTTTTTTAAGTAAATTTGATAAATAAATCATCATATTTATTGCTCATCACTTATTGTTAACATTAGGATGAAGCACACTTATAATCTTATTTTTTGGAATCATATTATTAGGCAATAGTAAAATACAAGGTTAAAGCCTTAACCCAAAAGTTGTGTACAACCCTGGGAAACAACAAACAATCATTTTTTGAGCCTCTTTCCTTTTTAAAGTAAGGAATTTTTCCGAAGGTTATCCTTTAGGGCAAGGATGGATTGATTATTTACTATTTCCCAAAGTCATAAAACAACTCTTTAGTAAAGCTAAAAAGTCTTTAAAATTTGTTTTCGGTTTATTTTAAAGATCCCCTCAAATTAATACAAGCACTATAATAATCATTTTATCATTTAAAGTCAAACAAGCACACACTAATTTCACACAATCTTCACATTCATTAATTTTTTTTCACACAAAATAAAAAATCAATCCAAAAATGGATTGATTTTTTATTTAAATAACTAAGAATTACTTACAGTATCTGCTAATCACATAATTGGTTGCATTATTGAAACTGCAATAAATCATACTATAAGAGCTAATGTAACTAATATAAAAGGTTCTAATAACTTATTTAATACTCATATAGTATTATTAACTTGTTCGTCATAGAAGTCTGCAACTTTTAATATTATTTGGTCTAATTTAGCTGTTTGTTCTCAAACTTGTATCATTTGAACCATCATATCAGGAAATAATTTATCTCAATCTAGAGATTCCCACATCTTGATACCTGAAGATATATCTTCACTTAAAAGTAATATTCTTTGTTTATATACTTCATTTCAAACTGCATCAGATGTAATCCTAAGAGATTCAACAATTGAAACTCAAGAACCAACTAATCAAGCAAAAACTCTAGAAAACTTTGAAAGAATTAATTTTTTATTAATTTGTCAAAATATTGGTATTTTAAGTTTAAATCAATCATACATATACACTCCTGTTGGTGTTTTTTTCCATATTTGTAGTCATACATATGAAATTATAATTACAATAACCATAATTACCCAATAATTTACAAAGGCATCAGATATAAATATAAGAGTTCTTGTAGTTCAAGGTAAATCATCTTTATTATCAAATATTTCAAGAAGTTTAGGTACTACCATTATCATCATAACAGCAACTACTCAAATAACGACTATTACTATAAACATAGGATACATCATGGCACCTTTAATTTTTCAACTAATAGCTTCAACTTTCTCAACTTGATCAGCTAAATCAGACAATGCTCTATTTAATTGTCATGTTTTTTCTCAAGATCTAATAATTCAAATTTCCGCTTCATCAAAATTAGTTTTATACATAAGCATACATTCTGATAAAGATTTTCATTCTTTTAATTCTTCACAAAATCTTCACATTATTTTTTTAAAAACAGGATTTTTTTCTTGTCTTTCCATAATAGAAACAGATTTCATGATTCACATTCATGCATTAGTCATTGTAGACAAAAGACGATAAAAAATTACCTTTTCAGATGTTTTTACTTTTTGTAAAGACATAACTAAATTATTTAGTTTATCCATAAAAGTATCGGTCTTTTGATCAATATCTGTGTTTGTGACAATGTTGTCAGATTCTGATTTTTTATCATCATCTAAGATTAAAAAATCTGCCATATTATATTATTAAAAAAATATTATCAATTTTGTGTTTTTGAAGCCTTGTAAACTTCTTCTAATGAAGTAATTCAATTTAGTGCTTTTATTATTCAATCCTGTTCTAAAGAAATCATTCAATCTTTAATTGCTTGAATATTTATGTTAAATGCAGAAGCTCAGTTAAGAATCATTTCCTTAACTCATGGAGTAATTTCTAAAACTTCATATATTCAAACTCTTCACTTATATCAAAGATTATCACATTTTTCACAACCTACTGGTCAATAAAAAACTGGTGTTCTTAATTTTTCAGCTCATACTCTATTTAAAAGTTCATTTTTATCAGTTATATTAATTGCATTTTTTATATTATCAATAGTATTTTTTCATAAGCTTTTTAAATCAATTGCTTTTTTACAATATGGACATAATTTTTTAATAAGTCTTTGAGCAATAATTATATTTACTGATGCAGGTATCAAAAATGGTTGAACTCACATATTAAGAATTCTGGTAATTGTTTCTGCAGAATTATTCGTATGTATAGTAGAAAGAACCAAATGTCAAGTAAGAGATGCTTCAATTGCAATATCAACTGTTTCTTTATCTCTCATTTCTCATACCATTATTATATCTGGATCTTGTCTAAGAGCGGTTCTTAATCAATATGCAAAAGTATAACCTATATCTGGCTTAACTTGTGATTGGTTAATTCAATCTACTTGATTTTCTACTGGATCTTCAAGTGTCATTATATTGACATCTATAGTATTTAAATCAGTAAGTGCTGAATAAAGTGTAGTAGATTTACCTGATCAAGTAGGTCAAGAAGTAAGTATTATTCAGTTTGGTAATCAAATCGCTTTTTTTATTAACTCCAAATTTTTACCTTCTATTCACAACTCTGTTAATTTTGGAATTGTTTTAGATTTATCAACAATTCTCATTACAACTTTCTCACCATTTACAGTTGGAAGAGTTGAAACTCTTAAATCAAGACTTTTTCATTCAATTGTAGTACTTATTCTACCATCTTGAGGAACTCTTGATTCATCAATTTTTAAATCAGACATTATTTTAAACCTAGCAACAATTCAAGAATGAAGGAAATTTTGATATTCCAAAATTTCTCTTAATTCTCAATCAAGTCTATATCTAAGTCTTACATATGACGAAAGTGGCTCCAAATGTATATCTGAAGAATCTCAAACTACGGCAGCTAGAATAATATAATCACATACTTTTTGTATATTATCTCACTTATAAACCATATTTTTTAATTCTTCAACTACATCAATATATTTCATATTTTATTTTTTAAATTGTTCTAAATCTTTTTTATAATTATCAAGTATTTTTTTATAAATATTTACTTGCCTGAATGCTTCATCTAAGCCGACCTTAGTTGAAAGTGTTTTTTGTATTCAAGGGATTATGTTTATTTGAATTTGATTTAATGTGGCATTTATTTCAGTTAATTTTTTAGATTTAGTAGAATCTTGTCATAATTTTGAAAGATATGATTCAACTTCTGATTTCATTTTTTTTAAATCTGCTATAAAATCTCTTACAAAATTTTCTATTTTAAAAATAGGAATTCATTTTATATAAAATCTAAGACTTACATTTACTTTAATTAAATCTCTTCATTGAGTATTTTTAATATTTGATATAAATGATACTTTAGGTTCGTTTAAATCAAATGATGAATCAATATAATTATCAAACTCTACACTTTCAATATCAAAAACTTGATTATTAAATATATTGTATCATTCATCTTTAATTTGTCATTTTAATACCTTATTTTTGAAATCTAAAAAATCTTTATTTAAATCATTTTTGATATTAATATTTTGATCTTTATCTAATTCTATCTTTCAAATATTATCAACAAAATATAAAAAATCTAATATTGAAGATTTAGTTCAATTTAAATCTAGTGTAAGTGGAATATAAAATATATTTGTATCTAAATTATTATCTCAAACTCATACAGAATAGTTATCTAGTAATTTTAATTCAGAAATTCAAATAGAATTAGTAAAATTAACATTAAATGTTTCAGCAATTGATTCAATATAATTTATAAATTTAAAATCATTTAATGCATTATCTCATAAATCACTAACTTCTTCTGAATAAACAGGTAAGATTTTTGAAATAACTTCTACTTTATTATCAAAAGTAGAACTATTTGAATATTTTTTACTTAAATCATCTATAAAAATATTAAAATCTTTATCAGTTGAATTTTTTATATTTTCATTATAAAAATTTTCATCTATACTTTTAAGTATCTCAGATAAATATAAATTATCTTCTGTTTTATCAACATTTGTTTGTTGAATAACTGATTTTATATTTTCATTAAATTCACTATAATTTACACCTTCTTTTTTTATTCTATTTATATCTAAATATGTAGCAGAAACAGATGATTTTAACAATGAAATATCTTTAATAGATGGAACAATATATGATATAAAAAAATATAATATTATAATTATTAATGCTCAATAGATTACATTTACTATAATCAAGGCATTTTCTTCTCTTTTTGTTCTTTTCATTTTCTAAAAATTAATTTTTAATTTTACACCAAAAGATGTTTTATTTGTATATCAATTTGTTTCACTAGAAATACTGCTTATATTAAATACTTTTTGTTTATCAATTAAAGCAAAATCTTTTGAATTTTTTTCAATATAATTTAAAAAACTATTTGCTATTGAAATTGATGTTCATCATGTTTCTTCGGTTTCATTTTTTCTTCAAGAAAATCAAATAATTCAATTTTCATATCATTTTGAATAAGCTATACAATTCATCTCCAATATATTAGTATCTGTATAAATCTTTAAGCCTTCACATTGTATTTTACTTTTATCTATTCATCAAAAATCATTTTTTAATAAATCAAATTTTTCTATTACTTTTAATATACTTAATCTATATTCTGTTTTATCTAATAAAAATATTATATCTTTTGTTTTTGTGAGATTATTTTCTTCATAAATTTTAACTATATTTCAAAATATTTTTTTTGTTTGATCAAGTTTAGTCTTATTTAATAAGTCTTCATAAAAAGTTTTTGTAAATGAAATTGAAGAACAATATGTTGTTCAATCTGGCTTTCATATACTTGAATCAATAAATATAGAACAAATTGGATCAATTAATGAACTATCACTAAATGTCTCACTTTTTTGTATATATATATATGAATATGAAACTATAATTAATATTATAAATAATATAAATAATTTTTGAAATAAATTTCACAAAATAGAAAGATAATAAAATAAATCTTTATTAGCTTCGTCTTTAAGTTTTTCAACTTCATCAACTAATGATGAATCTGTAGAAAATTCATCAAAAATATTAGTTGATTTATCATCATTAGATACATTTGGTTTTATATCTTTTTCTAACATATAAAATTTTTAATAAAATAATAACTATTACAATAATATCATAAATAATATTTAATAACAAAAAAAAGACTTTACAATTAAGTAAAGTATTTTATTGTTTCTTTTTTAAGATATCTAAAAATTGCTTTTTAGTTCATTTTTTAATATTTATATCCTTAGGAAATGCCTCATAGAAAAGCTCTCACCATTTATTATTAATTCTATCATCAAGTAATATAACAATTCATTTATCATTTTTTGTTCTTATTAATCTTCAAAATCATTGTTTAAGTTTAATAATTGCTTTTGGTAGAGAATAATCTTTAAAACTATCTTTGAAAAATACACTCCTAGCTTGAAATATAGGATCATTTGGTACAGAAAAGGGGAATTTATGAATAACTAAATATTTTAAATCATCTCAAGGAATATCCACTCATTCCCAAAAACTATCTGTTCATAATAATATAGAGTTATCTGAAGATTGTGTGAAGTTTGATAAAAGTTTATTTTTACTTCATCAAATTGATTGTGCATATAAATTAATTCATTCTTTTTTTAAATCTAAATTACAAAAAGTATAAATCTTTTTTATAACATGAAAACTTGTAAGTAAAGTAAGCACTTTTCATCTAACTAAAAGGAAAAAATCTCTTAGAAAAATAACCATTTCATCTGAATTATTCTTTACATTTCAAATATCAGTTGGTATAAATAATGTTGCTTGTTTACTATAATCAAAATCACTATCAAAAGAATAAAATCAAAAATCATCCAATTTTAATATATTTTTTACATAATCAAAACTTCATCAAATGCTTAAAGTTGCAGAAGTAAGTAAACAACTATTTAAGTTTTTCCATAAGTTTTTATATAAATGTTCTCCTGGATTTAAAAGAGTAAAGTCGAAATTTATACCAGTTCTATCTGTATAAGTAAGTATCTTTATATACTTGTTAAAATTATTTTTGTCAAAAAAAACATTTATATTTTTAGCTATTTTATCAAAATAACTAATCTCTTTTGAAAAATCATATTCATTTATTACCTTTAATTTGTCTACTATGTCAATTAGATCAAGATTAATTTTTGACAACAAAATAGTGAAATTAAGTTCAGTAAAAAAATCATCCTTTATTAAAATATTTTTATATTGATTATCATCAGGAATTTTTTTATTTATATATGAAAATGCATAATCATCTAGAACTTCTAAGTTTGATAAAAGTGATTCTTTTTTATTTAAAAAATCTATTTTTTTTATATTTTTCACTGTAAAAATCTTTTCACATTTATCAAAATGTTCTTTAAAATACTTTAAATTATATGATTCTCTAAGCGATTCAGTAACTGAATCTTCTATATTATGAGCTTCATCAATTACAAGATTTTTTAAATCATAAAGTATAGAATTTTCAGACTCTAAATCAGAAAATAATAAACTATGATTTATTATAACAATATTGGCTTTTTCAAGAGATTTTCTTGCTTTTGTTAAAAATTCATATTCTCTATATGGATTTTTATCTGATGATAAATAAGTACCTTCACTATTTAAGTCTCTTAAATATCAATATTCATCAGGATAAAAATTTAGTTCGTCAAGTTCTCAGTATTTGGTTTCCAAAAGCCAAAAACTAACTTTTAATAAAAAAGTAATTTCATAATAAGTAAGATTTGCTAAAAAAACATATTCAAAAAATCACTTAAGACTTGCATAATTTCTCTTTCATTTAAGTTTTGTATAAGAAAAATTAACTCCTAATTTTTCATGCAAAAAACTTAAATCCTTTAAATAAAGTTGGTCTTGAAGGTTTTTTGTTTTAGTTGTAATATAAACTTTTTGATTGTTTTTAACTGAAAAAATTATAGAGGGAATTAGATATGCAAAACTCTTTCAAAGTCCTGTAGGAGCTTCAATAAGTGTTTTTTTTCAATTATTTAGAGTATCAAAAACATTTTTTGTCATATTTATTTGATTTTCTCTTTCTTCAATCTTATCTGAAAAATTAAAAAACTTCACAATATCTTCACATTCAAGATTTTCATCTGAATAAAATTGTTCTAAATAGTCATCTTTTCAAACTTTCTTTAATATTATTTTCTCAAATTCTTCTAAGTTTATTTTTTCTCAATATTCACTAAAAAGTAGTTTTTCTATATTTTTTATGTTTTTATCTTGCGATAAACTAAATAAATAAAAAATAATCCTTTTCTTATCTTTTTTTAATTTATTAAATTCTTCTAATTGTTTTTTAAATAATTCAACTGTAGCTTTTACATCATTTATAGCTCTATGTGCTCAAGTAAATGGTATTTGATAGTGTTTGCAAAGCATCTCTAAATTTAGGGAAGCCGTATTAAAAGATAAAAAATTAGCAAAAAAGAAAGTATCAATTTTGTAATTATTAGAGACATTTATGCCATTATTAACAAAAAACTCTATATCAAAATCAACATTATGACCTAAAAGAGTACTATCTCATATAAAATCTAATATTCCTATTCTTAGATCATCAATCTTTGGCGCTCAAAGCAAATCATCATCAAATATATTTGTAATATTTGATATAATTTCAGGGATTGGCATCTCTGGATCAACAAAACTAGAATAAGTATCAATTACTTTAAAGGTATGTTCATCAAACTTAATCATAGCAATTTCTATAATCTTATCATTATACTTATCTAAACCAGTAGTCTCTAAATCAAAACAAACAATCATATTATAAAAATTTCTTGAATAAAATATATATAAGTATATAATAACAAAAATAGTAAATAAGAGAAACTTAAATGAAAACTTTTGTTAAATTATTAGTAATATTATACTGATTATTAAATATAACTTCTGCTATATATATAGAAGAAGATCAATATATTTGAAAAAGTAATATAGAAAAAACCATACTTATAGAAAAATATTTACTATGACACAAAGAAAAAATAGTAAATTTTTCCATAAAATATGATGCTGAGAATGATGTTGATATAAAAATTAGTACTGACAAAATAAATTATTTAATTGAATCGCTAAATAAAATTCAAAACAATAATTTATGAGAAAATAAAGAAAATCTACTTATCTCAACTATATTAAGTGAAATTAAAAAAGTAAATGATTCTTTAAAAACTACTCTACAAAAGAAAAAAGATACTTTTGAATCAAATTTAAAAGTAAAAAAGGATTTTTATAGTAATCTATGATATAAATTATCTTTTAAAATAGAAGAAATTTACAATGTTATTTATGATAAAAATTTATTTGAAAATAACTATTTAAATGAAAATGAGACTATGAAAAAAAATGCTCTTATAGAAATAAGTAGTTTATCTAAAGATTTGAAATATTTTTCATACAAAGATTTTGAAACTCAAAAACAAATACAAGATGAATTTATACTTATATTAAAAGATATAAGAAAACAAATTCTAATATTAAAAAAAAGCATATGAAAAAAGACAGTTAATTAACTGTCTTTTTTATTCATAATTTATCAAATAATACCTTTAATTCAGTATTAGTTAAGTGTCTATATTGTCCATCATCCAATTTTCATAACTCAATATTTTCTATCCTAATCCTCTTTAATTTTTTTACTCTTGATCATACTTTTTCAACCATTCTTCTAATTTGTCTATTTCTTCATTCTGTAATAACTATAGAAAATCTTCATGAAGAAATTCTATTTATAAAAGCTTTTTTAGTATAACTTCACAATATAAATAATCAATTCCTCATTTCATCTAATTGTTTATCAGTAATACTTCAAAATGTTTCTACTATATATTCTTTTTCATGATTATATTTTGGATGCATTAAATAATTTGCTAATCTACCATCATTTGTCATAATTATAAGTCATGTAGTATCCTTATCTAATCTTCAAATAGGAAAAACTCTTTCAGGTACATCCATTATATCTACTATATTTTTTTCATCATGTTGTGCACAAGTAGTAACAATTCATCTTGGTTTATTAAGTTTATAATAGACAAGTTCATTTTGTTGTTTTATTGCACTATCTAGCATCTCAACCTTGTCTATTTCTGGGTTTATAGACATTCAAATTGTCGCTATTTGTCAATTTACTTTTATAAGTCAAGCCTGAATATATTCTTCTGCTTTTCTTCTAGAACATATTCAGGCCTGGCTTAAATATTTTTGTAATCTTAGTGTAGTTTCCATTAATTAACTATGCCTTATTTAGTAAATAAATTTATATTCATTTTATTATAATTTTTTATGTCTTTTTTTATACATTTCCAAGTTTCAACTTGAGTTTTATCATTTCTTTCTATATCAAAAATAGAACAAATGATTGAATCTTTACAAGTTGAAAGTTTATCTAATACTATTTTATAATTTTTTTCATTTACTCAAGAAAATTTATTACAGAAAGTATCAAAATAAAAAATATAAAATAGTGCATAAGAAATTGCAAATATTAAAAATACAACAATAAAAATTTCAAAATATTTTTTCATAAAAAATTAATTAGTAATTATTCTTACTTCTTGAATTAACTCTACTCAAAAATCTTTTTTTACTTTATTTTGTGCCAAATCAATCAAATCAAGTAAATCTTTATATGTTGCATTTCAATCATTCATCAAAAAATTTGCATGTAATGGAGAAAAAAAAGCTCCTCATAATTTATATCATTTTAATCATACTTGTTCAATTAAAAATCAAGCTGATTGTTCTTTGCTAGGGTTTTTAAAAAAACTTCAACAAGTATTTCATTTTGGTTGTTTATTTTCTCTAAAATCTATATTATCAACATCACTATGATATTTTTCTATCAAACAAGATAAATCAAACTTAGCATTTATAATAAAATACTTATTATTAAATTCTTTTGTTATAGAATATCTATAATCAAATTTCATTTCATTTTTATTTAAAATAATAATTTGTCAAGTTTCAATATCATATATTTCAGCTTCTAAAAAATTATTTTCCGTCTCTAATCAAAAACATCATGCATTTCAATACAAAGCTCATCAAATACTTCCTGGAAGTCATATAAATCTATGCCATAAATTTTGATTATAAGTAATTTCTAATTCTTTTGCTATATCAGATATGTATTCATTAGAAAAAGAGTTTAAAATCATTGTTTTTTTATCATAACTCCATCATTTTAGATTATTTTTTACTATTACTCATTCATATATATCAAATGCAAACAATAAATTTGTGCCTCATCAAATATATAAAAAAGAAATATTATTTTCTTTACAAAATAAATTTATATCTTTTAATTTCAAAACATCACTAGTATTATTTATTTCAAAATAATACTTAGTAAATGCTTTTGTTTTAAAATTTGAAAGATTTGTAATTTCAATATTTTTTTCTAAATAATCCAAAATCATAATTTTATTTATTTTTTAATAATTTATTTCTATATTTTATAATAGCTTCTCAAGTAAAACTTTTAGTTTCATTTGCTATATCTTCAATGCTTCATTCTGCAATTAAATATCATCATTTATCTCATCATACTGGTCAAATATCAATTATATGATCAGCGTTCATTATAACATCCATATTATGTTCAATTACCATAACAGTATTTCATTTATCAACTAGAGAATGCAATATATTTAATAATTTATCTACATCTTGAAAATGTAATCAAGTTGTTGGTTCGTCCAATATATAAAAAGTCTTACTTGTTGACCTTTTTGAAAGTTCAGTTGAAAGTTTAACTCTTTGGCTTTCTCATCATGAAAGAGTGGTACTTGATTGTCATAGTTTAATATATCATAATCAAACTTCAAATAATACATCTAATATTTTAGTTATTTTTGGGTGACTAGAAAAAAAATCTTTTGCTTCTTCAACTGTCATTTCTAAAACATCTGAAATTGTTTTTCATTTATATTTTATAGTTAATGTATCATTATTATATCTTTTTCAATAACAAGTTTCACATTCTACATAAACTGGTGGTAAGAAATGCATTTCTATCTTTTTAACTCCATCTCAATCACAAGCTTCACATCTTCATTCTTTTGTATTAAAACTAAACCTACCTGGTCAAAATCACCTAATTTGTGCTTCTTGTGTCATAGAAAATACTTCTCTAATTGGAGTAAAAACCTGCGTATAAGTTGCAGGATTACTACGAGGTGTTTTTCAAATAGGCGATTGATCAATAATTACAGTTTTATCTAGATTTTCTAATCATTTAATTTCACTAAATTTTCAAACATCTCTTTTTGCTCTATTTAACTCATTTGCTAAATAATTAGCCAAAATATCGTTTACTAAACTTGATTTTCAACTTCAAGAAACTCAAGTTACAACTATAAAATTAGATAAAGGTATTGATACATCTATATTTTTTAAATTATTTTGTCTTGCTCAAATTATTTCAAGTATTTTTTTATTTTTTTTCAAATCAGAAAAACTTGGTCTAAATCCTCTTTTCACAATAACATCTCTTTTATGACTTAAATATGGTCATGTAACAGAATCTGGATTATTTATTATATCATCTATATTTCATATTGCAATAACTTGTCATCAATGAATTCATGCTCATGGTCATATATCTATAATATGATCACATTCTCTCATAATATCTTCATCATGCTCAACTACAATAAGGGTATTTCATATATCTCTTAATTTCTTAAGATTGTCTATTAACATATCATTATCTCTCGGATGCAATCAAATAGATGGCTCATCTAAAACATATATAATTCATTCTAATCTAGTTCATAATTGAGTTGCTAATCTTATTCTTTGTGCTTCTCATCCTGAAAGTGTACTAGCCCTTCTAGAAATAGTCATATAATCAAGTCAAACTCATGATAAAAATTCTAGTCTTTCAACAGCATTTTTCATAACTTTTTTAGTTATATATTGCTCTGATTTTGATAATTTTAAAGACTTTAAAAAATCTATGGCTTTATTTACTGAAAAATCAGATACTTGTCATATATTTAATCATCAAACAAAACTAGATAAACTCTCTTCATTTAGTCTATATCAATTACAAATATGGCAATCCATATCAACTACAAAATCATCATAATGTCATTTTTCACTTCATCAATCATAATATCTTCTTGTAAGTGCATTTATAATTCACTCAAACCTAGTATTATAAGTATTTTGAACACCATACTCATTTACATATGTTACTTTATATTGAATAGCTCCTGTACCATATAAAACTATATCTTTTTCTTTTTGTGTTAAAAGAGAATAATTTTTATTAATTTCTAATTTAGTTTTTTTTGAAAGTTCTTTTAATAATGCAAAAAAATACTCTCATCAAAATCATGGGGCAATAACTGCTCATTCAAGTAATGTAAGATTATAATTTATAACTCTATCTTCTAAAAATACTTTTTTCACTCATAATCAATGACATTCTGGACAAGCTCATTTATGACTATTAAAAGAAAAACTAGATATATCTAATTCGTTAGGAATATGTCAACAATTAGAACAAACAAAAATTTGAGAAAATCATTTTTCTTCATCAATAGAATCAATTATTAATTGTCATTTTCAAATCTTATATGCAAGATTTATAGAATCTTTAAGTCTTTTTAAATCGTTTGAATTATCGTCAGTAAAATCTTTTTTTACAAGTCTATCAACAACTATTGATAAATTATCTATATTATTTAATTCTACATTATCATTTATAGTATAAATATCCTTTCAAATAGCAAATCTTATAAATCATAAATCAAGTACTTCTTTTTTTATTTCACAAAAATCATTAAATTTTCATTTAATTGGAGTTTTAATTAAAAACTTTTTTGCTTCTTCAAAATCATTTATATATGTAATTATACTTTCAATTGTGTCTTTTTTTACAACATTACCACATTTTACACATTTTCTTTCTCAAACATTTAAAAAAAGTAATTTATAATAATCATAGATTTCAGTAATAGTTCAAACTGTTGATCTAGGATTTTTACTAGTTGTTTTTTGATCAATAGAAATAGTTGGAGATAATCAATTTATCTCACTTACATCAGCTTCTTCTGTCATTCCTCAGATAAACATACGAGCATAACTGCTTAAACTTTCAAGATATTTTTGTTGTCAAACACTATAGATAGTATTGAAAGCCAATGATGATTTTCAACTTCATGAAACTCAAGTTATAACTGTCATCTTATTTTTTGGTATTAACACATTTATGTTTTTCAAATTATGAGTTTTTGCTCATATAACCTCTAAATATTTAGACATTAAAAAAAAGTTAGAATATACTAACCTTTTATTTTAATTGTTTTTTTTATTAAGCAAGTTTTTTGATGTTATTTAGAAATAATAAAATTATTAAACTTAATATCTGTTAAAATTAAAAAAACATATTTTTTTAATTTTTGATAATCAAAAAAAACTTTATTCCATCTAACTTTATTGTTTTTCAATTTTATTTGTTTTTTAATATTTGATTTAAATCTAATATTTTCGATAATTTTTCCTATTTCATTTTCTTTTATATTATATTCTACTTCTACTTTATAAACTTCTCAATTTATTTCAAAATCTAAAATTGCTTTAGTTTCTTTTATTCTTCAAAAATAATCAAAATAATAAAATTCTTCTCATCAAAATGTTTTCAACATATGTTTTTCTCAATTTCAAATCATATTTATAGATTTTTGTAATCTTTGTTCTTCTTTATTTTTTAAATAATCATCTCCATGTCAATATCAACATGATTTATAATTTTCACATTTTCAATTTAACAAATCTCATCAACAATTTGGACAAGGTTCTATTTTTAAGATTTCCTCAACAAAACATTTAGTTTTATTGAGGAAATCTAAAGGTTTATTTTTTCATTTATTTATGTCTGATATATATTTTTCAACCATAAAATATAATTATTATTAATAACTATATTTTATCATAATATTTAATCTGATGCAACTATTAATCAAATCACATATTTGACTCAATTATTTTTAAGTAATTTTGATATTTCATTTAATGTAGTTCATGTAGATATTACATCATCCATAATAATTACATTTTTATTTTTTATTTTTTCTATAAATTTTGGATTTATTACAAAAGAATCTTTTAAATTTATTATTCTTTCTTTTTTACTAAGTTTTGACTGTTGTTTAGTATATCTTATCTTTTTAATTATATTTTTATAATAAGTTATTTTTGATTTTCATGAAAAAAATCTAGCAAATATATCTGATGAATTGTATCATCTAAATATCTTTCTAATAAAATAGCTTGGAATTGATATAACTACAAAATCATTTAAATCTATTATCTTATGATTTAATAAAAATTTATCATATATTAGATCTGAAAATTCTTCAAAAATTTCCTTCTTATTATAAAATTTAGCATCTTTTACAAGTTTTGAAATAATTTTTGATTTATAATGTTTTAAAATAATTACCTTGTCATAATAGACATCTTTTTTACATCAATTATGAACTTCAAAATTCTTAGTTTTTCATTTACATATATAACAAGCAGAATTGAATTCAACTTCATATTTATAACAATTTTGACAAATAAAGTGTCACTCTTTTTTACAAGAGTAACACTTTTTAGGAGCAATTAAATCTAAAAAAATTTTAAATATATTCATATTTTTTAGCTAAAATATAAGTAAATCTAGGAGAGACTTTAACTTAATTCTTTAAAGATTGTAGACAAACTGTCAACTCAAAATCATGTCATTCATAGATTTGCATAACCATATGGTTCTAGCGAATTTAAAGCAGTCCCAGCAATATCTAAATGAGTATATTTTTCTCAATTCAAGACAAAGTTAGACAAAAAAGCTGCTCACATTGTAGATCATGCATAAACTCATCTATTTAAATTTTCTAAGTCTGCAATTTTTGATTTTGTTTTTTCAATAAAATAATCATCAAATGGAAGTCTATTATATTTTTCAAAATTATTTTTAGAATAATCTAAGAATTTAGAAATCATTTCTTCATCATTTCACATAATTCATGCATATCTATATCATAAAGCAACCATACAAGCTCAAGTTAGAGTTGCAATAGTTATTATATTATTTAGTTTATAATTCTTACTAATATAACTAATTCAATCTGCTAAAACAAGTCTTCATTCTGCATCTGTATGAACAATATCTACTGTTTTTCAACAATATGAAGTCAAAATATCACTTGGTTTATATGACTCTCAAGATATATGATTTTCAGCTAAAACAATACAAGCAACTATATTTACTTTTAAATCTGTATCATCTAAATATTTCATTGTTGCAAATACTGCTGCCGCTCAACACATATCTCATTTCATTTCATACATATGATCTCATGGTTTTACTTGAATTCAACCTGTATCAAAAGTTACACCCTTTCAAACTAATCAAATTGTAGGTAATGACTTATCTATAATTCTCTCTAATATAACCATATATGGCTTCTTACAACTTCATTTACCAACCCCCTCTAATAATCCTAGTCATTTTTTTTGTATAGCTTTAAAATCAAAAATTTTAATTTTTGTATTTTTAAATTTAGTTTCCTTTATAATTTTTGCAAAAGTCTCAGGATAAAGTTCATTTGATGGCTTAAATCACAAATCACGAGCTAAAATTATGTTTTTTATTACAACGCTTCTTTGAAAAAATAACTCTTTATTTTTTTGATCACACAAAAAAAGAATTTTATCCTTTTCTTTTTCAGATTTATACTCTTGATATTTATATCTTGACAATAAACAATTATTTAACAAAACATTAATATTTTTATCACTATTTGTTAAAATAGTTAAGTTAGATGGTAATTTTGAAAATTCTGCTCATAAAAAATAATTTATATCTTTTTTAATATCTTCATTAAAATAAATAATAAATATTTTTTCAAAATTTTCTTCTCAAAGATAAAATTCAAGTACTTTATTTTCTTTTTTTTCAATAGTTTCATTTATTTTTTCAACTATTTTTTTATTTAATTTAAGTGTTTTTAAAAGTTTTAAATCTGAAATATTCTCAATAAAAAATACTAGATTAGAATCTTTTATATCTGTAAAATTGTATTTTAACTCAAGCATATAAATATATTAAAAATAATTAAAATAATACTATATAAATTTTATATATTTTCAAAAATAAAAAATAAATAAGTAGTAAAAATCATAAAATAGATAAAAATAGTGATATATAATTTGAATATTTTTTATGAATGAAATAATTAAAAAAAATACTATAAATTATTATTAATATAATATAATATGAAAATTCTACTATAAAAATATATACTAATGATGAAATAAATACAAGATAATTAAGTATTAATCAAAAATACCTAAGTTTTACTTTTTCAAATTTAAAATAATTTAAATTTGATATATAATTAAAAATTAAATCTCAAAATATAAATATTATTATAAAAGTAAATATTATAAAATCTGGCTTAAAAAAGCTCAAATAAAAAGGAGTTATAAGTAAAAAATAATACAATAGATACAAAATTTTATTATAAAAATTTTGTATCTTATTTTCTTTATATGATGTAAAATATACTATAAAAATAAATCATATTACTAAAAAAAATATTGATTCTATTAGTAAATTTGATGATAAGCTTTCTATCTTCAAATTATAAAATGCTTGTTCTCCTAAAAAATTTTTTCATTTTGTTAATAGATAAAAACTATAAAATATAAATGAAAAAATGAATGAAACAAAAAAAAGAAGTAATCTCATTTTAATTTAATAATTAAAAATTAATTACTCCAAATATAATAATAAAAAATAAAAAAACAAAGTTTGTTAATAGAATTATAATATTTTTTGAAATTGAAATTATTATATATATTAATAAAAATATTATAAAATAAAAAATTCAATTAAAACCATAATTATTAATACTTAAAAAAATATTTAAGTTTATATATAAAATAAATGATATTGAATAAAATATTACTACTGCAAATATTAATTTATTAATAAATTGAAAAAACAATAATATATTTTCAATTATTTTAGCAAATCATTTTTTTATATAAGTATATGATATACTTAATCACTTTTCTTTTGCTTTTAATAAAATAATATTTTGTTTAATTACACTTCTACTTAAAAATAAATCATCTTTTAATTCTTTATTATAAATTAATTTTAATAAATTTATTAAAATTAATTTTGTATTTTCTCTGTATAATTCTTTATATTTTGATAAGTATAATAGATTTTTAATATATAAATATGATTCTTTATCTACTAATGTTTCTTTCTTTTCTTTTTTAATACTTTCAAAAAAATCTTTTATTTTATTTGTAATTAACTTGATTTGATATTGAAAATCTTTATCTTTTTCTATAAATTGATCTTTACTTCATATTTTTTTTAATAATTTATTGGTTTCTTTTAAAAGTTCTCTATTTTCTTTATTTTTATTTTTTTCTACCTCTTCTAATTCAATTTTTCATATTTTTAAAAGTGCTAACTCTCAAATTTCTCTAAGTTTTGATATATTTGTTGATTTTCTTAATTTAATTATTTCATTATAAATAAATTTTAATTTTTCTTTTTTTCAAGAATCTATTTTTATTAAATTAGAAGATATCATTTCCTCTAATTTAA
This sequence comes from uncultured Candidatus Peribacteria bacterium, assembly GCA_964415565.1. GTDB lineage: Bacteria > Patescibacteriota > Gracilibacteria > BD1-5 > UBA6164 > JABWCI01. The sequence goes on from CAYQAV010000103.1 coordinate 22,472, forward strand.
TAATTACTTTTTCTAATAAAAAATTAACATCATCTAATTCCTTTTTAAGATAAAAATTATCTATATTATTACTTACTTTTTTTATATTATTTAATTCATCTTTTTTTATTTTATCTTTTAATTCATCTATTTTGTTATTTTTTCATGAGTTATAATATAAATTATATTCTTCTGCTAATTCCTCAATTATTTTATTTTTTTCATTTATACTTAAATTATTATCTTCTTCTGAATAAATATATTTTACATCATAATCTAAATCTTTTCTAAGTTTAACATATGATTTAAATATATCATTTCAAACTATTTTACCTTGTTTATATTCTCATAACTTAATTCACTCAAAAATAAAAGTATTTCATATTTCTTTCTTACCAAAAATTTCTTGCAAACTCAAAATAGAGTATCACTCTTTGTGAACTCTTTCTCTAGCTAAGGCTTCATTTTCTGCCTTAAAAACGATATTATATTTTTTACCGTCTTTACTTACTGCTATTTTGTAATTTGCCATATAAAATATTATTTAAAACTAATTAACATGTTCAAACTGGATTTTCTAATTTAGAAAATTCATTTGTAAATTTAGTTCATAATGCTAAAATAAAAATACTATTTAATTTTGTACATTGATTTTTTGTAGTTTCTTTATCAGAATTTTTACATAATCAAGCAAGTCTTTCTTCTTGCGTTGAAGGTAATTCTTTATTTAATAATAAATCTAATCTATAATCTATATTATTTACTTGAGTATCTATATTATTTTCAATATTATTCATATATTTAAATGTTATTAATTAAAAATGAAAAAGAATTTATTTCTATTTTTCTTTCTTCAGCTTCTTTTTTTCTCATTCATGCAATAACTGTAAAATTATTTTTTTGAATTTGATCAAGTTCTTTTATTTCTATATCTTTAATAAAAATAACCAAATTATTATATATTCTATCAATTCAACTTTCATCTAAAATATCTAAAGCTTGAATATAAAGGCTTTTTTGCTCTTCTGGAATTTGTAAATTAAAAATCATAATTTTTGTTAATTTTATTTTTTCTTTTAATTTACTTTGTTTTTTTAAATATTCAAAAATCATATTTAATTATATTAATAATATATTATAATAATATTACCATATATTTATTTTAAAATCAAAAATGTGAAATACTTTATCTTTATATATTCTTTTTTATATTTAATATAATATATTATTAATATTAATAGCTAATGTTAAAATGTTAAAAGCACTTTATTAAGCCATATATTTTTAATTTATTTAATTTATATTTTTAAAACAATAATTTAATTAAGTATATAAGCTAATTTTTATTTTATAACATTTTTTTAACAATGAATAAAAATAATTATTGACTTGTCTTTTTATAGATAAAAATTATTATTGATACATAAAATAATTTAACACTAATATTAAAATATTTATGAATGAAAATAAAAATAAAAGAAGTTACTGACTATTTTTTATAATTTTTTTAACAAGTTTCACTCTCTGAATTATATTTTCTCTTGAATGAGCCAAAATTCGGAATAATATAATGTTAAAAAGTAACAATTTTACTAGTATATACTCATCTTGAAATGATTTAAATTTAACTAAATATTGGGCAATTTATGATATAATTAAAAAAGAATATTTTGACGAAAATACTATTAATAATGATAAACTATTAGAATCATCTATTACTTGATTAGTAAATTGATTATGAGATAAACATTCTACTTATTTTAATAAGGATGAAAATAAAAGTTTTAATGAAACGCTATCTTGAGATTTTGAAGGAATTTGAGCTGTTGTTGAAATTAATCCACTTTGAGTAGCAATTGATAGAATTATTAAATGATCTCCAGCTAAAAAGTTTGATTTAAGATCAGGAGATATAATAATTTCAGCAAATGATATTAGTTTACAATGAATGAATTTAGTAGAAGCTGTTAATAATATAAAATGACCAGCTTGAACAATTGTTAAATTATATATATTAAGAGAAGGAGAAGAAAGTTTAGTAAAAAAAGAAGTTGTAAGAGACAAGATTAAAATTCCTTCTGTTGATTTTGAAAAATTTGATAATAATACAGGATATATTTCTATAAATATGTTTTGAGAAGAAACATCAAGAGATTTTAAAAATGCATTAAATGAGTTAAAAAATACATCTTGAATAATTGTTGACTTAAGAGATAATTGAGGTGGTTATTTAATTAGTGCAGTAGAAATACTAAGTAATTTAATAGAAAATTGAAATATCGTAGTTGTTACAAAATATAAAGATGAAAACATAGATGAGGTTTATAATAGTATAAATGATTGAAATATTTATGAATGAAAAATAGTAGTTTTAATAAATGAAAATTCTGCTAGTGCTTCAGAAATAACTGCCTGAGCATTAAGGGATTATAATAAAGCAATTATTGTTTGAAAAAAATCATATTGAAAATGATCAGTTCAAAAACCTTTTGAATTAAATGATTGAAGTATGCTTAAATTAACAGTTGCAAAATGGTTTACTCCAAAATGAGTTAATATTGATTCAGATTGAATAACTCCAGATATTGAAGTAAATTTTACAGAAGAAGATTTTAAAAATATTTATGATAGACAAAAGGAAGAGGCTAAAAAAATACTAGATATTTTTATTGAAACTAAAGCTTTTAATTTAACTATTGATAATTATAAAGAACAAAATAAATAATTTTTTAACATAAAAAAGCTATAAAATATAGCTTTTTTTATTTTTTTAATTATAAATTAATCATTATTCTTAATTTTCATATTATGAATTATAAATTTACATTAAAATTAATTGTTTTTATAAAATAAATAGTATAAATTTTACTTATTTAATAATAAAAAAATGTTAGAAAAAAATGATAAAGTTCTTTTTGATCTTATAGAAAAAGAAGCTTATAGACAAGAATCTGAAATTGAACTTATAGCATCAGAAAATTATGCAAGTTTAGATGTTATGGAGGCAGCTTGAAGTATACTTACAAATAAATATAGTGAATGATACCCTTGAAAAAGATATTATGCTGGACAAGAATATATAGATCAAATAGAAAATTTAGCAATATCAAGATGTAAAGAGCTTTTTTGAGCTGAATATGTAAATGTTCAACCTTTAAGTTGAAGTCCAGCTAATTTAGCTGTTTATATTGCTGTTTTAAATCCTGGAGATAAAGTTTTATGATTGAGTTTAGATCAAGGTTGACATCTTAGCCATGGACATCCTTTAAATTTTTCAGGGATTTTATATGATATTATTCCTTATACTCTTGATAAAGAAACTATGTTAATTAACATGGATGAAGTTGAAAGATTAGCAGTTGAAAATAAACCAAAGATGATAATTGCAGGATTTTCTGCATATCCTAGAAATCTAGATTGGAAAAGATTTAGAGAAATTGCTGATAAAGTTTGAGCAGTTTTAATGGCAGATATAGCACATATTGCTTGATTAGTTGCAGGATGAGTTTTGGAAAATCCAGTTCCATATTGTGATATAGTCACTTCAACAACTCATAAAACACTAAGATGACCAAGATGAGCTATTATTATGTCTAAAGAAAAATTTTGATCAGCAATAGCTAGAGCTGTATTTCCTTGAGTTCAATGATGACCACATGAACATTTAATTGCTGCTAAAGCAGTTGCTTTTGCAGAAGCATTAAAGCCTGAATTTAAATCTTATGCAAAACAAGTTATTTTGAATGCAAAAGTTTTAGCAGAAGAGTTAATTATTCATAAATTTAGAGTTATATCTGATTGAACGGATAATCATTTAATACTTATTGATGTATTTTCTAGTTTTTGAGTAACTTGAAAAGAAGCAGAATTAGCTCTTGAAAAAGTATGATTATCTACAAATAAAAATATGGTTCCTTATGATATAAGAAAAGCTCTTGACCCAAGTTGAATTAGAATTTGAACTCCAGCAGCTACAACTAGATGAATGAAGGAATGAGAAATGAAGATTATTGCAAAAATTTTTAAAGAAGCTATAATTAATAAGGATAATGAAAAAAAATTAAATGAATTAAAAATAGAAATATTAAATTTATGTAAAAGTTTTCCAATATATAAGAAGTAAGATTTACCTTACTTCTTTATTTTAGACAAAAAAAATGACCCTGTCAATTTAAAAAACTTGATTATTTAGATAAAAAGTATACATTATAGACAGTTATTTTATAAAAATATGTCCATGTACAAACACACTAGACAAGAAGCTGCAGATATGCTTTGAATATCTACTAGAAGTATAGATAGATATGTAAAAGCATGAAGATTAAGATCAAAAAAAGACGGAAAAGTTGTATATATAAATTTATCAGATTTAGAAAATTTGATATCATGAGGTAGTGTTAAACAAGAAATAATAGTTGAAAAAAAACAAGCTACAAACAATGAACAATTTTTTTCATCTTCAAAAGAAGTAGATTTTCCATCTAATAATAAAAATGTATTAGATGAAGTTTACGATGATTTAAGAAATGAAATTAAAGAAAAAGATTTGATTATAAGAGAATTATCAATTAGAGTATGAAGATCAGAAGAAATTGCTAAAAATTCTGTTTCTTTAATTGATTTTAAAAAATCACAATTCTTACTTGAAGAATCTAAATCAAATTTAAATCAATCAATTATTGATTTACAAGCTGAAAAAGAAACTGTAACAACTGAATTAAAATATCAAAAAACAAACAATTTAATATTATTAATTTCACTAATTGTTTTATTTGCAATTGCCGGAACAATATTTATGATAAAAATATAAAAATAGTTGAAAAAAGGAAAAAAGTGCTTATTTTAAATAAGCACTTTTTTTGTCCTCATAGTTCAACGGATAGAATAAGCCCCTCCTAAGGGCTAGATACTGGTTCGATTCCAGTTGGGGATACCATAAAAAAAGGCTTAATTGTAAAAAGTGTGTGGCTGAGATGATTAAATTTTCCCATATAAGAGAGATAAAATTAGTTTAATTTTTCTCTCTTTTTTTAATCCTCTATGAAGACTAATTTTAGGTTTAATATGTCAAAATAATCAT
>CAYQAV010000104.1:0-15767 GCA_964415565.1 uncultured Candidatus Peribacteria bacterium
TATCTCTCTAGTTTTTGAAACACCTAACAGAGTAACCGTAAGCACGATAATTGCTACTGCTAGGAACAATATTGCTAGAATAGAAGTACAAGAAATACCCGTAAGTACCATTAGGAGTGCTAGACCAGTAGCCACAGAGAGAAGCTCAATTGTAAAAAGCACCAATATCCCAACTACGGTAACCTGCATAAGGTAATTTAAGTGCTGTTTGCATAGCTGTTCAATTACTTCACCATCAACCAGATGTTACTATTCAAGTCCATTCTGTTTGACTTGGCACATGGTATCAAGTAGTACATGGTCATTGTCTTGCTACACTTGTATTTGTTGTATTTCACCAGTTATTTGTTATATCTGTATTTGCCCAACTATATGGATTTGATAAAGATCAATTCCATACAAATCAATATGTATCTGTTCAAGCATTAAGTCATATACTTCAATCTATAGGTGTAGCTTGTTGAGTTGTATCTCAATATGCAAAACCTTTATTTCTTCACCATTGAAAATATTCTCATCTTGATACTGTCCAATCAGTACTTGCTATTGTTGCTCATACATTACATGATGAGATTGTATATGTTCATATTGTTATATCTGTTTCATTACATCATGGATATTGTGATAGGTTTGTATTATTTGCACTACAACTATCTGTTGTTCATCAATTTATTCAATCACATGTCCAAGTGTATGTATTTCATCATCCATTATCTGTTACAGTTGATGCAGTTCATCCACTACATAGATTTATTGGATTTGATGTAAAGTTTCATCCATTATCACTTCAACATACTCAATTTTCTGCTACTGGTCATCAACTTGATGTACTACTTGAACCTCAAGAATTATCTACAATATATGGTAAATCTACTCATCAATCAACTACATAATAATCTTCACTATTTACTATTATACTTGGACTATCATTAACAGTATCTATTTTATAATAATTTCATTTTACTACTGCTTGATTTTTTTCTTCATTTATTGTTGATATTTGTGTGAATTTATATGCTCATGTTCATGCTCATCATATACTATATGATATTATATAATCTCATTTAGTTACTGGATCTTTAAAACTATCTCAATTTTCTTTTAAATTTAAAAAATTAGCTGTTCATTGGATTGATGTTGCTGTATTATTTCAATCTATTGTTAATCAAGAATTTGTTTTTACTGTATTTATTAAACTTGTTAAAATTGTTCATTTTGATGTTTCTATTGATATTTTCTTTTGAATATTGTTTATATCACTTAGTCTCTTACTATCTCTAGCACCTGCAGAGTATCATTGAAGATTTATAAAGGCTATTGTTCACAAAATAGCTAATATCGTTATTACTACGATTAACTCTACTAGTGTGAAGGCTTGTTTTTGTTTTTTCATATAGGTTTATATATTAAATATTAATTTTGTTTTTTTAGGAGATTTTTTAACACAATTAACAATATTTATTTTTTAAATAAATATTTTACAAAAGTTCCGTTTTATTTTTACTCTGCATAACTTCCACCAACAAATCGCTATCGCTCTTTGGGTGTCACTTAAATGAACTCAAAAAAACAGATATTTACCTGCTAGTTTTAACTCACAAATAAATACATGCTTTCTTTCAGACAGCTTATTCCATTTTCTAAGCTTGTTGTAGCTTGTTGTAGCATAATTATAAACTAGTAATTAATAGTTTTATTATAAATTTATAGTTTATTTAATCAATAAAATTGATATTTTTTACTTGATTAATTATTTATATTGTTTTAAATATATTTTTACTAAAATTTGTTTTTCTTTTAATAATTTTTCTTATTTTTAATCCAATAATCATCTTTTCTAACAAGTTTTTTTTAAAGCAAACTTTACAAAAGAAACTTTAAAAATAAAATTAGATAAATATATATTTAAAAATACAAAAATGAAAGCAATAATTTTAGCTGCCTGAGAAGGTAGTAGGCTTAAACCATTTACAAATACAATTCCAAAACCAATGATTTCTATCTATGGAAAAACTATATTGGAGCACAATTTAGAGAGTATTTATAAATATGTAACTGAAATTACAATTGTAGTAAAATACAAAGCTGAAATGATTGAGAACTATTTATGAAATAATTTCAAATGAGTTCCTGTAAATTATCATATGCAAAATGATGAAAATTGAACATGAGCAGCAATAAAATGAATAGAATCTGACTTTGATTTAATCATATTAAATTGAGATTCGATTTTTAATAAAAATGATTTAAAAGCTATTTTAGAATACAAGTGATATGGTGCACTTGTTAAACAAGTTGCAAATCCAGAAATATATGGGATTTTTAAAGTTGATAATGAAAATAATATAAGAGAAATAGTCGAAAAACCTGAAAATTATGTATGAAATCTTGCAAATCTTTGAGTTTATAAATTTAATTCATCAATACTTGAAATAGTTAAACATATTCCTCTGTCAAAAAGATGAGAATATGAAATAACTGATGCAATAAATATTTATGTAAATAATTACCCTCTTAAAGCAATTGAAGTAAAAAAAGAGTTTATTGATGTCTGATATCCTTGGGATATACTAAATGCTAATGCTCATTTTTTAGAAAAACAAAAAGAATCTGACATAAAATGAGATATAGAAAAATGAGTAACTATTAAATGAACTGTAATTCTAGGAAAATGATCAACACTTAAAGCTTGAACTTATATAGAATGAAATGTATATATTTGAGAAAATACAAGTATTTGACCAAATACATATTTAAGGTGAAATACAGTTATTTGAAATAATTGTAAAATATGAAATGCTGTTGAAATAAAAAACTGTTCAATTTGAAACAAAACAAATATTTCTCATTTAAGTTATATATGAGATAGTATTATTTGAAATAATGTAAATATTTGAGGTTGATTTATAAGTGCAAATTTAAGACATGACAATGAAAACATAAAAGTTATTGTAAAATGAAAATTAATTGATAGTTGACTTAGAAAACTTGGAATAATTATATGAGATAATGTAAAAACTGGTATAAAATCATACTCTATGCCTTGAAGAATTATTGAAAATGATTCATTTACAAATCCTTGAGAAATAATAAAATAGTTAAACACATATGTGTTTAACTATTTTATTATTAGACAAAGTCTAGTGTAAAATTAAACTTCAAATGAAGTATTCTATTCAAGTTGCATCAATATAGATGTACTTTTGGTTTAAGGCTAATTATTCCTAGTTTTACTTGAATTAATAGATTTAAAAATCCATTAATATATATTTTACATCTGTATTATAAAAATAAAATAAAAAAAGTCAATATTAAATATTGACTTTTTTTATTTTACAGATATGTAAGTATCAATGAATTTTCTACCATCAAATCTTGTTCTTTTCTTTTGAGTAAAAGTAACAATACCTTCAGAAGTAGCAAAAAGTGTAAAATCATGTCCTTGAGAAACACCTTCTCCTGGCCAAAATTTATTACCTTTTTGTCTAACAATTATATTTCAAGAGATAGCTTTTTGTCATCCAAAAAGTTTTACACCTAATCTCTTAGCTTGAGAGTCTCTACCATTACTAGTAGCTCATTGTGCTTTCTTGTGAGCCATTTTTAATTAAATTATGAATAAAGTTATTATTATTTGTTTGCAAATCTAGCAAAAGCTTTATTAGCTTCAGCCATTTTATAAACTTCCAATTTTTTCTTATAAGCAGTTCAAGTTTCATTAGCCGCTTCTATCAATTCATTAGCTAAAAATTTAGCAAAAGGAGCACCTTTTTTACCTCTAGCTGAATCTATAATCCATTTTGAAGCCAAAAATAATTGTCTTTTTGGTTTAACTTCTTGTGGAACTTGATATATAGAACCTCAAACTCTTTTTGGTCTAACTTCAATTTTTGGAATAATATTTTCTAATGCTTTATCAAAAATTGCTTTAGGCATTTTTTGTCCTTTAGATTTAATTTCTTCAAAAGTATCATCCATAATTTTTATAGCAACACTTTTTTTACCATCTAACATTACATAGTTAGTAAATTTATCAAACATTGATATTTTTTCGTTTTGTTTCATTGTATATAACAATTAATAAATATTCACGGAATTTTTCAGCAATTGTTTAGCTTACTCCGTTTTAAAATCTAATACATTAATATTAAATTTTTATTTTTTTGGTCTTTTAGCACCATATAATGATCTACCTTGTTTTCTATTTTTAACTCATTCAGAATCAAGTAAACCTCTAACGATATGATATCTTACTCAAGGTAAATCTTTAACTCTTCACCCTCTTATAGCAACTACAGAGTGTTCTTGTAAGTTATGACCTTCACCTCAAATATAAGCATTAACTTCATATCAATTAGTTAATCTAACTCTTGCAACTTTTCTTAAGGCAGAGTTAGGTTTTTTAGGAGTCATTGTAGTTACTTTAACACAAACTCCTCTTTTTTGAGGACATCCACCATCTATCTCAACAGATGTTTTTCTGATTGAGTTTCTAATCACTTGTAGTGCAGGTGATTTACTTTTTGTAGCTGGTGTTTTTCTTTTCCTTTTAATTAATTGATTTATAGTAGGCATTTCTACAATATTTATAAATTAAATATATTTTGTCATTATCCAATATAGTAGGATAATAATTATAAATTAACATTATTATCTGACTAAATCAGATAATGACTAGTTTAAAAGAAGTATAATTTGAAATATTAAAACTATCTTTTTGACCAAGATGGAGATTTTCTAGCTTTCTTTTTTCCTGGTTTTTTTCTTTCAACTATTCTAGAATCTCTAGTTAAAAATCCATCTGCTTTAAGAATTTTTTTAAATCCTTCATTTTTTTCAGCTAAACTTCTAGATAATCCTAATTTAATTGCATCAGCTTGAGCTGAAATTCATGAACCAGAAATTTCAACTTCAAAATAGAAATCATCTTTAACTTTACAAGCTTTTAAAGGTGCATAAACAACTTCAAATAAGTCTGTTCTAGTTATATATTCTGATGACTTTTTTCCATTTATAGTATCACTACCTTTTCCCTCAAATAATTTTACTTGAGCAGAAGCAGTTTTTCTTTTTCAAATGTTATAAGTATATTTATTCGTCATAAATAATTTTTATTATTTTATAAGTTCAGGTTTTTGAGCAACAAATGTATGTTCGTCTCAAGTAAATAATTTTAATCTAGATAACATTCCTTTTTTTAATCTATTTTTTGGTAACATTCAAGCAATAGCTAATTCTAGAGCTCTCATAGGTTTTTTATTTAATAGATTTTCTAAAGAAATTTCTTTAAGACCACCTAGGTAACCACTATGTCTATAGTAAATTTTGTCAGTTAACTTTTTACCAGTTACAACAAATTTATCACAGTTAGTTACTATAACGTAATCTCCATTATCTAAGTGAGGAGCAAATGATACTTTGTTTTTACCTTTAAGTATAACAGCTATTTGAGTAGCTAGTCTACCAAGAGTTTGTTCTTTAGCATCAATTACATACCATTTTCTTTCATCACCTTTTAATTGTGTTGGAGTAATAGTTTTCATGTCTAATTTAAACTTAAATAAATATTAAACTAATTCTAATTTAACCAATTTAGCAGCATCTCAATCTCTAAATTTAATAGCTGTAGCTCTAGTAAAACCAGAAGTTTTGTTTCCTTTGTATTTAGGAGCAACATTTTTAAATAATTCTAATGATGCTTCTTTTGTGTATAGATATTTCATTACATATCTAATTGCGTTCATTTCATCTTTTGTATTAACTACATTAATTAATTTATCAACCATAGGTATAATTAAATCAACTTTTTTTTCTGTAGTTTGTAGTGATTTATGTAAGAAAAAAGATGTTAACAAATTTCTTTCCATAGCATCTCTATGAGCAAAACTTTTATTATTGAACTTTAAGTTTTTTCTAACTCTATGTCTCATTTGTATAAAAATTATAAATTAGATATATTAATCATCACCTAAAAGCTTTAAACCTCTCTCAGCAAGAGAAGATCTAATCTCAGTCATAGCTTTCTTACCAAATCATTTGATTGAAGAAAGTTTTGTCTCAGTACATTTAGTCAGCTTCTCTATTGAAAGAATGTCTCAATTAATTAAAGCATTTAATGTTCTAGGAGATAATCACATAATTTCAATTGGAGTATAAGTTTCTTTTTCTAACTCTTCTTGAACTTCCTCTTTTTCTCTAGATATTAATTCCTTTACATTAGAAATGAATTGTCATTCCACTTGTAAAGATTCTTCATTAAAAATTGAAAAGTAAGAATTTAACATATCTCAAGAAAATTTTAATGCATTTACTGGAGATATAGATCAATCTGTAACTATAGTCATTTCCAAAGAATCTAAGTTAATCATTTCTCAAAATCTAGCTTTTTCTATATTGTATTTAACATTTAATACAGGTGAAAAGTTAGTATCAAGTAGAATAACTTCTACATCTTCTTCTTTTTCTAATAATTCTTCTTGAGTTAAGTATCAAACTCATTTTTCAACTCTAATTTCAATATCTAATTCTAAACCATCTTGGTCAATTTCAGTTATATATAAATCTTTATTAATGATTTCAACTCATCAAGATGATTTAATATCAGCTGCAGTTACTTTTCATGATTTAGTTTTGTTTAATTTTAACCATTCTACTCAGATATCACTTTTTGATAATACTAATCCTTTAAGGTTTAACATTATATCAATTATTGAATCTTTTACTCATGGAAGAGTTGAATATTCATGATTAACTCATTTTACTTTTATTCAAGTTACTTTTGTTCAAGGAATTGAAGACAAAAGTATTCTTCTTAGCGAATTACCCAAAGTTACACCATACCCTTTTGGTAAAGGTCCTACTATGAAAGACGAAGTACTATTTTCTAAATCTTTTTGAGTAATTTTAGGAACACCTATTGTATTATGAATAATGTGCATATTATTAAATTGATTACAAAAATAACATAAATTCCTATTTATTATTTTGAGTAAAACTCAACTATTTTTTGGATATCAATTATTTGATCAAAATCTTCTTTTTCTGGTATTGCTTTGATAGTAATTGTTAATTTTTTAGAATCAACATCTATCCATTTACAAGCAGTTACTTTACCTTTATTAGCTTTAGAAAATTCTTCTAATTCTTCTAATAAAGTTTTATATAAAGCAGATTCTTTTAATTTATCTCTTAATGCAATAACATCTCATACTTTTACAGCAATAGATGGAACATCAACTTTTACACCATTTAATGTAAAATGTGCATGATTTACGAATTGTCTAGATTGAATTCTTGTTCTAGCAAAATTTGCTCTATAAACAACATTATCTAGTCTTAATTCTAAAAATTGTAACATTTTATCTCAAGTAGTTCCTGTAGTATTTGATTGTTGAGCTTTTTTAAAATAAGAAGCGAATTGTTTTTCAGATAGTCAAAACATTCTTTTTGCCATTTGCTTTTTTCTCAATTGAGTTCAAAACTCACTTGTTTTTCTACTTCTTAGAGGAGCTCTTTTTGAGTCAGTTAAATCATATTTTTCAGTACCAAATAGATTTACACCTTCTCTTCTACAAAGTTTTTTCTTTGGTCAAGTATACCTCATAATTAAATTTAAAATTAAAAAATTTAAAAAATTGTTTTTGTAAGAATTATAATTTTCTTACTTTCTTTTTTCTACACCCATTGTGTGGAACTGGAGTGATATCAAAAATTGCTTTTAAATCAACACCTCAAGAAATCAAACCTCTAATAGCTTGTTCTCTTCAAATACCTATTCCTTTTACATAAACATCAACTGATTCAATTGAATGAAGAGTCTTTGCTTTTGATATAGCTTGTTCAGCAATAACTTGAGCAGCATATGGAGTAGATTCTCTAGCACCTTTAAAACCAGCAGATCAACCAGATGACCAAGTTAAAACACTACCTTTATCATCAGTAATACTAACTATAGTATTATTAAATGTAGCATTTATATGTGCTTGTCCATGAGGAATTATTTGTCTAGTTTTTTTACTTTTTTTAATAGTAGTTTTAGCCATAATATAAATTAATTTTTTAAATATTATACATAGTTAAAGAAATAGTACTATTTCTTCTTACCAGCGATAGCTGTTGCCTTACCTTTTCTAGTTTTAGCATTAGTTTTTGTACTTTGACCTCTAACAGGAAGTCTTTTTTTATGTCTTTGACCTCTATAACAATTAATTTCTTGTAATCTTTTAATATTACCAGCAACTAATCTTCTAAGATCTCATTCAACAACATAAGATTCTTTTATTTCATCTCTGATTTTATCCAAATCAGCTTCAGAAATAGTTTCAATTTTAGTCGTTTTTTCAATTCAAACTTTTGTTAATATTTCGTTTGAAACAGCTCTACCTATACCGTAAATATAAGTAAGTGCTATTTCAATATGTTTACCATTTGGTAAATTTACTCAAGCAATTCTTGCCATATATTAGTTATATAATTAAATATAAAATAAATTGTTATATATTAGTTATTATCATTGTCTTTGTTTGTGTTTTGGATCAACACTACATATTACTCTGATAATTCCATTTCTTCTAACAATTTTACATTTGTCGCAAATTGGTTTTACAGATGGTCTTACTTTCATAACCAGATAAGTAATCAATTAAAATATGCCCTATTTTTAATTTTTAAAAAAAATAAGTAAAAATTATTTTTGTCTAAAAACTATTCTTCATTTAGTTAAATCATAAGGAGATAATTCTACTAAAACTTTATCTCACTCGATAAGTTTTATAAAATTATTTCTCATCTTTCAACTAAGATATCATTGAATAATTCATCATCAAAACTCTTCTGGTAATTGAATATCAAATACCAGACCAGGTAGAGCCTTCAGTATAGTTCACTCTACCTCGATTTTATCTTCTTTGTTTGACATAGTAAGTCAATAAAATAACAAAAATGTGCAACTAATATATATAAAAAACAAACAAATGCAAATCTTTTTTTAATTTTTGCATTTGTTTGTTTTTTGCTTGACTATTTTACTATTTTATAGTTGATTCAATTATTTTATTATCAATGATTCTATCATTTATTATGTCTTTTATTTTTTCAAATAATAATGGATATTTTTTTGTAAGATCTTTTATTGAAAAAGATAATATAGTTATAAGTTCACATTCTTCTATAGCAACTGCAGTTGCCATTCTTTTATTATCATCTCAAAATAAAGCCATTTCTCAAAGTATCTCTTCTGCTTCAACATTTCACAAAACTATATCTTTTCAATCTATATCTTTTTTTATTTCTATTTTTCAAGTTTTCAAAATATACATAGCAATAGCTTCTTCTCATTCTTTAAAAATAATTTCTCACTTTTTAAGACTTTTTATTTGACAAAATAGACTAAGATTATCTTTATCAGTTTCATTTAGATCATCAAGCAATTTAATTCAATCTAATATACTCATAAATATTTATTAAAAAATTATATATTGATATAATATTAACATAAAAATTATAATTATCAAAAAAATAGGATAAATTATCCTATTTTTGTATTTCAGTTTTGTAAATTTCTAATTCATCTCAATTTTCAATAATAATATTTGAAACAAATTTTATTCAACATTCTGTTGGCCCCTCAACTTCTTTAACCTCAAGAGTTCATTGTTTCAATGATTCAATTTTTCAAATTCAAATCATCTTCTTTTTTCTTATAACTCTAGCCATTGTATTTACTTCAATTTTATTTTCTGGTTGAACAACAAGTCAAAGTATCATAAATTTCTTATCTGTAAAAAATATTCATCAAACCTTAGCTTTTCATAAAATAATTTCTACTTCCTTAGGATCAAGCATTCAAGTAACAATTTTTTCAATTTTATCAGTTATATGATAAATAATATCACTTGAAATATATTCAACTCATGCTGAATCTAATGTAGATTTAGCAGTTGGTAATACTCAAACACTAAATCAAACCAATATTGCATCACTTCATTTTCACATAAGAATATCTCATTCTGTAATTGAGCCTACTCAACTAAGAATTATAGAAACTGTAGTTTCTGGAGTTGATAATTTAATTAATGCATTTTTAACAGCTTCAAGCGATCAATTTGTATCAGATTTTAAAATTATTTTTAATTGTTTTAAATTTCAAGATTTAATTTTTGACATAAGAAGTTCTAAACCTGAGCTTCATACTTTCTTTTGTTTTTCAAGTAGAGTTTTATATTCAATTGCTTTATTTTTAGCAATATCTGGAGTATTAACAACTTGTAAAATATCTCAACCATCTACAACTCTATCAAGTCAAACAATAAATACTGGTTCACCTGGTTTTGCAAATTTAACTTTTTGATTTTGATAATTTTTTAAAATTTTAACTTTTCAATATGAATCTTGACATACTATATTATCTCAAGAATTAATAGTTCATGTATTTATTAATACAGTTGCAACTGGTCAAAGATTTCAATCAAGATGAGATTCAATAACTGTAGCAACTCAATTTCTATCTGGATTAGCTTTAAGCTCCCTCATTTCTGCAACAAGCAAAATAATTTCAAGTAAATCATCTATTCAAAATCAAGTATGAGCAGAAACTGGAACCATTGGAATATCTCATCACCAATCTTCAGCAACAAGTCAATTTTCAGCTAATTGTCATTTAACATGATCAGGATTAGCTCAAACCTTATCCATTTTATTTATAGCAACTATAATAGGAATATCTGCTTCACGAGCATGACTTATTGATTCAATTGTTTGTGGTTTTACTCATTCATCTGCTGCAACAACTAAAATAGCAATATCTGTAGATTTTGCTCATCTAGCTCTCATTACAGTAAAAGCTTCATGTCAAGGAGTATCAAGAAATGTAATATTTCATTGAGGAAGTTCAACTTGATAAGCTCCTATACTTTGAGTAATTCAACCTGCTTCTCAAGATGCAATTTTTGCACTTCTTATATAATCTAAAAGTGATGTTTTACCATGATCAACATGTCACATTATAGAAACAACTGGCGATCTAGGAATAAGTTTTGATGCATCATCTTCATTTAAAAAAGATGAAATATTTCATAAAACTATATCTTCTACTGATGCTCATAGAGCATTTTCTCTTTCTAATTTTACACCAAAAGCATCTCAAATTATTGAAGCAGTTTCAAAATCAATCTTAGAATTTATAGTTACCATCATTCAATTCTTCATAAACTCAGCAATAAGCTTAGGAAGTACAACTCAGATTTTTTCTGATAATTCTTTTACAGATAAAAAATCTCATACTATAACTATTTCTCAAACTCTTTCAACTAAATTTTGTTTAATATCTTCTGCTTTCTTTTCTTCTTTTTTTGATTTTTGTAATTTATTAGATCTAGTAAAAACTAAATCATCTTCTCATGAAAATCTTACCTTACCTCTTGTTTTACCAAAAGTATTTAATTTTGGCTTTTTATTAGTTTCATCTTCTTTTATTTTTTGTTTTCACTTTATTGGTTGTTTATTATTTGAAAATGTTTTCTTAAATCAAGAATTATCATTTTGATTAAAATGTGAACCAGAACTAAAGTCACTTTTTTGAGAAATATTGTTTTGTCTAAAAGCTGTTTTATTATTTCATGAAAAAGTTCAAGTACTTCAAGTATTATTAAGTTTTGGTGGTCTTGGTGCAAATCATCATCATTGTGGATTATGTACTCATTGATTTTGTGGTTTACTATATGGTGATCTACTATTTACAGGTCTATTATTTGGAATACTTTCTTTTCTATCTCATCTCTTGATTACTTCTATTTTTTGAACTATATTTTTTGCCTTATTTTGATTATTTCAAGTACTTTGTTTAAAATTATTTTTAATATCATTTAATTTTTTCTCTTCTTTTATAGCTTCTTCTGCTTTAATTTCTGTAGCCTTTCTAACAACAATCTTTTTCTTTGTTGCTAATACTGGTTTTTTTACAGGAATTTTTTTTACTTCGCTATCATTTGGATTAATTTGCGAGTAATAATCATCTACTATTATTTTGTTTGACATTTAATTATATTGGTTGAATAAATAAAGAAAATATTTGTTAGAAGATAAGTATTTTTTATGAAAAGTCAAAAAAATATAAAAACTTGCAACAAAGCTATTTTTAATTAATCTAATAAAAAATTTAAAATTAATTTTTTTATTATGTTAGAAAAAATTAAAGCATTAACTAGTACTTTTTTTAATAATTTTTGAATAGAAATTAATTCTATTGATATTATAAATGAAGAGCAAAATATTTTCCTAATCAAAATACAATCTCCAGATTCTTGACTTTTGATTTGACCAAATTGAAAAAATTTAGACAATATATCAAATATATTGAAACTTATATTAAAAAACAATATAGAAGAAAAAATAAAAATTCATATTGAAATAAATGATTACATAAAAAGTAAAGATGACAGATTAAAAATTCAAATTATTTCAAAAATTAAATTTGTTGAAAAATCTTGAGATGATTTGATATTACCTTTTTATTCTCCATATGATAGAAAAAAAATTCATTCTATAGTTTGAGAATATAATAATCCAAAAATATATACTAAAAGTATTTGAGAATGAAATGCTAGAAGATTATATATTTGCAAAAAAAATGAAAAAATCACTATTGATTTAGACTGAACTGATATTTAATATATTTATTATGCTTAAAAAAATTATTATTATAGTTTTTATAACTATCTGAATAGTTAGTTTCTTCAAAGTAAATGAAACTAATTACTTAAAACATTTAGAAATAAAAGAAAAATTAATTAATCATCCAGAAAATTTACCTGAAAAAAATATTGCTAAAGCAACTGCATTTTGATTTGAAAATGTAAAAGCTGATATATATTGGATGGAGACAATTCAATATATATGATCTAATGTTTTTCATGGTGAATATAAAAAATATCTTTTTTCTATCCTAGATTTAATAACTGAACTTAATCCATATTTTGAAAAGCCATATATAATATGACAATTATTACTTCCATCATATCAAAAAGAATATGAAATAATAGATGAAGAAGAACAAAAATGACATACTGATGAAGCAATAAAAATATGATTAAAATGAGTTGAAAACTTTTGTGATATTGAAAAAATAGAATTAATAGATAAAGAAAATGATTTGTTAAAAATATGGAATACGGATATGTACAAAAATCCATGTTTAAGCTATAAAGTACCATATTATCTAGCTTATATATATTTTTTTTATAAAAATGACCCCATAAATTCTGCAAAATATTATAAAATATCAAGTGCAAATAGTGATTCTGTTGAATGAGCTAAAACAATGTCAGCAATAATGCAATGAAAATGATGAAATAGAGAAAAATCATTTTTTATGTTCTTAAATTTAGCTAAATTTATAGAACCTGAAAATGAAGTATGTAATATTCTTTGAAATGAACTTGAATCAATTTGATTTGATTGATTTCTAACTAAAAAATTAGAAATAGATGGTTTTTTATTAAAAAAAATTGAAAATATTAGAAAAGTTGCTTTTGCAAATGTAGAACAAAAAGAATTAAATGATGAATCAAAATGTATAAATTATATAAATAAAGCTATTCGTGAATTAAATCTTGATTATATAGAAAGAACTAATGATAATTTTTTAAAAGAAACTTGAAAAAACTCTTTTGATGCTATGGAATTATTTAAAAAATGATATCTTGATTATCTACCAACTGATTTTCAACAATATGAAGATATGTGAATAATTTATAAATTCAATACTGATACAAATCATTATGATTATGATATGTGAAGATACTAAAAATAAGCCTTCGGCTTATTTTTTTATTAACAAAAATTGATATTTAATTAAATTTAATTATACTCCTGAACATTAAAATTTATTATTTATTTATTGTAAAGATTTTATGAAAATAACTAGAAACAATTTAGAAAGATCTATTGTTGAATTAATTGTAGAAGAAACTGTTGAAAATGTGGCTAAATCTAGAAGTAAAGCAATTGAACATTTACAAAAAAATGCAGAAGTAAAATGATTTAGAAAATGAGCAAAAATTCCTGCTGATGTTGTGGTTAGACAATTTTGAGAAGAACATATAAATAGAATAGCTATTGATTTTTCAATTGATGCTATGTATAAAAATGCTTTAAGAAAAGAATGATTAATTCCTGTTGCTCAAGGAGAAATAAAAGAAATAGTAAGTGAAAATCCTCTTACAATTAAAATACATATAGAAGTATTACCAATAATTGAAATTTGAAAAGATTATAAAAAAATATCTTTGAAAAAAACTCCATTAAGTGTTTCTGATGAAGAAGTAATAAATGCAATATCAGATATAGAAAAAAGATTTACAAAATTTGAAGAAGTAATAGAAGCTGATTATAAAGCTCAATTATGAGATAGAGTAAGTATTGATACTGAATGATATGAAAATGGTAGCTTACTAGAAAATACTTCTATGAAAAATTATCCTTTAGTTTTAGGTTCAAATATATTAGTCCCAGGATTTGAAGAAAAAATAGTTTGAGCTAAGATAAATGAAGAACTTGAATTACCAATTGTTTTTCCAAAAGATTATCATAATAGTGATTTTGCAAATAAAAAAACTAGCTTCAAAGTAAAAGTTAATAAAATTGAAAAAGCTGTTAAACCTGAATTAACTCCTGAATTTATAGAACAATTAAGAGGACAAAAATTAGATTTGGAATGATTTAAAAATTTAATTAAAGCTGAAATCTTAGATACAAAAGATGCAAATGCTAGAATTGATGAAGAGTCAAAATTAATTGATGAATTATTAAAAATAACTACTATCGATATCTGAGAATCATTATTAAAAAACCAAATTGAAAAAGTTTTCTCTGAAATAAAAGAAAATATGGCAAATGATCAAATTAAAATGTCTGATTATCTAGAAAGCTTAAAATTAGATGAAGAAGCATATAAAGAAAATCATGTAAAATCAGTTGCATTAAAAAGATTACAATGAGAACTAATTCTTCATAAATTATGAGAATTAGAAAAAATTGAAATAAGTGAAGATGAAATGAAAACAGAAATTGAAAAAGTATTAACTAAATTTCAAAACCCTGAAGTTCTTGAAAAACTAAAAAACCTATACTTACCTAATTCTAAATATTATGCTGAGTTAAAACAAAGAATGATATATAGAAAATTAATTGATTCATTTTTTAATATGAAGTAAGAACATAAAAAAAGTAGTAAATCTAATTGATTTACTACTTTTTTCATTCTACTTTTTAGAGTAGCATGTCAATAATTTTCCTTTATTTAATTTTTATTCTTCACATGGATTAGAAATAATTCTTTCAAATGCTCTTCTGTTTCAATCAAAACACTCTCAATAATTACATTTTGCTTGACTGTAAGGAGTATTAATTCATTCAGGTTCATCTTCACATATTCAAGATCATCATATACAAACATTTTGGTATGGCATATCATCTCAAGGATACATATAATATTCATTTCAATATATATATATATATATATATATATATATATGATTCTAACTTAAATCAAAATTTATAAATATATTTTCAATTATTTGTGTTAACAGAATAACAATTTTTAATTGGTTTAATTCAAGCATTATATCTTTCATTAAATTCTTTTAAATTATAAAAATTCGGCTTAATTGTAAAAAGTGTGTGGCTGAGATGATTAAATTTTCCCATATAAGAGAGATAAAATTAGTTTAATTTTTCTCTCTTTTTTTAATCCTCTATGAAGACTAATTTTA
>CAYQAV010000105.1:0-4373 GCA_964415565.1 uncultured Candidatus Peribacteria bacterium
TTTTTAAATTAATTTCAAACTCAGAACCACTAATAGCTTTTTTAATGTTATCAGCTTTTATTTCAAACATTTTTTGTTGTTTTTTATTTGATGATTTTTCAATGAATGCAGAGTCAGTAAAAATGAATCTTAATTTTTCAATATTATTAAGTTCTGTTTTTAGACTATCAAATCAATATATAGAAAATATAGCTGCTGCTATATTTAATTTTGCTCATTTTTTTATATTTGTTTTTAAATCATCTCAGACTTTTTGTGTCTTGTTATTAAAAGTTTGTATCATTTAAATAGAGTATATTAAATATAATAATTTTATTATATAAAAACTATTTATATAAACAAGTTAATATATGTAAAGAATAAGTGTTTGATTAAAAAAAGACTATCCTTTTAGATAGTCTTTTTTTATATATTATTAGTTACATATATATTTTCATAATTATTAAAACATATAATTTGTAAATTGATGTATTTATATTATTATTTATATATTTTAAAATTTAATATAGCTATATGAGATATATAAGTTTATTATTTTTATTAATACTTTCATATAATTTTACTTATGCAAGGTATGATTATTATGATGATGATTATTATTATGATGATAACAATTATTATGAGGAAGAAAATAACTATGATCAATGATATTATGAAGAAGAAAATAACTATGATCCATGATATTATGACAACACACCTATTAATTATAAAAATTGAGATACTTGTGTATTTTCAAGTAATAGTAAAAAAATGATTGTTTGATGTTATTTAAACTGATACTGTTATGAAAAACCTATTAATTCAAGATGTATTAATAATAAATATAATGCATGGGAATGTTTATCTTGATATAGAGAAATAAATTGAAACTGCTCTAATAGCTGTATAATAAAATGAAATATTTGATTTGAATCTAAAGAAAAAATATATCATTTAAGTAATTGTTTGGATTATGATAATACTGTAATTAATGAAGCATATTGAGAAAAATGGTTTTGTTCTGAACAAGAAGCTATTAATTCATGATGGAGAAAATCTTCAAATTGTCCATTACCTAAAGTAGAATATAATAATTCAAATACAAATACAAATACAAATACAAATACAAATACAAATACAAATACAAATACAAATACAAATACAAATACAAATACAAGTAATAGTAAAAAAGATAATTATAATTGGATATTTTGGCTGTTAGGTATTTGATGAGTAATTATTTTTTTAAATAAAAACAATTAATTTTTTACTATAAATATATATTATAAACTTATTATATGTTCAATTATCCTTAGCTTATTATAAAATATATTTCTTTTAGCTAACTCAATACAAAACCCTTTGTTCATGAGTTAGTTTTTTTAGTATCTTATCACTTCAATTAAGTTCGCTTGAATAAAAGGCGAATAGTCATTTTGTAAATCTCAAAGGCATTTCTTTAATAAAATTTTGTATTTGTTCAAAACCTGTCTTGTTACTCCACCAAATGATTTTTAGACACTTTCGATACCTCGAAAGCCTGATAAATAAGAGAAAAAGTAGTCGTTCAAACCTGCTTTTTTTTGTTGATTGGAATTCAGCTAGGAAATATCATTTTTATAAGGCTTTTCTTATTTTCTAGGTTTGCAGAATTCCGTATAGATAAAGCATTAGTGACTATTTTTAACTTGGTTTTTAAATTCGTTCAAACATTTTTTAGCTGTGAAGACTTTACGTTCAATTTTTCTAAGATAATTTCTTTATCTTTTTCTAAAATTTCGATTTTTGCTTCATAACTTTTTACTAATTTTGAACTTGAAGTCTCTCAAATTCTTTCAATATAATTATCAATTTTTAAATCAATCTCTTTTATTTTTTCTTCTGCTTCGATTTTTTGTTTTTCAAATATTTGATTTCTTTTTTTATATAAATCTAAAAATATTTTTTCAAAGCATTCAATAACTTTATCATTTGGAGTAAGTTTAGAAAGATATTCTTGAAACTCTTTATTAAAAGTATCCCTATTTATACTTTTTCACTTCATAGGAGAGTTTTTAGGAAAAGTATAGTATGGAAACTTTGCATGAGTTCATCTACTCCAACCTGAGCTAAGCATATATCAAGAATCTTCACAATATAAAAATCATCTCAGAGGAAAATCATCTGAAATATCACTTCTTTTGTTTAATTCTTCTATTTTTCTTTCTTTTTGAGACATTCAAATAAGTCTTTTTTGAATTATATCATAAGTATCCATTGATATAATTGCTTCATGCTGAGCTTTTGTTAATGGAATATCCCATTTTTCTGATTCTAAATAACCAGTATATAATATATTTGTAGTTATTCTATGAACATGAGAAGTAGAATATATTTGTCAGTTTTCTCTTATTCATTTCACATCTTTTAATCAGTTTCTATGATAATATTTTAATAAATCACTAAGAGTATAAAGAATTCATTCAGCATATTTTTCTAATCATCTTTTGATTATTTTTGCTACTTCTGTATCTTTTACAATTATTCTTCATCAATTTTTTGCTTCAATATATTTATATCAAATAGGTATTCTAAAACACCAAAATCATTGTTCAAGTCTTGCTTTCATTCTACTTAGAACTCTTTGCTTGTTTTTATCTTTTTCGTATTGAGAAACTATAACTGAGATATTTTCTTTGAATTCTCATTCATGACTTTCTACAAAATTAAAATTAGGACAATCAAGTTCTACTCATCTTTTTTTGAATTCAGCTTTTAAAAGTCAATGTACTTGAATATCTCTTGATAATCTATTTAGATCTTCAAAAATAACTATATAGTTATTTTTTTTGTTTGAATCAATATATTTAAATAGTTCTTGTATGGATTTTCTTTCAAAAAGTCATCCACTTACTCACTCATCATTAAATACATTTTCAACTTCAACTCATAAAACTTGAGTAGCATAATCTCTACATCTTTTTTCCTGAGAACTTAATCAGTTTCATTCTTTTACTTGTTTTTTTGAAGATACTCTACAATAGATTAATCATTTGATTTTCATGATTTTTAAATTTAATTATAATTTTATTTGATTTATCACTTTCATTAAATCCTCGCTATCAAGGATTAGTTCAGATAGAATAAATAAACCATTTATTATTATTTCTTTTTCTTTTTCTGAATATATATCAGGTAGAAATTCTTTATAATCTTCCTCTAACATATTTACTTCAGTTAGAGGTTAATTTAATAATAAATAGACTATTTTTTCCTAAATTATTTACTGTTTTCATGCTATAAAAATAAAGAATAAACTTATCGGTTTATCCTTATTTTAAGAGTACAAATTAAATAAATAGACTAATCTCTTAAAACAGGAGGATGTTAAAGATCAATGCAAAACTGCAAGGTTATATTATGATTTAAAAATCTTTTGTCAATATAAAATGGTAAAAAATACTACAAAAAGTTAAATAATAAATATCCAATTTTTGTTTTTTAACGAAGAGTATGCTAAAATAAATCTAATAACTATAAGATTTATTTTATGTGAGTAGAATCATTTTGATGAAATTATGATATTCAGCAAACAAGTGAAAGAAACAACGAGCAATTTGTTTCTTCTTTAAATGATTCTAGGAGAGAAATTGGAGATAAGGCTATAAAATATTATGAAATAAATAAAAATGATCCTGATAGAGTACAATCACTTCACGATTTTATACAATGACAAGAACAAGACAGAACTCATTTAAGAGAACAATTAGAAGCACCTGTATTATCTGAAACAAGAGATGAACTAGATAAACAAGCAATGATAAATGAAGCAAAAACCATGCTTTATGAAAAACTTTGAATTAATGATAATCTATGAAGTAATAATTGGTGAGAAAATTTCTGAAAGTGATTAGTAGATACTTTAATCTTAGATAATTATGATTTAGCTATTCAAGTATGGGAAACAAATTGAACAGTAATTATTGATTGAATAAAACAATTATTTAGCTCATGGGAAAATATAAAAAAAGTAGCAGAAGCTTTGTGAGAAAGTGTTATGTGATTATTTAGCTTAGATTGATATCAGACTTGAAAAAGTATAGCAGAATTATGATTGATATGAAGTTGAGTATGAGCATGAGTTTTTGTTTGAAAAAAAGCTTTTAAATTATGAATGAAGCAAATATCTAAATTAAGAAAATCTGCTGAAAAAGTAGTAGAAAGTTCAAGTGTAAAACAAGTTGTATCTGAAACAATCTCTAAAGTTGATGAAATTATTCCAAAGCAGGAAGTTAATATAGAAAATTTATCTAAAAGAAGATTTGAAATTGAACAACAAATAAAATGATTAGAGAGTATGGGGATACCTGAGAGTGTTTCAAAAGATTTATTAGAAAGTGGTTTATTAACTCCTT
>CAYQAV010000106.1:0-4775 GCA_964415565.1 uncultured Candidatus Peribacteria bacterium
AAAGCACCACAAGGACTCCAGTAGCAATTAAATATCGTTTAGGAGACTTCACCTGGACTGGTAGAGGAAGACAGCCTAAGTTCATTGTTGACCACCTTGCTAGTGGTGGCAGAGATGAAAATGAAGGTATGCCACAAGGAATGCTTGATTTTATGAATCAAGTCCAAGATAATATTGATTCATGGCTAAAAACCCGTTAGACAATTTCATAACTCACAATTATCTAAGCCCTCTTTCGAGGGCTTTTCTTTCGACAAAATTTTATTCTTCAAACCAACACCAAGACCCATAACCTATTCCATAGACCTTGATTTTTTCACCATCAACTTCAATCGTTGTTGCTTCATAAATTTCAGGTTCATCAAGGTTTTCATCACTCCAAACAAACCTATCTTTGTCTTCTTCATAGACAAGATTAGCCCAATCTTTAATGACTTTCTTTGCATTCTCAAAGGTGAAGTAAGGACAAGCCCAACCATTCCAACGTTTTTCTTTCAAAAAACATTCAATTGAATAATCTAACCAATCACCTGAAACACTTGTTTTCTTAAACATTTCAACCCACCTATTTATTGAAGATGTTTAATTCTAGCGCGTTAATTCAATGTTTTCAAATATTTTTACAATATATTTAACTATCAACCCTTGCTTTTTATTTAATTTTCAATATAATATATATATAACATAAGAGGAATATATAATGAAAAAAATAATAGCAATTTTATTAACAACATTAGCATTGACAGCACAAGCAACAAGCATTTATCCAACCAAAGCAAATATTGGTGTTAAGACAAAATTCTCAAATGAAAAGATAGCAACATTTGTTCTTGATAATCAAAGCAAGAATGTAAAAGAACTTTATAAAGCAGAAATTTATAAATGGACTCAAGATGGTTTGTTACCTACTACCGATTTAGATATTTATCCAGCCGTAGTTGTGGTTCAACCAGGTAAGGTCTATTCAGTCAAAGTTGTGTCCAACATTGAAAGAACAGAAGTTCAACAAACATACAGAATAATTTTTAAATATGAAACACTTAAAAATACTGAAAATAAAGAAGCCGTTGTTAGTATTCCTATATATTTCTCATATCCAATATTTATTGAGCCAACAATTTCTAAAACAGTAAATATTGAATCTTCAATAATTGGAAGTTCAACAGTATTTAAAAATAGTGGAAATGCAACATTCAAGACAGATAGTTATATTGATGGAAATAAGAAAATAAATAAACTTATTTATATTCTTCCACATTCAGAATTTAAACTTGAAGGAACAAATTTAAAATTATCAGAACAAGTAGAGTAAGAACATGAAATCGCATAAACTAAAAATAATAACAATAGCGATTATTCTTGCCTTTACTTCAAATGTTTATGCAGAGAGAGTCCCTTATTTATTATCTTTAAAAAATCTCAACAAAGCGTCAGAAATTGACACTTTGGTAATAATTGAGAACGGAGTTACTTATATTTCTAAAGATGATTTTGAACAAATTTATGGAAATAAAATTGTTCTTGAAACAAAGACAATTAATGGCATAGATTACTATGCTGAAAATACATTAGGTAAATTAGAACTTAATAAAGAGACTTTGACAGCAAAACTTGAACTAGCACCTAAGTTTATGCCTAAGCAAGAATTTTCATTGAATTCATTTCGTTATGGAGAATTACCAGAATTCCAATCTGGTAAATATATGAATTATGAAGCAACACATGATACATACAATAATTTTTCTAGTTACACATTAAGTCCACACTTCTCAACAGAGAGTGGAAATTTTGGTGACGCTTCTTTTAATTGGAATTCATATAATGGTTCTACTTTACTAAAAGCGAATTTCAATGTAAGAAATAAAGAAAACAACACACTTACAAGGTTTGGAACAAGCAACTCTTCATATAGTGATTTAAACAACTCTTTTATGTTTACTGGAATTCAATATAAGAGTGATTTCGCACTAAGTAGAACAAACGATGACAGAGCAATTGAAACCTTCCGTGGAACAGCAGAGATAGAAGGAACAGCAGAATTATTTATTAATGGAACCAAATACCTTCAAAAAGACATACTACCTGGTGACTTCAGTATTGATGGTCTTTACAACCCATTCACAAGCACTGGTGAAGCCAAAATTCTAATTAAGGATGTAAACGGAAAAGTCACATCCATAACTCGCCCATTGCTAGGAACACCAAAAAACCTTAAAGAAGGAACTTCACTTTATTCATTGGAAACTGGTTTTTTGAGAGCAAACGATTCAAGCCTAGGTAACACTTTTATATCAGGTGACTACACCTATGGAGTTAACAGAAATCTAACCCTCTCAGGTCATTTTGAGGCTACCAAAGATATACAAAATATTTCTGGAATGGCCACATTTGGAACAGACATTGGAACATTTAAAGTTGGTGCTTCAGTTGGTGAAGGTTCAACATACGATGTTGGCTATTTTTACAATTCAAAAGATTTATATTTAAACATTGATTATTTGAAACACAATAATCAAAAAGGAATTGCTTCTACATATTATAAAAATGACAGTCTATTAGCAATAACAAGTAATTATGCAATAAATAAAAATCAAAAATTAAACCTTTCTTATGTTAAGACTGATGACAATAAATATGTTAGTTTTGGAACAACATGGAAATTGGCTAACAATGTTTTTCTTCAAACAAGCATAAGTAAAAATAATAAAAGTAGAACTTCTGCTTTCATCGGTTTAGAATTTTCTCTAGGCAAAGTAAATAGCAACTCACAATACGACAGCAAGACAAATATATTTAGTTCAATTATTAGAAGTGATACAAATAAAATTAATGATTTTAATTACACAGCACAATACTTAGAAAACAATGGAAGAAAAAATATTAATGCAAACTTAAATTATATGTCTCAATATGCAGATATAAATACATCTATTAGAACTAATGGTGAAACAAATGCAAATTTCAATATTAAAGGTGCAGTTGTTGACACAAATAATTCATTAAATTTTTCAAGACAAATTTATGATTCTTATGCAATCATTGACAGTAAAAGTGAAGCAACATCAATAAATTCTAATGCTGGATATAGAGGAAAGACTTCAAGTAATGGAAAAATGGTTTACCCAATATCCTCACTTAGTCCAAACATAATATTTTTAAATACCGAGGAATTTCCTGATGATAAATCGCCAATGGAAACTACCATTAAATTTAATGCCTATCCTAACTCACCAGCATTAGTCAGTGTAAAAATTCTATCACCTGGCTTTTTCATATCAATAAAGACAGACAAATCAACAATAACTATAAACAACAATACATATTATAAAACAAAGAAAGGTTTTTATGTTGATGATTTAGCAACTGGAAAATATGATTTTCAATTAGATGGAAAAATATATAATATTGATACATCTAATATCAAGCCTATGTCAATTTTGAACTTAAATTCTTAACTTGAATAATGTAATGTATTTCACAATTATTATATTGACTTTTTTAATTGAATTGATATAATATAAATGATAGATAACTAATAAGGAGAAATAATCTATGAAAAATATAAAGAAAAGCATATTATCAATTGTCGCTATTCTTGCATTGTCAGGAACGGCAATTGCTGGAACCTCTGGAACAACAGTAGATGTTACAGGTTCAGTTCAAAATGGTTGCACATTTAATTCAGCAACATATACAGCCGCATTCGGAAATGTAGTTGGTGGAACAGTAGGAAAGACAAGTACAAATCTTGACTTGGTTTGTTCATTAGGTTTACCTTACACAATCTATCCTACTACTGACCAAACATTTGTTGGAACAGCCCAAATCACTGCTTACCAAGACGCTGGATACACAAGCAAGTTATCAACGATAGTTGGAATTGCAAATACTGGAACTGGTGATGTTCAAACAATTCCACTTTACTTCAAATTAAATGAATCAACTTTCGGGCCAGATTTTGGTGAAGGATATGTTATTTTAAACAAGCAAACCATTTCTGGTTCAATGGCATTCAATTTAATATTTTAATTTATAAGGAGAATAAATAATGAAAAATTTAAAGAAAAAAATAGTAGCCTTAATTGGTGCAACAATGTTAGCAAGTTCAGCATTTGCTATTACATCAACATCAGTTGGTTTCACTGGTGATGTTGTTGATGGATGTGTATTTTCAAATCCAAATTATTCTGCCAACTTTGGTAATATTCCAGTAGGAACAGTTGGGACTACAAATGTCCAAGTTGTTCTTTATTGCACATTTGGAACTGCATATACAGTTGTTCCAGCAGTTGATGTAGTTGATTATTCTGGTACTGAAGCAGTCAAAATATCTGCATACACAGATGTAAATAGAACATCACAATTGACTTCAACAGCAGGAATTACTGGTATCGGTGAAGGTGGTGCTTCTCCTGCTTATATCAATGTTTATTTAAGAGCAAACAGTGTTGGAAAGTCAGATTTTGGACAAGGTTCAATCCTTAGTGAAGCACAAACAATCACTACAAACTATGCTTTACAAGTAAACTTTTAATAGTTGCTAAACAAAGAAGACCCTCTTATGAGGGTTTTTTAATTTCTATTGCATAAATTACAGACAATAAAAAACCCTCATAAGAGGGTTTCCTATTTACTACCAGATAACAATACCAAAGGAAATGGATTACGAAGATTTTGCATTAAGAGACATGCCTGGAAGTAATTTTAATATATCATCTTTTAATTAAAAGTCAATAGATAATTTACAAATATTTAATTAATTGCTTTTTTATTTT
>CAYQAV010000107.1:0-24288 GCA_964415565.1 uncultured Candidatus Peribacteria bacterium
TATTCTATTCTATTCTATTCCCCTAAACTAGTTGCATGTCATAATATAGTTTTTTTTATTTTTTGAGAAAGTAAAAATATAGATAATATAATATATATTATTTAAATTAACAATTTTTTATGAAAACAGCATTTGATACAAAACCAGGTTGTGTAGTTGATATAGATTGAGATTTATATTTTGTTTCTAGATGGGAGTCTCACAGATGAGGTAGATGAGCTACAACAGTTAAGATGAGATTAAAAAATATTTCAAGTGGTTCTATGACTGACAAAGTATTTAGTAGTGATGATAAATTAAATGATGTTATATTAGATAGAACTGTTTTTGAATATTTATATAATTCTGCAGGAGTTTATGTCTTTATGAATAGTGAAAATTATGAACAAATTGAGTTGGGTGATGATGATATAGGGGATATGAAATATTTTTTATCAGAAGGTTCAACAATTGATATACAACAACATAATTGAAATTTTGTTTGAATTATATTGGATACATATATGAAGTTAAAAGTTGTAGAAGCATTGCCACTTATTTGAAGTAGTGAAAATATAGAAGTAATTACTAATACTTGACTTAAACTTGAAGTTCCGCCTTCAATTGAAGAGTGAGATGAAATAATTGTTAATACAACAACTTTTGAATTTGTAGAAAAAGTTAAATAATTTTGGTTAAATTATAGAGTCTTTTTTATTGCATTTTCTTGAAAAATTATTAAATTAAACAAAAATAATTAATAAAAAATATATGAAAATAGATAATATTACACTTTCATTTAGAAATAAAGTTATTCTAAAAGATATAGATATAGAGATAAAACCAGGAGAATTTGTTTTTATGATTGGTTATTCTTGAAGTGGTAAAACTTCAGTTATTAGATCTATTATTTGAGATTTTAAACCTGAAAGATGAGATATTATCTTGGATAGTAATTTAGCTCTTTATAGATGAATGACAGAAGAGACTCTTCTTTCTTATAGGAGAGAAATATGAGTTATTTTTCAAGATTATAAATTACTTGAATCAAAAAAAGTATATGAGAATGTAGCTTTTGCTATGGAAGTTTGTGGTTATAGTGATTCTATTATAAGAAAGAAAGTACCAGAAGCTTTGGAAAAAGTTGGTCTTTTAATTAAAAAAGATAAATTTGTTTATGAATTATCAGGTTGAGAAAAACAAAGAGTTGCTATTGCTAGAGCTTTGGTTAATAATCCAAAAATAATTATTTGAGATGAACCAACTTGAAATTTAGATCCAGAAACTGCAAAAGAAATTATGGATATATTTCTTGATTTAAACGTAGAATGAAAAACTGTAATTATGGCAACTCATGATTCAAATATCGTGAATGCACTTAATAAGAGAGTTATAACATTTCAAGATAGAAGAGTAGTTTCGGATGTTGAAAATTGAGTTTATAATTTAAAATAGAAAAATTAGTTTAACTAATTTTTCTATTTTTTTTATAATAATTACATTTTCAAATAAATGGACAAGTTTCACATTTTGGGTTTCTTGCAGTACAAATATATCTACCAAATAATACAAGAGTATTATGCAATAGTGAATGATTATTTTTTGTAAAACCACTACTGATTTTTTTATCTGTTTCAAGAGGAGTTTTCGTTCTTACAAATCATAATCTGTTTAAAACCCTGTGAACATGAGTATCAACTCATATATATGGAGCATCATCAATAACTGCTAAAAAAACTTTTGCAGTTTTTATTCAAACTCATGGTAGAGTTATCAATTCTTCTATTGTTTTAGGTATTTTACTGTTGTATTTTTCTTTTAAGATAAGCGATGTTTTTTTTATATTTTCAGCTTTATTATTAAAAAAAGAAATACTATTTATAAATTCTTTTATGTAATCAATTTCCATTGAAACTCAATCTTTTGGTTCTACTAAAAAGCGGAAAAAATTCCTATTTACTATATTTACTTGTTTATCAGTTGTTTGTGCTGACATCAAAATTGCAATCAAAAGCTGAAATTCATTTGTATAATATAACTCTGTTTTGGCATCTGGAAACATTTCGTTTAATTTATCTGCAAATTCACTAATATATTTTTTATTCATTTTTATTTACTTATATGTTTGTTTTTAATATAATAATAAAAAATATTTAATTTAAAAGAAAAAAATGTTTTATAAAAAATGATTTTACATAGAAAAGCCAGTTTGAAACAATGAATTTTCTTTTGAACAAAGAAAAAATAAGAAACTTTATGTTCCTGAAATCATAGATTTAGATATTTGAGATTTAGATAAGATTGAAATTCAAGATAATTTAGACAATATTGCTTTTGAAGATTTTGGTTTTGACGATAAATTATCTACTAATTATGGACTTAAAAATTTTTATAGAATTAAAATAAAATGAAAAGAAATAATACTTTTTGATAATCATAATCATGCATTTTATTTTTGGTACGAAGCTAGAAATAGGTGAATTATTTGAGATAATAATACTCTTATTCATATCGATGAACATGCTGATACTAGAGATAATAATAAACATCTTTTAAAACCAGATAGTTTTGATTTAGAAAAAGTTTTTTCATTTACAAATGAGGTTTTAAATGTAGGGGATTATATAATTCCTGCTTTGGAGGAATGAATTATTTCAGAAATAATTCAAATAAGAAATACACAAAATTTAGAAGATTATATATCTAAATATTATTGAGATGAAAATGTTTTAGATATTTGATTTATAGAATGAAGACTTCCTGAATCCCAATTTGAGAATCAAATTGGCCCTGTTTCTGAATGAAATAAATTAAATTCTAAAATGTTTCATAAAAATTGAATAATTCTGAATCTAGATTTAGATTTTTTTCAGAAAGAATTAGATTTTATAGATTATGATTTAAAGAAAAAAGTGATAAGAGATACTTTTGAAAAATCTAGTTTTATAACAGTTTCTACTTCTCCATTTTTTATTCAACAAGAGCTTGCAATCAAGGTTTTTAAGGATTTATTTTTAGATTTATAATAAAAAATCACAAATTAGATATTGATAAAAATAAAAATATAGATATAATATTATATGTTATTTATATAGTTTCTTAATTTGACATTAAAAAATATATGAATAAAATCATTAAATGAGACTTATTCTCATTTAATCTAATTAATTTATAATGATATAAATATGACATTAGTAATAAATGCACAAAATTTTGATGAAACTATAAAAAGTTGAGTTGTTTTAGTTGATTTTTGGGCTGAATGGTGTGGTCCTTGCCAAATGATGTTACCAATTTTAGATGGTTTTTCATCTGCAATGGAAGGTAAAATGAAAGTAGCAAAAGTAAATGTAGATGAATCTCCAGAAATTGCTTGAAAATTTAGAGTTATGTCTATACCTACTTTAATTGTTTTTAAAGACTGAGTTGCAGTTGAAACTATGGTTTGAGTACAACAACAATCAAAACTTGAAGAAGTTTGTAGTAAATATTTATAATTTTTTAAAATTTAAAATATAAATAAGACCGGTCTCTTTTGAGACCGGTCTTATTTATTATATTACATTTACCATATTGAAAAATGGTAACATTATAGCCATAATCAGTGTTCAAATTATTCATCAAACTATAACTATTACTAGTGGTTCAATCGCGGTTTGAATATTTTTTACTATTGAGTCTATTTCTTTATTCATTTTTAAACTTATCTTTATAAGTAAGTTTGACATATTTCATGTTTCTTCTCATATCTTTATTACACTTGCTAATTCAATTGGAAATAAGAAATTTTCTTTTCAACTTTGTATTTCATTTATTCACATAAGAGTACTTAATTCTATTCATTTACTAACTCTTGAACTTATTTCTTTTAAATTTCTTTCATAATAATCATTATCAAGTGCTCTTGAACTTATTTCTAAAGAGTTATTTATTATGATTCAATTTTTAAGTAAAATTCATAAACTAGAAGTAAATAAAGCTAATATCTTTTTTTTAATTAATGGTCAAAATATAGGAAATCTGATAATTATATAATCCCAATATATTTTTGTTTTTTTATTTTTTTTAAAAACTGATATTGAAATAATAATTAAGATTATAAAAAATATAATATATATAATATTTTCTTGAATAAATTTTGATGTTTTTATTACATTTTGTGTTAAACTAGGTAAATTTACTTTTGAATCAGAGTACATTTTTTCAATTTTTGGGATAACAAAAATCATAAATACTCATATCATTGCTATTGATAATGAAATTATTACCATCGGATAAATAAGAGCTCAAATTATCTTACTTTTTAGTTCTTTTGTTTTTTCTTCTTTTATTTTTATAGTTTCGATAGAATCTCAAAGTTTTCAAGTAACTTCTCACATTTCTATTATTGATAGATCAAAAATATTAAATATATGTGGAAATTTTTCAAAAGCACTTTTTAAATTATTTCATGTATTTAAACTTTCTATAATTGAATTTAATAATTTTTTCATATTTTTATTTTTAGTTTGATACATAATTATTTTCAAACTATTTATAAGAGGTATTCATGATTGAAGTAGACTTGATAATTGCTCCAAAAGATTTATCTTATCTTTTGAGCTTATTTTTATTTTTGAACTTTTATTATTTAATATTTTTTCAAAAAATAACTTAATATTTTCTAAATTTAAATTTTTAATCATAGTTTTTTAGATTAGTATCTTTATTTTATCATTTATCTTGAATTATTTCAAATAAACATATAATAATAACGATTATATTACTAAAAAAGAAAATATGTTTAAATTTTTTGGTGTAAGTAAAGAAGAAGAATTTGATGAAATATTTGAAGAAGAAGATGAAGTAGAAAATGCTAAATCAGAAAAAGAAGAAATATGACAAATTGCAGTTGATATTTTGGAAACTAAATTTGAAATTATATTATTAGCACCAGTTGCTGGTATTAGCCTAGATGAAATAGATATATCTTTTCATAACAATGTTTTAACTATAAGTTGAGAGAGATTTAGACCTGAAATTTATGCAAAAGATGTAATTGTTAGAAATAGTGAATGTTATTGGTGAGAATTTTCTAGAAATATAATATTACCTGAAAACCTAGATTTTGATAGTATAAAAGCTACATTGGATAATAATTTACTTATTATCACAGTTCCAAAACTTAAGTTTTCAAGCCAAAGTATAAGAATAGAAAAAATTTAATATTAATTTTAAGACCTGTGTTTTTTAAAAGAAAAAATGTAAGTGCTGGAGCAAAAAAAATAGATAAGGTTATTACCGGACTTATAATTTGAACAGCAGTAGCTTCAATGATTTGATTGTCAAAAACAAATAAATGAAAAGAAGTAACAGAAAATATAAAAAAAGAATCAGTTTGAGCATTTAAAAAATGATATAGTATTTTTTGAAAATGACTTGTATGAATAATAAAATTTTTTAATAAGAAATAATAATGAAAAAAATATTATTAACATTATTTTTGTTTTTTATATTTCAATTTTCTATTGTAAATGCTTGAAGTGATACCCCAAGTTGTGATAAACCAAATTTAAGTATAAAGAGTAAAATTGATATATGTAATGAAGCAGTTAAACCCTTTTTATCAAAAGAAAATTGAAGTATAATAAAATGATCATCTATTAGAAGTGTAGAGGATTTTGTTTGTTTACAAGATTCTCCAGAAGCTAGAGTTTTTCAGATAATTTTAGATACAGATTTTACAGAAATAGATTGTGAAATGGAAGAATATTTTCAAAGTTTAACTAATTCTAAAAATCTTTATTTCTGAAAAGAAGCTAAATTTAGTTATTTTGATTGAATCAATCATATATGGGAAAAATCAAAATATTTTGAAGATTTATATTCTAATTCATGTGTTGAAGTTTCTTCTAAAGCAGCAAAATATATTGAAAATTGAGCTTATACTTTAGATGAAGAAAAACCATCAGTTTCTATTTCTGAAGCTAAAGAATATCTAGATTGAAGTTGATGAGATTGTCAAAATTTAATAAAATTAAAAATAAGTATTTTTAATAATGTAGCATTTAATGTTTTACAATTAAACAAAGCTCAAGTTTCAAATGATCAAAAGAAATTATATGATCAAGAACAAAGAACTAAGTATAATAAAGTTTTAGATTTAATGATGATAAATCTATGATATATAGAAAGAATTTGGATGAAATGGCCAAGTAAAATAAAAAATGCATTATAAAAAAAGAAGAAATTTTATTTCTTCTTTTCTTTTTGATGTTCTCAACAATAAGGACATATTTTCATTTTTTTATTAATTCTTTTTTTACAATGATGACATTTTTTCTTTGTTTTTCTTCTCCAAATAATAAATAAAAACCAAAATAATCATAGACTAAATATTAATCATATTATAAAATATGGATTAATTCAAACGCTTTTTACTATATAATCAACACTAAATTCTTTTGCAGAGTTGAATTTTATTTCCTCTCATTTATAATTTTCATATGCTAATTCAATTATTGCTTTAATTTTCTTTTGTTCTATTGTTTCATTTATTCTCTCCCAAGGATAAATAAAAGTTTTATCTTCTATATTTTTCTTTGAGTAATAATCAGAAGGTGACCAATACTTTATAATTTTTTTTCAATCTTCATCATATGCTTCATATGGAAATCATTTCCATTCCTCATTAAATATTCTTTGAGTATTTGGTAAAGTATTTCAACCATTATCATTTATAGGTATGTAATCAACTATTTTTTCTCATATTATAGCACCATCTTCATTTTCTATTATTTCTTTTCAAACTCATTTTATTTGATTTCAGTCTTCATCTATTAATGTTATTTTTCAAGTAGGTTTTATATGAGTATTTCAGTCATTATTGAAAGGTATTCAAAAATCAATTACAAAATCTTCATTTGTTGTTCAAGAATTACTATTTTGATTATTACTTCAAGTTCAAGAATTATTGTTTGTATTTTCAGAATCTGTATTTCAATTATTATTTGTTATACTATCAATTATATTTCATAATCAAAAATCATCTATACATTTTCAATCTATTCTACTTTTTGTTAAGTCTCAAAATGGACAATTATCTAAAACTATAGCTCATCAAGCATATCAAGTAGTAGGTCAAACATTAATTGTAGTATCTCAAGGAGTTCAATTATCTATTATTTCTCAATCTACTGTTACTAAAATTAATACTCAATAATCTACATTTATTTTGATTTGTCATCCAGATCATGAATTCTCATCTCAATTATTTTTGAAAAATATTGCTCAATAGTGTCATCCAGGAGTAGCATTTGTAGGTATATTTATAGAAAACTCAATATCTCTTTCTTCTAAAGGTCAAATATTAAAATTTTCAGTATTTATATTTATCCAACTTGCTAATTCTTGATCTGGATTTACAAGTTCGCTTTTTCTTACAAAAGTTGGATTTCAAGTAGTATCATTTGATACGAAATCTGATTTTCAAGTATGAATAATTAAAGCATCATTACTTTTATTTATCAGTTTTGCAGTTTTAATTACAGTTTCACCTGGTTGTGCATCTATTTCATATTTTATAGGAGATACAATTAGATCTATATTTCCAGCGTATGTGATATTATTAGTTCATAATAATATAGAAAAAAGTAATATAATATTTAGGTATTTTTTCATAATAATTTTATTTTTAATTTTAATTTAGCTTATTTTATTAAAAAAAAAATTAAAATCAAAAAAAAGACAATTTAATTGTCTTTTTTTATTTAGTTTTTATTAAAATTTACCAGTTACAGTAAATGTAATTGTATCTTGGTAATCACCAGCTTGTGTTTGAGCATCTGATGTAGCAGAAACTGTAAAAGTTAAATCTTGAACAGTACCATCTAATTTTTCAGGTTTATTTGTAGTATATATAACATTTTCAGTTAAATTACTATTTACTTCTACAGTAGTACTACCAGATGAAGTAAAACCAGCAACTGTAGAATCTATTGTATTAACAGTAGATGCAAATGTATATGATTCATCAACACCATCTGTAGTTAATGAATTAATTTGAAATGCATTATTAGCAATATTTGTTAATCAACCACTTCCTGATCTAGCTGTAATATTTACACCATCTTTAGCGTTTGTACCAACTTCAATATCAATAGTACCACTTGCAGTATTACCTGCAATTAATGTACCTAAATCAATTTGAGTAGCAGATATTGTCATATTTAAACTAGGTAATACTTTTGCTTTAACTTTAATTCCAGAAACAGAACCAGTTGCAAAACCTGGGAATGCATCATCCCAAACGATAGCAGAATCAAATGCACCAGAACCAGAAACTGTACCTGTACCAATATTAGAAGCAGCAAATGTTGTTCCTAATGTTGTTGCAGTCATAGCTGCAATAGAAGCTATAGCTATAGCTTTTTTTATTTTTGTTTTTAACATAATAATATTATGATAATAAAATAATATAAATTTTTTGCTAGCAAGGGGAAAAGATTATTTTGTTCTTTTACCTTAGCACTGATATAATAACATACTTTTAAATTGTTTGTCAAAAATTTTACTATTGTTTTAGTTGTAATAAATTTTTAGAAATATTTATTTATTAAATATTGGCTTATTATAGATAATATAATAATATAATTTTTATTTATTAACAATTATAAAAATTATTGAATTTCTTTGTTTTTTGAATAGAATTAAGTTTCGTATAATTATTTAATACAAAATAATGACATTAGAAATACTAAAAAGGTATAATATTAAAGCTAAAAAATCTTTGTGACAAAATTTTTTAGTAAATGAAAATATAGTAAATGAAATTTCAGAAGTTATAGAAGTAACTTGAAAAAATATAATAGAAGTTTGACCTGGTTATTGAGCACTTACTGAAAAACTTATAAATAAAAAACCAAAAAGCTTAAATTTAGTTGAGCTAGATAGAGAAATGATTGATATCTTAAATAAGAGGATTGATAATTGAGATTTTAGTTTAGACTGAGTTGATTTTACTATAAATAATATTGATGTATTAAAGTACATACCATCTTTTTCAAATTATAGTGTTATAGCAAATATTCCATATTATATCACAAGTCCTATTTTGAGACACTTTTTGTATGATGTTGAAAATAAGCCTGAATCTATGGTTATACTTATGCAAAAAGATGTTTGAGATAAGATTCTTTGAAAATGAAAAGAAAAAACTTCTGTTTTATCACTTTTTGTTGCTAAAAAATGCAATGTAAAAGATGTTCTATTTGTGTGAAAAGAGAACTTTATTCCAGCACCAAAAGTAGAATCAAGTGTTTTACTTTTTGAAACTCATAATTTATATGATCATATAAATGATAAAGAATTTATGGATTTCATAAAAAAATGATTTAGTGAACCTAGAAAAAAATTATCTAAAAATTTAATTAAGTTTTGATATGATAAAGACTTAATTATACAAGTTTTTTCTAAATACTCTATATGAGATAACACTAGATGAGAAGATATAAATATAGCAACTTGGTGCAATCTGTTCTTAGAATTTAACAAATAATTAACTAGAAAAACTTGATGAATATACATTTTTTTTTATAATCGTGTTTCCAGAAAAAGTTAAACTATAAAAGTTGCTTACTATTTAGTAAATAATTTTTTATTTATAAATTAATAAAAAAATATGCATACAAAAGCTATAGTCCATATAATGACTAAGTCTAGGATGAAGAGTGAAGTGTTTACATCCGATATTGATGCTATAGAAGAAGTATCTGAAAAATATTGAATTAAAAATGTAATTTTTTATAAATGAGAAAAAATAGAATATGCTGATTTAATAAATAAGTTAAAAAAATTAGGTATATTTCTATATAATTATTCTAATAAAGAAGATTTAAAAGAAAAAGCTATAGAATTTTCTAAAGATTACGAAATTATTTTTGTTAATACAGCTATAGAATTATTAATAAATACTGTAAATGAAGTAAGATCAGCATTATGACATATTGTTTCAGATAATCCAAACATTTTTAGAAATAAATTTTTGCAAAGAGATCTTTTACAAAAACATAATCCAGATTTAGGTGTTAAATTTGTTAAATGAACTGTTGATGATTTCAAATTGGAAGAATTAGAACAATATATAGGATATCCATTTATTATAAAACCAATAGATTGAGTTCAAAGTTCTTGAGTTGCAAAGATAAAAAATAAAAATGATTTTTTAGATTATGTTGGTCATTATAAAGAATTTCATGATAGATTAGAAGCTAGATGAATAAATAATAAAGAATTAATAGTTGAAGAATTTATAGATTGAACACTATATTCTATAGATTATTATGTAAATAATGATTGAAAAACATTTTTATCTAAACCAGTTAAAGTTAGACTTTGAGTTGATGTAAATGTAAATGATTATTGTAATATTGCTAGAATTTCATCTGAAAAGACTGAATGAGAATTTAAATGAAAAAAACTTAAACTATTTGTAAATTCAAATGTAATTGCAACATGAATTAAAAATACTTTTGTTCACCATGAATTTAAAATAAATAGTAGGTGAGAACTAAAAACTATTGAACTAAATGGTAGATTATGATGAGGTAGATTAGAACTTATGAATAGAGCATATTGAATAAATATGTATGAAATCGTTTGTAATCCAGAAATTAAGATACCAAAACTAAAAGAAAATAATATAGTTGTAAATATATATGCAAATAAAAGATGAATGCTTAGAGAATTTAATCATAAATTACTAGAAAAAATAAGAAATAAAAAATCAGTTTACTGAATTGATACTGAGGAAGTTTATGTTTGAAAAGAAATTTGATTAACAAAAGATTGATTTATAAAAATTTGAAATATTAAATTAGCAAATAAAAATTATGAAGAATTAGCTTCAGATTTTAAATATATTAAAAAACATTATTGAGATTTGTTAATTATTGATGAATTTGATGAAAATAAAAAAATAAAAAAGAAAAATATATTTAAAATATTTAGAGAATATTTGAATAGATAAAAACTCCCTTTGGGAGTTTTTAAAATTCTTTACTTTTTAACAATTATACATAAAATAAGCCAAATTATTAACAATATTGTGAAAAACTATGGAATTAAAAAATATTAGAAATTTTTGTATTATTGCACATATTGATCATGGTAAATCTACACTTGCTGATAGACTTCTTGAAATCACTTGAACAATAGATAAAAGAGATATGAAAAATGGTCAAATGCTTGATACAATGGAATTGGAACAAGAAAGAGGTATTACAATAAAACTTACACCAGTTCGTATGAATTGGAAAGGTTATCAAATGAATATAATTGATACTCCTGGACATGTTGATTTTCAGTATGAAGTTTCTAGAAGTTTGGCATCTGTTGAAGGTGCTCTTTTAATAGTGGATGCTACTCAATGAATAGAAGCTCAAACTTTGAGTAATGTTTATATGGCAATAGAAAATGATTTAGATATAATTCCAGTCATAAACAAGATAGACCTTCCTGCAGCTGATTTTGATAAGGTAGCTGATGAAATAATAAACCTTTTAGGTTGTGATAAATCTGAAATTATATGAGTTTCTGCTAAAACATGAGAAAATGTAGAAACTATTTTAGATGAAGTAATAAAAAGAGTATCATCTCCAAAAGTTTATTCAGATAAAAATCCAGATAATGATGAATTAAAAGCTCTTGTTTTTGATTCTCAATATGATGCATATAGATGAGTAGTTTCTTATGTAAAAGTTTTTCAAGGTGAAATTAAAAAAGGTGATACTTGTCATTTTTTAAATACAAATAAAAAAATAGAAGCACTTGATGTAGGTTATTTTTCTCCTGGTTACACAAGTTACAAAAAAATAGAATTAGGTACTATTTGATATGTAGTTACTTGATTAAAAACTATCAGAGATGCAAAAGTAGGTGATACTATGTGGAAACCAGAAAATATAGAATGACCAAAAGAAAAACCAGAAAATGCAAAACCAATAGAATGATTTTGACTAGTTACTCCTTTTATATATGCAGGTATATTTGCTATGGATAGTAGTGAATATCCATTGTTAAAAGATGCTATGGAAAAACTAGTTTTAAATGATTCTTCACTTTTTGTTGAAACAGATGTTTCACCAGCTTTATGACACGGTTATAGATGTGGATTTTTGTGATTATTACATTTAGAAATAGTAAAAGAAAGATTACTTAGAGAATTTGGTATGGATGTTATAATGACAGCTCCACAAGTTACATATAGAGTAGTTTTACTTTGAGATAAAAGATCAGAATATTCTAGATTTCTCCCAGAATATATTGATAATGAAAAATGACAAAAATGCACTAGAATTTTAATCTCAAATCCAGAAGAGCTTCCAAATAGAGAAAAATACTTGTATATAGAAGAACCAATTGCAAAAGTAGAAATAATTACTCCACTTGAATATGTTTGAAATTTGATGCAATTAAGTCAGGAAAGAAGGGGAAATTTTAAAAATCAACAATTTATAGATAGTGATAGGGTAATGCTTACTTATGATTTACCTATGAATGAACTAATTTGAGATTTTTATGATGAAATAAAATCACTTAGTTCAGGTTATGCTTCTCTTAATTATGAATTTCTTCGCTATAGTGAAGATGATTTAGTTAAACTTGAAGTTGTAATTGCAGATGAAAAAGTAGATGCACTAGCATTTATTTGTCATAGAAAACAAGCTCGTTATTTATGATGAAAATTGTGTGCTAATTTAAAGGAATCAATTCCAAAAGCACTTTTTACAATCAAGATTCAAGCAGTTGTTTGATGAGATATCGTATGAAGAGAAGATATATCAGCAATGAGAAAAGATGTAACTGCAAAACTATATGGTTGAGATATAACAAGAAAGAAAAAATTACTTGAAAAACAAAAACAAGGTAAGAAAAAAATGAGACAATTTTGAAAAGTAAGTTTACCTAGTGAAGTATTTGTTAATTTATTAAAAAAATAGTAGACATGTCTACTATTTTTTGTATATTTAAAATAATAATATTTATATTTAAATATGTTTACAAAATTTCTAAAAAGTATTTCTTCAAAAAATGTAGTTTTACTTAAACCACTTATGAAAAATAACATCATGCAAAATCCTGTTATTTTTTGATATTCAAAAATTTCAGATTTAAAAGATTATAGATATATTTATCTATGAAATCTTTATGCACAAAAAGCAAAGTTACAAAAAGTATTTAATAGAATAGAAAGAAATAAATCAAAACTTGAAGTTGCTCAATATGAAATACTAAAAAAAGAAATAAAGTTTATATATAGGAAGATAGATTTTTTAAAAAATGTATATGATTTTGAAGCAAATAAAATAGATTCTAAGTACAAAATATCATATCCAGAATTTGATTAT
Organism: uncultured Candidatus Peribacteria bacterium; assembly: GCA_964415565.1. Taxonomy (GTDB): domain Bacteria; phylum Patescibacteriota; class Gracilibacteria; order BD1-5; family UBA6164; genus JABWCI01. Next base: position 13,365 of record CAYQAV010000107.1, read on the forward strand.
GATTACTATAATAAGATATTTTTTTGAGTTACTAAATCTGATATTTTAAAGGATATAGTTATAACTGAGCAAGAAGAATACAATCAATTTATAACAAAAAACCAATTAATAGAACTTTTAAGTTTTTCAGTAGAAAAGATAACTTGATTAAAATATAAATTTTGAGCTTATGCTTTTATGTCACACTCATCTTGAGTTTTGGTTATACCAAATAAAAAATTATATTCTAATCGTGAATTAGTTACACTTTTTTTCCATGAAATGACTCACTTTTTTAGAAGATATAATAATATAAGAAATTTTGGTACAAATTATGGATTTTCAGATTATATGAAAATAGAAGAATGATTTGCATTATATAATGAATATTTATATGGTGAAAAACTTATACCTTGATTGAAATACAATGCTTATTATGATGCTTGTTACAATATATTGTTAAATAAAAAATATAATCAAAAACAAAGAATAGAACATATATACAAAATACTAAAAGTTAAATGATTTAGTCGTGAAAAATCACTTCATTATTATTATCGTTTTCATCGTTATACAAGTCTTTGAGCAAAGCAATTTTTTCTTAAAGATTTAGTTTATACAAAATGATATGAATTAGTTAATAAAAAAATAAATACTAATTCAAAATATTATGATATATTTTTTTCTTGAAGAATAGGTATGTCACTAATAAAAGCAAAACTTTATAATACAACTAATAATTTTGATACTAAAAATTATTTTGAATCTATATTAGTTGAAATACAAAAAAAGATATGAAGTTAATCATATCTTTTTTTATATTTTAATATTTATACTTATTTCTATATCATCATTTCATGCAACTGGATTTTTCATTTTAAATATATTTAATCCTGGTTTTATAAAAATTGGTTCGTTAGGAATATCTTTTTTATTTAATAGTAAATTTATTTTTTCAATTACATCACTTGGATTAGTATTTGCTTTTATTAAATAATCATCAGCTCATGCTTGCATAGCAGTTTTGATTTTATCTTTATCTACTATATTTGTAAACATAATAATCTTACTTCTTGAAGATGTTTGATTTTTTATTGCTTCAAGAGTTTCAAATCAATTCATTGTAGGCATCATTATATCTAACAAAACTATATCTGGATTAAATTCTCAGATACAAGTTAGTCATTCTAATCAATTAATTGATTCTTTTACTTCAAAACCTTCTTTTCTTAATTTTAATGCATACATTTCGCTTAAAATTTTATCATCTTCTATTATTAATACTTTTTTCATAACTTATTTTTATCTATTAAACTATATTTAACTCAAAACTGAAAGTACTTCATTTTCAAAGTTCAGATTTCACTTTTATCTCACTTCAAAAATCTTTTATAAAATTTTTACAAAGAGCTAGTCATATACCTAATCAACTTGTATTATTTCTTTGTAAGCTTGATTCTATTTGACTAAATTTTTCAAATATTGTATCAATTTTTTCTTTTGGAATTCATATACCATTATCTATTATTTCAAATTTAACTTTGTTTTTTATTTTAGTTGCTTTTATGATTATTTTTCATCATACATCAGTAAATTTTACTGCATTATTTATCATATTTATAAAAACTTGTCTTATCTTATCTGAATCTATATTTATTTGTTTTTCTTTTAAATTTTTATCAATTTCTATTTCTAAAGAAACATTTTTATTTTCTACTTCTAGAAATATATCATTGTAGACAGATTTTAATAAATCAGTAATGTTTATATTTTTCATATAATATTCCATCTTTCATGATTCTATTTTTGAAATTGCTAATATATCATTAACCAAATTTATTAATCTTACTGAACTATCGTAACAGTGGTTTAGAGATCTTCTGGCTTCTGTAGATATTTCTCACATATCTCATTCTAGTATCATTGAGATATATCATCTAATTGAAGTTAATGGTGATCTCAATTCATGTCATACAATTGATATAAATTCATCATTTTTATTTTTGCTCATTTTTATCTTTTAATATATATATTTATATTTTAATATTCTTTTCTAAAAAAAGCCAAAAAATCACCTAATTTTGTTTTGACAATTAGTACTTTTTTAATATAATAACCGGGCTTTTTTCAAAGCTATGACTATGGTGCTCGTAGTTCAGTTGGTTAGAATGCCAGATTGTGACTCTGGAGGTCGAGGGTTCGAACCCCTTCGAGCACCCCATTAAGTTTCTCTTGCGATGATTGACTTTAGTCAAGAATCGGAAGGAAAGTTACATCGAGCGATAGCGAGATGAAAACCTTATATATAAAAATTAAAAGTTTTTAAGTAGAAAGTGTATAAGTCCTAAGCTTACTTTTTACTACATAGATTTTTAATTATTTCTTTATTAAAGCCTTAAAAAATTAAGAATTATTTAAAAATGATAGCTATCTTATTTATAGATAGTATATTTTATTTTTTTAACTTATATTTGCCATGGTTGCAAAAAAACAAGATTTAACTCTATTTGAAGAGTTATTTGCTGCATCTCCTGAGATTAAATATCCAAAACAAGGAGAAGTTATTTCTGGTACTATTATTAAAATCGAAAAGAAAAACATTTTAGTAAATGTTAATAATCAATTTACTTGATTAGTAGTTGCTAAAGAAGTAGGTAATACTATTGATTTAAACGATTTACAAGCAAATCAAGAAATCGAAATTATGGTTTTAGGTGACTCAGTAGAAAGAGGTTTATTAATTCTTTCATTAAAAAGAGCTAATCAAATCAAAAATCTTTCAAATCTTACTAAATATAATGAATCAAGTGAGATTATTACTGTTAGACCAACTGAAGCTAATAAATGAGGTTTACTAGTTGATATTGACGGATTAAAAGGGTTTATACCTGTTTCACAATTAACTCCTCTACATTATCCTAGAGTTGAATGAGCTGATCCTGAAAAAATTCTTGCTCACTTAAATTGATTAGTAGGTGTTCCTTTTAAAGTTAGAGTTATAAATGTAGATGAAGCTGGTAAAAAAATTATCTTCTCTGAAAAAGCTGCTATTGAAGAAAATAGAGGTGAAGCATTAAAAAACTTAAAAGAAGGTGATATTGTTGAAGGTACTGTATCAGGTATATTATCATATGGTTTGTTCGTTACTTTTGAAGGTTTAGAAGGTTTAGTTCATGTTTCTGAAATAGATTGGTGACATGTTACTGATCCATCAAAATTTGCTAAAGTTTGAATGAAAGTAAAAGTAAAAGTTATAGGACTTGATAGTGAAAAAATTTCATTATCTATTAAAAGATTAAAAGAAAATCCATGGGATATTCTTGCTAAAAAATTCAAACTTAATGATTCTATTACTGCTCCAATCTCTAGAATTTCTAAATTTGGTGCATTTATGGATTTAGAAGGTGGAATACAAGGTTTAATTCACTTATCTGAAATTTCTCATGGTGTTGTAAAAGATATTAGAGATCATATTAAAGTTGGTGAAGAGGTAACTGCAAAAATTATCAATTTTGAACCTGAGAAAAAAAGAATTGGTTTATCATTAAAAGCTTTACAAGAAGCTCCTGCTGATATGCCTAAAGTTGAAGCTACTCCAGTTGAAGCTAAAAAAGAAGAAGCGAAAGCTGAATAATTTAAAATTTAATACAAAATATTTTTGGGAAGTAGATATTTTCTACACAAAGATATTTATTTAAAGACTACCTGTTCGATTTATCGAATTAGTCTTGATTTAATAACTAAAACAAGGAAAAAATGCAAAAAACAATATTAAATTCAATGTTTGATAATCTATTACACATTGGTAATAAAGCAAATTATTGGAATCCAAAAATGAAAAGTTATATTTACTGAACTGTTAATGGTATTCATGTAATTAATTTAACTATAACTGCTGCAAAAATTGAAGAAGTTAAAGCTGAATTAAAGGAATTACATATGAGTGGTAAAAAAATTCTTTTCGTTGCTACTAAATTACAAGCTAGAGATGCTATTTCAAAACTTGCTTCTGAATCAGGACATTTTTATGTTTCAGAAAAATGGGTTCCAGGTTTATTAACAAATTTTAAAACTATAAAAAGAAGAATTGCAACTTATATGCAATTAGATAAAGATTTAAAAGGTGGAGCATTTGATAGTTTATCTAAAAAAGAAAAAGCATCAAAAATGCTTGAATTAGATAAATTAAACAAAGCATATGCTTGAGTAAAAGAAATGAAAAAAATCCCAGATGCAGTTTTTGTTATTGATGGTATTTTTGAAGAACAAGCTATTTCAGAAGCGAATTCATTAAAAATATTAGCATATGCAGTTTTAAACACAAATGGTGATGATAGCGTTCTTAAAAATTGTATTCCTGCAAATACTAACTCAGTAAAATCTATTGATTATATTGCTGCAGCATTAAGAGATGCATTATCTGGAAAAGTTAGAGATGCTTCAACTTCTGCTACATCAACAATATCACAAGCTAAAGTAAAAAAAATCGATGATACTAAAGTAAGTGGAGAAAAAAAAGTTCCAGCTAAAAAAGCTCCTGCAAAAAAAGTAGAAGAAGTTAAAGCTGAAGTTGAAACTACTGAACAAAAATAATTTGAATTTTTTAAGGAATAATTATTATATAGTTATTCCTTATTCTTAAAAAATATATTATGGATGAAAATAAACAAACTAATGAAACTATAAAATATGCTTTATGTTATGTACCTTTTGTTTCTTTTATTTTGTACTATATAGAAAAAAATAAATCAGCAATTTTAGAAAAACATATAAGATATTGAATGATTATATTTTGAATATATATTATTTTATTGATACTTGCTTCTTGGTTGTTTAAATGATTACTTTGATTTTTATATATTTGAGTTTCTGTTTTTATGTGATATAAAACTTATATATGAGAAGATATTCAAATAAAATTTATTGATGATTTTTTTAATAAATCTAAATAATAATTAAATTTATATTTTAATACTAATAAATTATGGCAATTACAGCTGCTTTAATAAAAGAATTAAGAGAAATTACATGAATCGGTATGATGGAATGTAAAAAAGCATTAGAGGAAACAAATGGTGATATAAATCTTGCTATTGATGAATTAAGAAAAAAAGGTTTATCTAAAGCTGCAAAAAAAGCTGATAGAGAAACTCTAGAAGGTGGATTAAAAATAGTTACAGAATGAGCAAAAGCTTATGTTGTATCTGTTTCTTGTGAAACTGATTTCTTAGCTAATTCTGACAGATTTAAAACTATGTTAGGTGATATAGCAAACTTCTTAAAAACAAACTGAGCTGATTCTAAAGAAGCTGCTCAAGAATTTTTAAATAAAAATTATGCAATGGAAATGGGTGAAAACTTACAAATTTCTAATTACAGTATTTATGAAGGTTGAGTAACTGCTGCTTATGTTCATTCAAATGGTAAACTTGCTGCATTAATTGTTGCAAATGATTGAACTAATGAAGAAAAAGCTAAACAAGTTGCTATGCATGTTACTGCTACAAATCCAGAATTTTTAAGTGCTGATGATATCAGTGATGAAATTATAGAAAAAGAAAAATCTATTCAATTAGAAATAATGAAAAATGATCCAAAAATGACTGGTAAACCAGATGAAGTTTTACTTAAAATTATTGAAGGTAAAATGTGAAAATTTAAATCAGAGATTTCATTATTAGAACAAGATTTTGTTATGGATCCAAATGTAAAAGTTAAAAACTTTATTGGTGAAAAAGCAATTACTGCATTTTATAGATTCAGTATATAATACAATAAATCTCCTTTACGGAGATTTATATAGCCTCATAGTTCATCGGTTAGAATTCAGGATTCCAAATCCTGCGAGCTAGGTTCGATTCCTAGTGGGGCTGCCATATCAGATTTAAAGGAAATTCATCTTCGGATGGATTTTTTTGTTGGCTTTGTAATCATAATAAACCCTTATTGTTTATGGTTTGATAATCTAATTTTTCAAATACTATTCTTTCGTTAAACATTATATCAAATGCAAGACTTATCATATCTGGTTTTTCCTTTTGTTGTACTATTTTATCTATGTGTTTGATAAGGTTTATAGAGTATGATTTAAATGTATTTATATTTATGTCTTCTTTGATATTATTAAACTTATATTCCAAATCTATTATTTGATTCTGTATATCTTCTAATTCATTGTTTAATGATTCAAGTAGTATAGGGAAGTTTATTACATTATCTAATTTTTGTAGCTTAGCTTCTTTTAATTTTTTTAATCATTTAATTCTTTCTGAATATAATTCTTTATTATTTATTAATTCATCTTTTCTATCTATATATACTTCTTCTGAAATATCTTCAAATAGTTTTAATAAGTCATTGTTTATATTAATTGAAGTGAATATACTCATAATAGAATCATTTACTTCTTTTTGTTTTAAAGAGTAGTTTTTATGTTTAATTCATTTCTTTCAAGTACATTGGTAGTAATTATGTATTGTACCACTTCTAGATTTAGCATTGTTTCATGTTAGTGTTCATTTACATTCTGGGCACATTAATACTTTTGAATATGGATATTCACTGTTATAATCTTTTCTTTTTTCTTTTATTTCTATTGTATCCTCTATTTTACTTTTATCGTTTTTATATAACATTGATAAATTTGTATTATCTATTTCAATTATTTGTATCTTACCTTTATTTGCTTTATTCCATATATCTATACTTACTAGTCAATCATAAGCTGTTTTAATTGGATTTTTTCAAGTCCATTCTGATTTAATTACTCATGCATATATAGGGTTTTTAATAAGTTCTTGCATATATTTTACATCCATAGGTTTATTATTTCTTTTTTTTATGCATCATTTAAGATTAACTTGTTCTACTATTTCTTTATCACTTAGCAATCACTCTGCTCTAGATTCAAATATATATATAACCCAATCTCATTCAGTTCAATTTTTAATTTGTATTGATGCTTTTCAATTTAATGTTTTTATTTTCTTATTAGTATATCAATAATTTGGTCATCTAACTTGATATCATTGTTGTTCTAGTTCTATTTCTCTTGGAATTGTTCTTTGAATAATTTTATCTCACTCTATCTTTGCTTGAGCTGAATATACCATTTCTGCCATCTCACTTCTATTTTCTCTATTCCATTTATATTTACTCATATCTACTTTATCATTTGTAACTACAAGATTACTATCTCATATAATATTTTTACTATCTTTTAGAGTTATTCAATTAGCTTGTAAGTGATTTTTAACATCTGAATATACTGAATATCATTCTCTTGATAATCTATCTATGTCAAATACAATATAATAATCTACTTTATTTTCTATTGCATTTAGAATCGACTTATTAAGTATTGGTCTATTCTGATCTTTTCATGTAAAAGCTTCTTTGAAAACTCATATTACATTTATAGAATTATTTTTACAATAGCTTCTACAAGCTCTTTCTTGATTTTCTAAGCTATCTCAATTTTTCTCTTGTTTATTTGTAGATACTCTACAATATATTATTGCATTTGGCATAATAAATATCTTAAATATTAAAATTCAATTTTCTTTAATCTATAACTATTTTAATCTTTTTCAAATTTTTCTACATAAGTATTAAAATTTTGGTTAGCTAATTTGTATAGGTTTCTTATTAGAATTCTCTTTATAGAGTCATCAACATTATAATTTTTTAGATGGATTAATTTCTCATCTATTTTTGATAAAATGTTTTTTGCACTTGTTTCAATTTTCCCATTTTGCTTATTTACTTTTGTTCATTGTTTCATATTTGGTTATATATTAAACTCCGGAGTATTGAATTAAATGTAAGCTTACAATGAGATAATATATCATGAACAAAAAAAAGACACTGTATTTAGCAGTATCTTTCTGTAATTTTCTGTAAAGATTTAATTATAATATTTTAACTTATATCATTTATTCTTTCAATCTATGAAGTCTACCTTCTCTCAAATAATGTTCTTTCTTCTTAGTAACTTTAAAAGGTTTCATTTAAATGTTCAGTCTGAAATATCTTCTATATTACTAATTTCTTCATAGCTTAACCTTCTTCATTCTGATTCTATTAGTTTACTCATAAAGTAAAAATACTTCTCTGTAACCTCGTATTTTGTATTTAATTTTACATTATAAAATATATGATTTTTATAATCATAAAAAACTTCTCATGGAATCAACTCAAATAAATTAGTATTATTAGATGTTATACTTACTTCTCCAACAGATTTAATTACTTTGAAATATCAGTATTCATCTTCATTATTGTAATAGTCTCATATAGTTCATGTTAAAAACATATACATAAGGACAGGCTCTAGTTGTACATTAAATAATGAATAGCTGAGAATAGGTATATCATTTCATATTTTTATGTCTTCTCAATACATATCTGAAGTTCATCACTCAACATCAAAAATTCATGCAGATAAATTATTTTTTGATATAAGTATAGTATCTTTTTCTCTATCAGTAAAAATATTCATTACTTCTTTTGCTATTATTGACACACCATTTTTTAATGATTGTTTTTTTGTAAAATTTCAACTTGATGATATAAAACCACCGTTTCAATAATCAATCTCTTCAGATCTATTTTTAATGATTTCTAGTAAACTTGTTTTAAGTAAAATTAAATCATCAATTATTGGGCTAATGTATATTACTATTTGTTTATAATCATCTAAATTTATATATCATTGAACTTTAATTCATAAGGGAAGTAGTATATCTTGTATGTTATTAACATTTATTTCTATAAATGATTTTTGATTATATGGAATATATATTCAAGGAATATAGTTGTCTTCATTATAGAGCTTAGAAGTGTTCTCAAAGTCTACCATTGTTTCTTTTTTCACAATATAACCATCTTTAGTTATAAATAACTCATCTTGCTCATTTATGTATAACTCTTTTATAACATCTAGGTTCCATGAGATATCAATTCAATACCAAGTATTTTTTTCATAACTTAATATTAATTCTTTTACTGTTTCAAGTAAATATAAAGTAACCTGAATTCAGTTATCAACTTTTTTTATAGTTTGTATTTTTATATTTCCAGGGATTTCATTTGCTAGTAATTCCATAAAATGAATAATTACATATTTAAATTTTTCTTAATAGTATATTATATTAAAAAAAAATCAAAACATATAATTATGTACCTATCATTAACTACTCTACTGGGTCCATAGTACTCCCACTACTACTTCTACATCATCATCTAAGAAATCAATTTTTATTAGGTAGTACAATTATTTATTTTTTTTATTTAATAATTGTACATATTGTAATGTACTTACTAAACAATTTATTATGTATATAATAAATTGTTTTATTTTATAGTGTTATTATTTATTTATGTATGTTATTTGTTTTATAGTAAATGAACTTATATATTATTAATATGTTAGTATTTATATATAGTGTATTAAGTAATAATATATATTAGATTTATAACTATATCATATATGTTATATTTACATTTTCTATATATAGTTTTTTCATATGTGATTTTTACTATTTATGATAGTTGTTTCTGTATTAGGTGTATTATGTCTTTAGTTATATTGTTGTATTGTTATATATATAGTTATGTCATATATGTAATATAATATTCCATTATAGTAATTTCATTCTTGGCGAAGAAAACTATAGGGGTATTATATTATTTTAGTTGGTTCTTATTTTTTTGTTGCATTGCTCTTCAGCTAAAAAGATTACCTTTTTCCTGAGCTATCGGATCCGTTTACTTTATAACATCAAATCTCTTACTTTTACGGAAGCGAAGTCTCGCCTTGGGTTTGTTTTAATCGTTTACTGGTAGTAAATACTCTTTTGTAATAATAAAGCCCTATAAGTGAAAATTATAAGGCTTTATTGTATGTTTTAATATCTGTTCATCATACATTTTATTTTAATGTTTTTTAAATCTTGTCTGATTTCATTTATATAGTTTTTATCTAAGTCTTTATATGAATTAGAATTTAATAAGTCATATGTATCATCTATCATATTATCTGCAATTGTATAGAATTTTAGTCATATATATGCCTTTCACATTCAAATAATGTGCTTAAATGGATCTTTTTGTACATGTTTTAGTATACTAAATACATTTAAAGCCTCATTATACATTTCTTTTTCTAGATACATATAACCTTTTCATAGAATATAGAATTCGAAATCATCTCTATTATTATCTGTATCATTATCTAATGATATTTTAAATAAATTCTCTATACGGTATTCATATGCTTCTTGTTTACTTCATATTCATATTAATGACTTATATTTATACCAATGGTAATTTACAAGCTTTGTTTTATTATTTACCAATTTTTCACAAATATCAAGTATACTTTTATAGTCTAATCTATTATATAGATTAGCTACTAACACATTATAATAATCAGCAGATGAAACTTTAATTTTATCATATGCTTTAATAGTATTATCAGCCTCTCTTGTTCTTCATAATGAGTATAATAATTCAGCTTTATTTTGATAAGCTAGATTAAAACTATTGTTCATATCTATAACTTTGTCATACATTTTAATAGCTCAATCTGTATCTCATAATTCTTGCATACATTTTGCAATCATAATATATGAATTGTAATAGTTTTTATCTAACTCTATTGATTTTTGAAACTTACTTAATGCTATTTTATACTCTTGTTGATTATAAAATATTACTAATCACTCATTATATAATCATATGGCAGTACTTTTTGATGCTTCTATTTTATTAATATAATCATTGAAGTTTTCAATTATATAATCATATGCTCAATTTATTTCCATCATTAACTTTTCAGAATCATCTGCTTTGTTTACATCTGGATGATAAAGCATTGCTTTCTTTTGGTATACCTTTTTTATTTCTTCTCTAGTTAATCAAAATCATATTCAAAGTATTTCTA
>CAYQAV010000108.1:0-3973 GCA_964415565.1 uncultured Candidatus Peribacteria bacterium
CTTCGGTGAAGAGCTTGTGCATGAGGGCTTTTTTCAGCTCGGTGGTGGTCTGAATGATCCGCTCCTGCGCTTCGATCGCCCGCTGCACCGTCGAAAGGATGTGCGCGATCTTCTTCTGCTCGGGGAGTGGGGGGAGCGGGAACCAAGACGCGGTGACGTCTGAGTCGCGGACCGCAGGATAGCTTGCGCCGCGCTCCAGTCCCGCCATACGGGCGTTGAAGTGATCGGTGATGAGAAACGAGTAGAGAAAACCCGGTTCTGCCTTCGCCTTGTCGCAACGCAGAACGCAATAGCCTGTGCTGGCAATCGCGCCGTCGAGTTCGGGAGGAACTAAGGCAATTCGCTTGAGAGTCGGGCGAACAGTCGCGAACAGAACATCGTCAGTTTTAATCGCTTTCCGCGCTCGGCTTGGCGCTTCATATCCAAGTGTGGGAGCCGCGCCAGTAATTCTGAAAGCCGTGTTTGAAACAGCCGAGACATCTACGTATTGAAACACCTCGTCGGGTTTCTTTCGCGGATCGCGCTGATTGGCTTTGACGACGACTTTCCCTATGGACGTTTCCGTCCACGTCTGGGGAAGCGGGTATGGTTTGCCGTCCATCACGCCTTCCTTCCCTTCCCTTTGAGTTTTATCTCCAGATCCCCGGCACCCGCGGTGCGGGCTTCCTCATTGCCACTTTCCTCTTCACCCTTGGCGATGCGCAGCACTTCGGCATCGAAGTCCGAGACAAACAAGCGGTCCTGGACGATGCGGTATTTCTCGAATTCGGATTCGGCGTGGGCTTTGGCGATCTCGGCGGTGACTTTGCCGGCATCCTGCAGGATTTCGCGGTCGGTGGCTTCGATGAAGCGGTTGAGACGGGTTTCCCAGTCCTGCATGGTCATGGGGATCTGCCGCTGGGCCATGTCTTCGGCGACATCGAGGTAGGCGTTGACGAGGCGTGAGAGTTGAGCCATCTCCGGTTCGGTCAGGTAGTTCTTGGCGACGCTGACATCGAACTTCTGGATTTTCCCGTGGGGTGCGTCTTTCCAGGTGGTCAGGCCCATGTGCGGCTTTTCCGCATTGGCGCGGTTCGCGATGACTTCGGCTGCGGTGTGGCCGTGGATGGCCCAGTGGAGCTTGTTCTGCACGGCGGCGAAGAAGCGCTGGGTGGCCGTGGCGCTGCGATCGTAGTCGATGGCCGTGGCGTAGATGTCGGTGATCTTCTGGTAGAACTTGCGCTCGCTGAGGCGGATTTCGCGGACGCGCTGGAGTTGCTCTTCGAAATACTGTTTGGTCAGGACGGTGCCGCCGTGTTTGAGGCGCTCGTCGTCCATCGCGAAGCCCTTGACGGTGTATTCCTTGACCACGGTGGTCGCCCACTTGCGGAATTGGACGGCCCGCTCGGAGTTGACCTTGTAGCCGACGGCGATGATGGCGGAGAGGTTGTAGTGGCCGGTGTCGTAGTTTTTGCCATCGACGGCAGTTATCCGAAATTTTCGGATAACTGATTCTTCCGCCAACTCATTGTCTTTGAATACTTTCTTCAGGTGGTAGTTGATCGTCCGGACGTCAACGTCATAAAGAACCGCCATCATTTTCTGGCTGAGCCAGACGTCCTCATCCGCGTAGATCGCCTCGACGCCGCCTTCGCCCTTGGCGGTGATGAAGGTGAGGTATTCCGCTGCGGAGGAACGCGTGAGGGAAGTTTCTTTGTTTTCTGACTTCTTTTTCATGCCGACTCGCCCCGTTGTTTCAGGATGCCCCGCAATGCCTTGTCCGTCTCCCAGATGCCAAGGAATTCGACGGGATTAGCGGCACTACAGATTGCGGGGCTTGGACGATTCGGGCCGGGAAATCGGATGATCATCGGATGATTAGGATGCACCGTTCTTTGGGGGGCAGTGGGTGGGGAAATCTGACGATTCGAGAATTTCATCTGACGATTCCTGACGATCCAAACAGAGCGTAGATGTAACGAGTGGCGCGGGCTTTGCCGATTTTCTGCGCAAGCTTCAGCTCGATGAGCGCTGCCATGTCTTGGGCAATTGTTTCTCGGGTCACGGAAAAATCGCTCTGCATGCGGGCACTGGTTAGTTCTTCGCCAGCCGCAAGGCGCTCGAGAATGGCGCGCTGCCTTTGGTTGAGCTCCTCCACAACGGACTTGGGCAAGCCTTCCTTTGTGGAGGCGGGAGCCTTGATCCGGCTGAGGTCGTCGCCGGGTCCGGGGAGGGTGAGGACGAAGCGATCTTCGTCAACGGCGACGTGCGGGAGTTCCAGCCCATGATTGAGCATCGCCGCACGCATGCGCCGGATGCCGGTGCCGCGTTCTTCCATGAGATGGAGAAATACGAGGCCCTGGCTGATGAGCGGGTTGCGGGAGCGGGAACGAGCTTCGCCTTTTTCGAGACGTTTCAGCGAGGGATGTCCGACGGGCAGACCGGGGTTGGTGATGACGATGCGGTCGAAATAGACCTCGACGACGACGTGCTGACTGGGGTCTTCGTAATCACGGTGAGCAAGGGCGTTGACGAGGGCTTCGCGGAGGGCGGTTTCCGGATACTCGGGCAGTTCGATTCGCTTGAGACCGACGACGCGGGGCGTGCGACGGGTGTTTTTGCGGATGATCGAAACGACGCTGTCGATGGCATCGGGGATGTTGCCCCGAATGGATTCGGCCATCAGTGCTTCGTCGTCGGTTGAACAGCCGGGGTAAATATCGAGCTGAATGCGGCAGTGTGGAAACAGCGAGGTCGGATCCTTTCCCGTGAGAAGGAGGCCGGCGGCAGTTGGGCGCGCTTGTGTTTTGCTGGAACTGAACCAGATGTAACCCCGATCGAAAAGCAGTTGCTCCCGATCCGCGGATTTAAGCAATTTTCTCGCTTCAGGATCGAGGCCGAGCGCAAGGGCGGTGACGCGGGTTGGGCTTAAGTCGCCCAGTTCTCGCTCATGCAGCCGCTGGCGGTCAAAGGGCGAAGCGAAGGCGATGTTTGCCTTGGCGACTGTTTCCTCCTCTTTTGTAGGCGCGAGTTCGTAGTGCTCCTTGATATGGGCAATCAGGCGCTCGCGGACGATTTCGTGGAGCTCGGTGTTGTCCTTGAAGCGGCTGTAGGTGTGACCATCCTCTTTGACGAGTTTGAAAAATTCCTCTTCGGCTTTATCTCGCATGAATCTGCTGTCACCTTTGACGCAGACGAGTGTCGGAAGACGCTTCTCCTGAGCAAAGTCGTATTCTTGGTGGGTAGCCGATTTGCTGCCTGAATTCGAACCGTATTCTTTCCCGATGATCAGGACATAGAGCTGGCACTTTTCGAGCAGCTTGAGATAGGCCTTGGTGTCGGGTCGCAGGGGTGCGGGATATTTCTCGAAGAGCTTGGGAACCGTGTAGCGCAGAAGGAATGGATCCGAGGTCAGCAGGATTCGCAGCTGCATGCGTTCCTCTTCCAGCTCCTTTTGAACGGAACTGATGAAGACACGAAGCTTCAGCTTGGCAGCTAGATTCGTGCTCATTTCCTAAAGCCCCACCATCTTCAGGATTTCCCTGAGTGCCTTGTCCGTCTCACGCGCCTCGGCCTCGATCGCGTTCAATTCCTCGACGATCTCCGCGATGGGCCGGTAGGTTTCGGCGTCGCTGGTGTGGATGTAGCGGCTGGGGGAGATGTTGTAGTCGTTTTTTTTCAGCTCGGCGTGGTCGACGATGCGGCTGAGTTTTTCCTCTTCCGTCCAGCCGATGAGGGTGTCGGCGAGGCGCTGAATGCCGTCGTCGGGGATGAAGTTCTTGGGGTCGCCCTTTTCAAACACCTGACTGGCATTGACGAGGAAGACCTTGCCCTTGCGCTCCTTGGTCTTGGCCTTGTTGAGGAACAGCACGATGCCGGGGGCGGTGGTGTTGTAGAAGAGGTTTTCGGGCAGGTAGAGGACGCTCTCGATGAGGTCGTGGTCGACGAACCACTGGCGGACGGTCCTTTCCTTGTTGCTGCCGGCATTGCCCGA
>CAYQAV010000109.1:0-13177 GCA_964415565.1 uncultured Candidatus Peribacteria bacterium
TGGTTGAACTTCTCCTATGGTGCATACCCACACCATACAAGAACGTATTGCGATAGCAAGAAGCCAAGGCGATAGCCTTAAAAGAGGAAAATAACCTTGGAATAAATTTAATTATTTATACCTACTTAGTTGATTTTTCAACTTACATATATTTATAATTAAAGACAATTAAAATTCTATCTAAATTCAATGAATTCAACCATTACCGTTAATCTAAAACATTAAATATAATTAAAATAAACCATATATTTACTTGACTTATTATAATGCTTTGTTATAATAATAATATAACAATAAGGAAATATATGAAGATACACAATGATAACAATTTTAGTTTTTTACATTCAATGGTAGAGAAAAATGTGCCAAATGCGATTAGAACATTTTGTTGGTTAAGCAGTAGATACCATGACTTTATTGGCCCATTAGAGCCATATCAAAAAAAAAGAGTAAAAAATGGAGAATTCAAAATATCAACAATTGGTGGATTAATGGGAACAATTAAAACAATAAATGTAAGCGGAAAAAAACAATATTTAATTACAGTTGCCCAAGTCTCTGATGATTGGAAGGAAAAACCAGAACACTATTTTAATAGTAATTATAGACCAAATGTATTTCCAATTATTGATTACAAATCAATTCAAGATTCATACATCACACAATAACAACACAGAGGATATTATATGATAAACCAAACAGCACAAATATATTTAATGATAGTCTTATTAATTATTATTATCGCAATGCACAAGACAGTCAGAATAATTTATCTTGAAACAAGAAAAAGTTATATTGAATACACTTTAACTTGGATTAGCAAGGCAGAACAGTTATCGAGTTTTCTAAGTAAAGAAAAATTAAATAAATATTTAAAACAGAAAATAAAAGCAACAGAAAAAATTAAAGCAATCAACAATAAACTTATTGAACTTCAAAAAAAGTAATTTTTGTCTAACGGCTCTATGGTGCAAGAGTCTATCCATCACTCATATTCCACTTTAAGGGGCTATACGCCCAGGACACAGAACCTCCCAACACACCAGGTTGACTAGGCTTACAGCATAAGGTCTAAATCAATCCTACTTCCCCTATGGTGCAGACTCACACCATACCGATACTTTAGTAAATTAGAATTTTTAAATCATAATTCCTATCAAACATACCCACTTAGTTGATTTTTCAATTTATATATTTATAAATTAAGTCAATCAATTCAACCCTTACCGTTAATCTAAAACACAAAATATATTTAAAATAATTCATTTATTTCCTTGACTTCCTATAATGCTTTGTTATAATAATAGTATAACAACAAGGAAATATTATGCAAGCACAATTAAATTGTATATTCACAGTCCACGGAATACCTTCTATTAAAAATCAAGGACACTTAATACTTGAAACAAATAATAATATATTTGATTTTGATAAAAATGGCAATATATCAAAATTAGAATGGATTGGAACTACTCAATTTATAAAGCCTACTTCCAAAGAGTTAGAGTCTATCATTGAAGAATACTTTCATTAAAAACAACAAGGATAAATTATGAAAGAATTAAATAAGATAAATAAATACTTTGAAAACTATAATTTTAATTTAGACTATCAAATGATTGAACATTTTTATAGTGAGTCTAAATTAGAAAATTCATCAAATTCACAAACGGAAGATATATCAAATTTTGTTGCTTGGCTTGAAGAAACACCACTAGATAACGAAATTCTTTCTCATACAGTTAAACAAGCACTTTATTCACAAGATGAAGAAAACATTGATGAAGTCCTTGATTTCTTAAATAATGATATGGAAGAATTAGAATTTGATTTTTAAGAAAGAAATAATATGAAAAATAAAAACATTAAACCAATTACTATTTTAATAAATAATCAAGAAAAAATAAATAGATTAAAAGAATTAGGAAATATAATTAAGAAAAAACCTTTAGAGAAATCCAACTATCAATTTTTAAATCCTCCACTTCCAAAATCTGATTATAAAGATTAAACTGATAAGTTAAAAATTTACCCTTTTACTCAAAAATCGACCTCTCAAATCGACCTACAAGCCACATTCTCCAAACAGTCCATACCAACACATCAAAACATCACAAAATCGCTCAAACAGGCTAAAAACAACATTACTAAGCACTTGATTAAAAATTAAGCAAAATTAGCATAGTAGAACCTATGTCTTGATACTAGTTAACCATACAGAAATCACACCACCTGGATGAGTCCAGTTAAGCCTATCGGCTCTATGGTGTACAATCACACGATATAACAGCCTTAAACCACCCTCACCTCTTATCCCAATATCAATCAATTTATTTAATCATTCCTTCTTTATGATAAAATTCAATGATTTATGAAAACAAATCTAATGATTGACTCAAAATTAACAGTTATTCACTTTTTTACTCAAAGTTATAATAAGTCTTACAATTAAACCTTGTGAAGTAAATGTTTTGTATAGAAAACTAAAAGGGGCTACACCTAAAAATTGTTTCAATAATTCTTTTAAGGCTTTAACTTTTAATTTATCAGCAAAATATGTTCTAGGTTATATTTTTGTTCACAATATACCAATTGAACATTGCTGGATAAGAGAAGATGATACACACTACGATATAACTATTAACCCAACATTAAATAATCAATACTTTTTTGTTTCAGAATTTTCATTACAATAAATTTATCCTTTTGTGGAACAAAATAAGTTTTCACCTTAACTATATGATTTGAATTATTTCTTTAATAAGAAAAGTTAAAAAGCCTAACGGCTCTATGGTGCAAACACTTTTTAAACTAAAATATTTGAAAATATAACATATATTTACTTGACTTAATATATTTAATTGTTATAATTATAATATAACAAAAAGGATAAATTATGTATTTAATATCAAAAGACAAAAAACAACAAGAAATAAATGCTATCAATATTTTTTCTTCATTCAAATTTCCTAAAGATTTTCTATTTTCTTATTCTCTAGATTGGTCTGAAAAAGAACAAGGTGAATTCTATTTACCTTTGTATATGTCTTACAAAGATGAACCAGTAGATGTATATGGAAATTTTTCAGTTAATTTTGATAAAGATGGTTATGTTATTTATGTAAGCCTTTGGGATGAATACGAAGAAATTGCTTCATACACCAAAGAACAACTTGAAAAATACAATAAGATAGAAAAAAGTTCAGAAACTCCATTTTGTACAATATAAATTAAGCCCTACGGGGCTTTTCTTATTCTTGCTCTATGGTGCAAGACACATACTCTTCGATTTATTGATTTATTTTTCTAATTTGTTATATTGCATTAATAACAACTAGAAGATAGATTATGGATAAAATTATAAAAGATGAAAAATTATTATTGGCTTTTTTTAAACGGAAAAATAAGTTCAAATTTGACGCCATTGAATTTGAAGCAATAAATAATACCTATATACAATTTCATGCGTTTGATATAAACAAAAATAAAATTATACGTTTTAAGCATGTGCTGGATTACACAATAGATGATATTTATTACTTTAAGAAACAATTAGAATACAACAAACTTCAAAAATTACTACCAAAGAAAACAGAGGTTATTGAAGCAAAGAAAATAAAAATCTGATTTATCCTTCAGAATTCCATTAAATGCTTTCTTATTCTATGGTGCAGACTTACACCATAAATAAACCTTATATATCATTGATTTTATATTTTAACTCTATATAATAGATTTATATATAAAGGAATTATTATGGCATATAAAAATAAAGAAACAGCATTAAAAGGTTTGGAGGATGGAAGAAGTTTTTTTAGTCCATTATTTGATAATTTTAGAGATAATGATGACGTTGTCTTATTGGCAATCAAAGAGGGAAATTATGATGATGACCAATTTCCTTTAGATTATTCATCTGATAGATTACAAAAGGACAAATCATTTAATTTAAAAGTTGTTGAGTTATCTGGATGTTCCATTAGGTACATTGATAATAACTTAAGCAAAGATAGAGATATAGTATTTGCTGCTGTTAAACGTAGTGCGATGGCTTTAAATTATGTTGAAGATTATCATAAAGACGACAAAATTATAATTTCTGAAGCACTTAAACAAAATGGCTATTATTTATCTTTTGCTTCTGATAGATTAAAGAATGACAAAGAAACCGTGATGTTTGCTATCGATAATAATCCAGTCGCTTTAGAATATACTGGACTACCTTTAAGAAATGACAAGGAAGTTGTTTTAAAAGCAGTAAAACAAAAAGGTGAAATTCTTAATTTTGCTAGTAAGGATTTAAAAGATGACAAAGAGATTGTTTTAGAAGCAGTTCAGAATAATGGCAGGGCTTTAAATTTTGCTAATAAAGACTTAAAAGATGATAAAAAGATTGTTTTAGAGGCAGTTAAACAATCTCCAAAATCTATCATATATGCTTCAAATGAAATTCAAGAATTATGTAAAGACAATGACCCTATAAAAGTTCTTGAATCAGCCACTCTTGCTGAAAAACTTCAAAATCAATTGAGTCAAAAGGCAAGTCAAACACCAACTAAAAGAATAAAAATTTAAGTCCAAACCATAGAAGAGCCTAGCGGCTCTTTTTTAACATCTCCCCTACTTTCTAAATCAAGCCATCGGCTATGGTACATAAGGTTATCCATTACTCATATTCCCCTTGAAAGGCTATACGCCCAAGACAGAACCTCCCAACCCACCAGGTTGACTAGGCTTCGCTTACCAGGTCATAACACTCTCTCAATCATTCCTAACGGCTCTATGGTGCAGACTTACACCATACAAACACTTGTCTTAATTAGAATTTTCTTCTTAATCTCTAATTCAAGCCTATCGGCTTTGTTCAAGGCTCACGCCTATTTAAAAAACCTTCTTTCAAAATAAACCACCCTTCCCTCTTTAAATTTCTATCATTCTCCTATGGTTTAAAACTATTTTCAATTTATTTTAATATATATTATATATATTTATTAAATATACTTGACTTTTTATTTTCTTATGTTACACTTAGATTATAACAAGTAGAAATACATTAGGAGAAATAAAATGACATACTTAATCATATCAGCAATAATTTTAGCAGGATTCTTTTTATTCAATACAAACGCATTATCTAATGTATTCTTTGATTCAATTCAATCAGTTATTGACTTATTTTCCTCAAAAGAAAAATCACAAAAATATTCAAGATAATTGTCTCTCATTTTTTCCCTTGAATTTTTAACCTAATATTTATTTATTAGGTTTTTTTTCGTTTTATAACTTGACAATTTATGAATTTATGATATATTGAGATTATAACAATTATATAAAGGAAAAATGTTATGACATTAAAATCAAAAAAACAAATTCTTATTGTCGCTTCTGACGCTGGCAATATTGGTAAAACATTAGTTGCTTCATCTATCTTAGAAACTTTAAGAAAACATCTAAATGTTGACGCTTATGTTTGTGATAGAAATTTTCAAGGCTTGTTTGAAAGATATGGCGAAAAGAAAAATGGTAAAAGAATTCCTCTCTCTGAACAAAACCCAAAAAATGGTGTTGCTTTCTTAGATATCTCTAACGAAGAAGAAAAACAAAAATTTGGTTCAGCACTTGGAACTAATTCTGATTATGTAATTTTTGACCTTCCTGCTAATGCTACTGAAAATCTTGCTACTGCCCTTGGAACACCTCAAGATTTTCTAGATTTTATGGAATACGGTAATGCTGAACCTATATTTATTTGCCCTATTAAAGACCAAAAATCTATTACTTCTTATGATAGCCTTAAAGCAACTTTTCCTGACCAAAAATTTATTGTCGCTATAAATGCTGGTTTCATTAAAGCAACTGAACCTCCTAGTGTCGCTAAAACTATCATTGAAGATTTGAAAAAGAAATTTAAAGATGTTCCTCATTTTGTTATTGACCAAACTCTAAGTAATGGTATTCTTGATTTACTTAAAAATCATACTCTTAGAGAAGTCTACGTTCCAAGAATTGAAAGAAAAAATACTGATGGAACTTTTAGTCAAAGAGATGATGAATTCTTAGCAAAAGATTTACGCGACCAATTTATCTTAGATAGATTTATCACTGATATTGATAAGGAAATTGTTAGATTGTTTATGTAATTCTAAAAAAATTAATTAAGGCCCTTCGGGGTCTTTTTTATTTCTATATTTATTTGACTTTTTATATTGCTTTGTTATAATAATAATATAATAAGATGGAATATATAAAATGCTTAAAACAAAAAATGGAATTGAAAATTGGTTAAAGAAATATGAAATTAAAAATTATACAATCAATAATGATTTAACCGTAGATGTAGATGGTGATGTTTACTTATATTATAAAAAATTAAAACAAATACCTATTAAATTTGATATTATTAAAGGGTATTTTAATTGCTCAAACAATTACTTAACAAGTTTAGATTTTTGCCCAAAAGAAGTAGGTGGTAATTTTAATTGTTCATGGAATGAATTAACAAGTCTAGAATTTTGTCCTATTGAAATAGGTGGTGATTTTAATTGTTCATGGAATGAGTTAATTAGTTTAGACGGTTGCCCTAAATCTGTTGGTGGTGATTTTTATTCAAATATTTTTTCTGATGATGAATACAGATTTCATCTAATACAAATTGAAAGAAAAGAGTTTGCTGAAACATTGAATTCAACTCTTTCTCATAAACAAGATGTTAAACCTAATAAAAGATTGAAGATTTAATTAACTCCCTAACAAACTTTTTTTATTCAAATCTTTCAAAGCCTATCGGCTATGGTGTAAGAGTTTTTCAAATACTCATATTCCCCTTTAAGGGCATACGCCCAGAACACAAAAACCCAACCAACCAGGTTGAATAGGCTTACAGCCAAATGGTTTAAATCAAGCCTATCGGCTATGGTGCAGAACTATCACTAAATCAACCTCTCTCAAACCACTCAATTTAACCACTAGATACCCTCTCAGTCACTTCTTTTTCATTGATTGATACATTCTCCACATAAATCAAATAAGGGGCTTAAATCGCCTTTAAATCACTTATGCCCTCTATGGTGCAGAACTCTCATTAAACTCTTTTTTAAAATAAACCTTGACTTTTTACTATTTTATATTATATTAAAATTATAACAAGAAATAATACACATGAAAGACTTAAATATATTATACAAAAGGGTTCGCCGTGCCTACAAGAAAACAATATCTAATGAATTGTTTAAATTATGCAAAAGTAATGGCTTTACCACCAATACTCAAGTAGATAAATTTATTCAATCTTTATGTAAAAATTATGATGACCTTAATAACTACCTGATAAATCATTCAACCATTGATATGGTTTATACACCACAATATTTTCTATGTCATTACTTTAACTTAAATTATAAATGTTTTGGATGTAAAACATATTTCTTTAAATTATAAAAATGAATTAGAATTTTTAAAAGATTCTTATTTAAAAGATAATGGGGGAAATCTGAATTTTCAGTCCGATGACCATCTAACTATTCTTCTTGTTTATCATTCAGTTGAAAAACAACTGCTTTCTATGGGGAATGAAATAATTGATTATTTAACTTCAAATTATGAACTTAATTTTAATTCAAATTAACAATACAAAAAATAAAAGCCCTAAATAGGGCTTAAATTATAACTTGTATGGTTTCAAACTTCAATTATCTTAAACTTAAAACCTCCTTGAATTCTTCCATTTTGGTAAACTTCTGACATGTATTCACATATCTTATTTTTCTTATCAAGAGTTGTGTTTAAAACTCTATCAAAACAAAGGGATGACATTTCTATATTTTCACCTTCTACCTCTATCATCATTACTCTATCTTCATCACTGTTGTAATATTCCTTGTTAATTTCATCACAAGTCTTTTGTACTGCCTCAACAATACTTTCACCTTCATAATGTCCTAATGTAAGATTTTTGTAATTTTCTGCAAATATCACAATGACTTTACTCATAACTTTTCCTTTTTAAAAAACAATTAAATCAAACTTATTAATTCAGATATATTTAATTCAAGAACTTCAATTTTGTTAATTTCAAAATTATTGTCTTTAATCTTTTCCTTTAAACCAATATTACTTCTAAAAAGTTGTCTGTATTTTTGGTTTTCATCATCTTTCATTTTAATAAAATCATCTTTTGTTTTATCAAGATTCTTAGATAATAAATGAAATATCTCGGTATATTTATCTAAGTTCTTTTTTCTTAACTCGTTTACAGCATTAAAGTGTAAGTTCTCAATTTTATCTCTTACTCTATCTATGTAATCTAATTTCTCTTCATTGCTAGAAAAACTACAAATTATCTTGTAATGCTTCTTAAACTCTTTTACATTCATTCTCTATTCCATAAAAAAATTGACTACACACATTATAGTACATAGTCAACTTTCTGGAAATTAGAATTTTTTTAAACCTTACCAACTCCTACGGGGTTTAACTTATATTCATCTTTGGTTGCTCTTCTAATTTTATTTAAGTCTAACCATAGTTGCCCAAAATCTTCTCCCATTGCTTTTTTGAAACCAGCAAAATTTCCTTTATCATAGTCGTTCATCTTGTATTCACTATCAGCAAGTTTATACAACCAACGCCACACGTTTTCCCAATAGTCATTCCACTCCAAGCCTTTTGGTCTACGAAGTGTGGGGAGATGAAACACACCCCAATCAGCAGGTTCATCATCTAACCAGGTTGAATCATGCCAATCATTATTGCTAGTTAACAATTCAATTTTTTGCTTTACTTCAATTGCTTTTTCTTCAAATGATTCTGAATTAGAATTTTCAACAGATTGAATTGATTTATCTTTACTATAACGAGTAGATACATTTTTTTTATTTCTTGCTGATGTATTAGCAGATTTTTTTGCTTGATAAGAAAGTCTTGCGTCAGATAAAAGTTTCATTACATAAGTATTTTTCATATCATTAAGAGAAAGTATATGTTTTTTTGATAATAGAATTTTTTTTATCTCCATTGCCGCACACTCCCCATCTTTTTTTGCCTTACGAGAATTTCTTTCATAGTATGCAACAATCTTTTCAAAATTAAATAAATTTGCATTAAATAAATCAACCCAACTTGTGTGAGTTCTATCTTCAAGTAATGAAGCCCTTTTTTCATTAAGTAAGGCTTCAACTTCATCACTGTAATCTAATTCGTTTTTAGTTTCTATATTCATATATTACCCCTTTTATATTTTATTTATTTTTATTCTTTTAGGTTTATTAGGCAATAAAACATCTAATTCAGTTTTAAATAACGCAACCTTTACATTATCTCTAATTATTAAATCAACTTTATCTTTTATTAATTTAAGAAGATTTTCTTTATTTATAACTTTTTCCAAAAGAGAAATAATTAATAAATCAAGAGTCACTAATCTTTCTTCATCTTCTTTGTCCTCGTTAATTCTAAATATTCCACTTAATCCAGTAATTTTATTTCTTTCTGAATTAAATTCTTTAATATCATTTATATGTAAATTTGTAGCAATTAGAATTTCAACAAATTGTTCTGCCATTATTTCGCTTGTGTTTAACATTAATTCAGCAAAAGTTTCAAAGTCTCCCATTTGAATACAATCCTCAAATAAATTTGCCGTATATTTATAATTATTATCATCATCAAACATTTTCACTAAACCAGGTGTTCCAATATCTAAATATAATCTGATTGCAATTTTATCTCTTTCTAAATTTGCGTCAAAATAACTTTTTTCAGAGTTAATATGATTTATAAGTGCAAACCCAAAACAAGAGTCCAATAATTCTTGCTCAGTATTTCCCCACGATTGAGTCTTATGTTTATCGTTAGTTTCAATTGCAATTATCCAATCTTCAATATAAATCAATATATCATCAATTAATATATGAGAGCGAAAATTCTTAGAAATCCAACCCTTATTCATTTCAATAGATGAAACCAAATTAGAATATTCACAACGTATTGATTTAATTTTTTCCTTAATTTCTTCCATTAAATATTTCATAAACACCTTTTATTGTAGATATAAATACAATATAACGCATTATTTTATAAAATCAAGTAAATTATGTTATTCTAATGTTATTTTTATATCGTTTTAATGTTATTTATATGTTAGAGCACTGTTATGTATAGTTATTTTAATGTTATTCTAATGTTGCTTTGATGTTATACATTGTTATGTAATGTTATTCTATGTTATTTTAATATTGTGTTCTATCTATTTCGTAGATTTCTTCCCAATAAGTACCTATCACATCTCCGCTACGCTCTATGTATTTTTCCGTTTTAAAAAACTCAAAACCTTTATTATATAAAGGTTTATATAAATTTTTTTAATCTATTTTCAAAATAGTTAGGTTTCCTTAATTATTTACTATTGATTTATCTTAAATTTATGTTATATTAAATATATAATAATTAAACAAGGAACGAATATGAAAGAATATATTAGAATGGATAGAATGAAAATCTACGAGGAAGATAACAAAGCATTAGTAGTCATAAAAGATGATAACAAGAAAGCAAATAAATCTGACCTCTACAGAATAGCACTTCAATCTTATTTAACCAACAGAAATAAAGATTTAGCCTATGAGGAATTAAAAAAAGAGGTTCAAGAACAATCAAAAGAGATTTCTCTACTTAAAGAAGTAATTGAAGATATGAATTTCTTTCTAAGAACAAAATTTAATTGAAAACATTATGACTATAAAAGATAAAAAACTAAAATGAAAACTAAAATAACTAAAATTAAGACACAAATTGGAATGCTCTGGAGAAAACACACAGATGAATTTATATTTAACCTTAACAATCAATTCAGAGGTTAATTATGAACAACGAAGTAACAATTAGTGAAGAAGACCAAAACAATATAATTAGAACAATAGGTGAATTGAATGCCCAAGTAATTGCTTTTCAAAGTAAATTATATAAATACAAACTTAAATCTGATTTACAAGAAAAAAGAATTACAGCACTACGAAACACAATTCTAATTCTTGCAATTTTTGTTATTGCCTTATCAATGATGAGGTAAAAATATGAATAACGAATACCCAAATCTACCAAGATACATTACAAAATCTTTTTCTAAACTAAAAGATGGAACTTGGAAGGTTCATTACAGAGTTAGATTAAAAACCCAATTTAAAACATACGACAAATCTTTTGATAATTTAGGTAAGGCTATCGGCTATCTAGAATTTATTCAAAATATAAATGGAGACAAAAAATGACAACATTTTCGACAGAACAATTAAAGGAAATATCTTTAATCATAGACAAATATTCCACAATAAAATATTCAAATGATATTATTAAACAAGAGGAAAAACGAAAACAAAAATTAATTGCCTTCTTGAAATCTTGTGACACAACACAAGAGCAAACAACAATCAAGCCTTTATGGTAAACAGGAGAACAATATGGAAATACTAAACCACATACAAACAACATTCATCCACGTGATGAACCTGGACTACAGGCATTTATTAGGCGCTATGGCAAGTGCATATATTTATGTCAATGCTTAAAATTCTAATTTACATTACACCATAGAGCCAACTAGATTTAGTTGTCTTTTTATTGATTTTTTATTGATTTCATTAATAATTTATGCTATATATAATATATAAATAAACATTATAAAGGCAGAATAATATGAGTAATAATTATGATATTGACACAATAGAAGAATTTAAAGAACACTTTGCAGAGTGGTCTAGTAATAAAGAAATTAATGCAAATTACAACCATGAAACAGAAGAAGACAATTTATTCTTAGACCTTGGAATGTTAAAAGGCGAATATAGAAATTACAGTATCAATCCTGAATTGATTGATGTTTTAAAAAATGATGTAGATTTTATGGTTACTTATGCCAAGAATAACCATTTTGAAAGAGATGATGAAGGTTATGGTTTAACAAACGAAAATTTAGGTGATGTTCCAGAAGAAATTTCAAAAGATATTGAATTTATTGAGACAGCGATTACTCATGATAATCTTACTTTTAACGAAATTCCACAATGCTTTGAAGACACAAGTGATTTAATTGAAAGACTTATTGATTACTATCCAGACCAAATCATTGAGGAATACTACTCTGAAGGAATTGACACCTTAGAGGTAATGAAACAGTTTACAGAGTCAGATATAGGATATTTAAAAAATGGTAGCGATGAATTTCTTTCAGATATTGAAAATCTAAAACACTACATTTATGAAGACGGTGCAATTGAATATTTTGAAGACCATATGCATTTTTCAAGTATTGAAGACCCTGAAATAGTTGCACATCTTGTAAATGAAGAAAAAATAGAATTTTCAGATATACATTCTTCTCTGCCTGGAAATGTTCAGTTTTGCAAAGATGTTTCAGCAAGAATTGAATTAGAGAACTTTGAAGACCACTTGGACAACAAAGAGTTTGTTCTTCACTATCTTAATAACCACAGTAGCACATACGAACGGGTGAACTGCCTTAGTGATGAAATGCTATCAGACAAGGATATATGCCTTGCTTCTATGAAAGCAAACCCTAACAATTATGAGCATATCCTAAATGAAGAAGTTAGAGCAGACCACGATATAGCACTAAAAGCAATAAAATACAATTCAAAAAATATTGAATTCATACATTCAGACTTATCAGGTTCCAAAGAATTTACTATTGAGGCTATTGAATCAATAAGGGGAAAACAAGATGTATTAAAACACTTCTCTGATGAAGTTAAAAATGATGAAAGCATTGTTAGAAATGCAGTCAAATATGACCCAACAGAAGCAGCATATTGCGATATTAAATTTCTTAAAGAAACAGGAATTCTAAAAGATGTTCTAGAAAAGAAAGCAAACGAACTATCTATAAAAACAAATTTTACTATATACAATCCTGAAACTGAAAAGAAAGAAGTTGACTATACAAAGTATGCTCAAGAGTCATTTATTCTTCTAAAAAATTCTCCAATCAAACCACTTTATTCTTCCGAGTATGAAAATGTAGGGTTAACAACTGACCCTAAACTCTGCTTACTTATTGCCGACAGTCATATTACACCTGGATTTAAAGATAAATTTGAATTTGATAACAAGAAGTCTTACCATGATGATAGAAGCCGAATTGTTAAGATTGAAGAAAAAATGCTCT
>CAYQAV010000110.1:0-4041 GCA_964415565.1 uncultured Candidatus Peribacteria bacterium
GGGATTGCAATCTTCACCCCCCGATGTGAGGTCAGATCATAGCGTGACAGCAACACCCCTGTGTTGGCAAATCATCAGGTGGCAGCCCAAACAGACTCATGTGCCAGCCAAACCGTACAGCTTGCGACCTGTGCGCAAGACCCGCTCCAGTCTCAAGCGCAGCCCAGCCCCCGCCAGCTTGGCCACTGACGTGCAAACCACCCACTGATTCCAGCCCTTGACCCTTGATCAAGGTGGCCCCCGTTCAGATGGCCAAACCCTTGCGCCTGGAACTGGCAACTGCCTGACCCCCGCCAACACCTCCACCGTTCGCAAGCGCCCCACTTTGCAAACCGGGCACAGCCCCACATCCATCCTGGTCACCCGCGCCATAAAGGCCTGCGCCGACTCCAGCGCCTGCGGGTTCAGTGCAGGCATCTGCAAGGCCAACCGAGCCGCATTGAGCTGTCTGCCCTTGCACGCACAGGCCAACACCCCATAGTGCCGAATCCGTTTGACCCCAGTGGGCAGTACGTGCAGCATGAAGCGGCGCACAAACTCTAAGCCGTCGAGCCTGTGCAGACGTTTGCCACCTTGTGTCTTGGCACGTACCGTGAAGGACACCTCTTGCGCGTTGATGGACCGGATGCGCTCATTGCTGATGGCCGTGCGGTGCGTGTAGCGGCTCAGGTATTCCAGCACCTGGGCCGGGCCACCCAGCGGGGCCTTGGCATACACCACCCAGTCATGTCGGTAGAGCTGTTTGTGTCGCTTGCTCCAATCGGGGTGCGCGCCTTGCGGGTCACGCTCAATCTGGCCACGCTGGTGGGCTGCTGTCAGCATTTGCATGAACTTGCCACGAAACACCGTGGACAGGGCCGGGGTTGGAAACAAGAAGTCGCTCTGGCGCACCGGCGTGACCCATTGCCCCGTCTTGTCCAGTACCCCGCAGGCCATCACCGCATGAACATGAATGTGGCGCTGCAACTCCTGCCCCCAGGTGTGCAACACCTGGCTGAACGCCGGTGTGCCGTCCTTGGCTCCCATCCATTTGGGATTGGCGGCAAACTCAGACAAGGTTTGCGCCGTGCAGGCAAACAGGGTGTCGATGACCCAGCGCGGGTGCGCACCATACAAGGCATTGAGGCTGTGCGGCAAAGTGAACACCAGATGTACGTACGGCACGCTCAGCACTTCAGACAGTCGCCCTTGCAGCCAGGCATCCCTGGCGCGTGCGCCGCACTGCGGGCAGTGCCGGTTGCGGCAGGAGTGGTATTGCCAATGGCTGTGGCCACAGGTCTCGCATTGCAGGCGCTCTCCACCCAGTGCCGCGGTGCGGCAGGCAACGATAGCGCGCCAGGCTTTGGCCTGGGGTGTCGATAACGCGTGCGCTCTCAGATACGCTGGGCCGAACTGGCGCAGCACATCGGCCAGGGTGGCCATGTGGACTACAAAAGTGGGTGACTTGCGTTACAGCTTGGGCAACCCGGCCAGCAAGTCCAGCGGGTCAACGTCTTTGGGTGGGCGAAACTGTGGGCTGATCAGGTGCAGGTAGCGGCTGGTGGTGCTGATGTGGCTGTGGCCCAGCAGTTTCTGGATGGTGAAGAGGTCCACGCCGCCTTCGAGCAAGTGGGTAGCAAACCCGTGGCGCAGGGTGTGGGTGCCGCCTTCTTTGCGGATGCCCGCACATTGGCGTGCTGATTGGTAAGCACGCTGGATGTTTTCTACACAAGTGTGGCCATTGAACTGTTTGTTGGGGAACAGCCATTGGTCTGGGTTTTTGCGGCTGTGGTGCAACTCATGGGTGCGGCAGTAGCTGCGCAATTGGGCCAGCAAGCTGGTGCTCAACAGGGTGTAGCGGTCTTTGCCACCTTTGCCAGCGCAGACGCGAATGCTCATGCGGTCAACGCTGCTGTCAATGTCTTGGATGCGCAGCTGGCTGCCTTCGGTGACGCGCAGGCCACTGGCGTACAAGGTTGTGAGCAGCATGCGATAAGTGGGGTGGGCGCAGCAGGCCAGCAGGCGCGCGATTTCCAGGCGCGACAAGAGTTCGGGCTGGCGTGCCGGGGCTTTTGCCATGGGCACGTGAAACACAGCGGGGTCAAATCCCAAGACCTTCTCGTACAGAAAGCGTGCGGCACACGCGGCCTGGTTCATGGTGCTGTAGGACAGATGACGGGTGCTAATCATGTCCAGTAAATAGGCGCTGACGTCGTCTTTGCTCAGCAGTGCCGGGCTGCGGTGGTAGTGGCGTGCCAGGCGCGAAATGGCTTCGACATAGCTTTCTTGTGTGCGCGCAGCAAAACCACGGGTGACCATGGCATCAACCATGCTCTGGCGTAAGGGTGTCATGACAATCTCCTTCAAAGTCCGGGGAACATTCCCCAGACTGAAGGCTTGTCCTTCACAACCGTTTGCGCAAGTCTTGCGCCAATAAAAAACGCGGTGGCGGTTTGCGCGAGACCCACCACCGCGTCAGCGGTTTAGTTCAACGTAATGTAGCCGAGCGCCTATCTTGGCATTCCCAAGCTAGACGACGAAATAAGCTGGTTGAGCGGGTTCGATTGAAACAGCGAAAAGTTGTGCAACACCGCTTGCAGCCGTCATTTGCTAGGCATATACTGGATGCAATCACAGTACTCATGATGTCCATCAAACCCGTCTCCTATATTCCCCAGTCTCCCCGGCTGCTGGATCAGCTTCGGGAGGTCTTGCGTTACAAACACTATAGCCTACGAACCGAAGAGGCTTACGTTTACTGGGTGAAATTTTTTGTTCGGTGGCATGGCCGTAACGGCCAGGCGCGCCACCCGCGTGATATGGGCGCGGCTGAATTGCAGCAGTTTTTGTCCATGTTGACCACGCAGCGCAATGTGTCGGTGTCCACCCACAATCAGGCGTTGAGTGCCTTGTTATTTTTGTACCGCGAGGTGCTGGGTGTGCAGTTGCCGTGGCTGGACGATGTGCAGCGCCCAACACGTCCAAGGCGCATTCCATCCGTATTGAC
Source organism: uncultured Candidatus Peribacteria bacterium (assembly GCA_964415565.1). GTDB lineage: Bacteria > Patescibacteriota > Gracilibacteria > BD1-5 > UBA6164 > JABWCI01. The sequence goes on from CAYQAV010000110.1 coordinate 2,987, forward strand.
CGTCACCGAGGTGGCTGCCTTGCTGGGTGCAATGACAGGGGTTGCAGACGCTGAATGCTGCGTTGCGTTCGCAAATGGCGCAGTCACGCGCAGTGTGGGAGCATGACCGGCAACAGCAGCAACCCGGTGTCGAGGTGCCCGACGCACTGGCAGTCAAATACCCAGGCTTGGGTCAGCGCTGGGGGTGGTTCTGGGTGTTTCCGGCACCCAAGTTGTCGATTGATCCACGTTCGCGCATTGAGCGCCGACACCATCTATATGAGGAGCGTTTGCAACGCGCCATCAAGCTGGCAAGCGCTGCGGCGCAGATTCACAAACCGGTGTCGGTTCACACCCTGCGCCATTCATTTGCCACGCACTTGTTGCAGGCGGGTACTGACATCCGTACGGTGCAGGAACTGTTGGGCCATTCAGATGTCAGCACCACCATGATTTACACCCATGTACTCAAGGTGGCAGCGGGCGGCACGGCCAGCCCGCTGGATGCCTTGGATAGTCTGACTGTTTGAACGGCCAACACACTGACCGCGTCACATTCCTGTTGATGCTTGCAGCAATGCAGCCACCGTAGGCACAATCCATCTTCAATCGATCCCTTCATTGAACAAAACCATGACCCCACCCAACCCTGCCCCACTTTCCTTCGCCGTCATGGGCGCGGGTGCCGTGGGCTGTTTTTACGGCGGCATGCTCGCACGCGCTGGTTTGCCCGTCACGCTGATCGGCCGCGCCGCGCATGTGCAAGCCATCCAAAGCCAGGGGCTGCGCCTGCAAACCCTGACTTTTGACGAGGTGGTGCGCCCGCAGGCCAGTGAACTGCCCAGCACGGTGGCCGATGCCAATGTGGTGTTGTTTGCCGTCAAGTCCACCGACACCGAGGCGGCTGGCCTGCAAATTCGCCCCCACCTGCAGCCCGGCGCGCTGGTACTGTGCCTGCAAAACGGTGTTGACAACGCCGAACGGCTGCGCGCGGTATTGCCCGGCGTGAACGTGGCCGCAGCGGCGGTGTATGTGGCCACCGAGATGGCAGGCCCCGGCCACCTGCGCCACCACGG
>CAYQAV010000111.1:0-9398 GCA_964415565.1 uncultured Candidatus Peribacteria bacterium
TCTCCATATCTCTTTTCTTATATATGGAGTTATTATTGTTAGTTTGTGCATTGGAAAGAGATTATGAGTTAAAATCGCATTTGTTTGTTACGAGTGATTTTATTCATAATTTCTTTCTACACAACCTGATTAAATTTTACAGATTATACTAAAGATGTTCAAAATACTAAATCTGGTTTTGCTTCTCCTATGTGATGAATATTAAAATATATTCAAAATGAAGATGGTTTACATATAAATCAAGATTTTTTTGGATGAAAAAATATTGTTTCTCAAAATGATATAGATGAATTATTAAAAACTTTTGATGAAAAGTTGAGTGAAATAAAAAATATCAAAAAAGAATTAAAAGATTCGTCTTTACAAGATGTAGAAAAAAAATTTATATTAAACTCTTTAAATTGAGTTTGATTAAGGTATATGATTTTTAAATCATCAATTTTTTTAGAAGCAGAAAAATCAGGTTTTGAATTAACTGATGAACAAAGAAATTTTTATTTAAGAAGAGTTAATAAACTCCAAACTATGGTTTATTGACCTGAAATTAGTTCTTTTGATTCAGAAAAAGGTTCAATATTAGAAGAACTTAATAATTTATATCAAAATAATAATTCTAAACTAGATGAATGAGAAAAAAATGCATATTTAGAATGTTTAAAAACTCTTTGATTTAATTGAATAAGTGCAACTAATAATTTAAAAAAAAGTTGAAATAATAATAAATTAGGAGAGATTTTCTTATCAAAAGAAAAAGTTGTTGGATTATTTGAAATGTTAATTGATTTGTATGAATTAAAATGATGGTCAGTCTTTGTAGATCATAAAGTAGGAAATTTTTCAATTAAAAAAGAAAAAAAGCAAATTATTTTACCAGAATCTAAATTGGAAAAAACTTCACTTAAAAGAATATTAGAGCTTTTTGATCATGAAGTTTGAGTTCATATGGTTAGATGATTTAATTCATCAAAAACTTTGAATACAAATTGAGATTGATATTTAGAAGCAGAAGAATGAATGGCAACTCTTACAGAACTTATGTTTGATGAAAAAATTGAAGGTATTTCAGTTAGTCCAACAATTCATCATATAACAACATATGTTGCTGAAAATTTTGATTTTGATAATACAATTAAATTTTTAGAGTTATATTATAAACTTTTAAAACCAAAAAATACTTCTTTTGATGATATAAAAAAAGAAGCATTAGATAGAGCTCTTAGAGTAAAAAGATTTGTTTCAATGTATGAAAAATGATCAAATAGAAAAGATGTAAGTTACACTAGATGACAAACTCAAGTTGTAGAGTATTTTCAAAATAATGATACTGAAACAAGATGACAATTTTTAAATGATTTTTATTTTGCTAAGTTATCTTTTGAAGATATATGATTGGTTAAAGAATTTAGAGAAAGTTTATGAATTGATGAAAGTGAATTAAAATATCCACTTTGGATTGGAAAAATCCTTTATAAAAAATTACTTTGAGAAGAAGTAACTTTAGCTTGACTAAAAGAAGAAGATTTTAGATTTGAGCAAATTGAGAAATTAAGTATTTGAGTAAAAAGAAAAGTAGTTAAAATATTGCAAGAAATTAGATGAAAGAAATGAAAAAATAATGAAATATAAAAAAAGACTAGATTAACTAGTCTTTTTTTATTATTTTGTTATAATAAATACATTTAAAAATAAGGTATTTAAATTATGAAAAAATTTTTTAGTTCTAAGCTCTCAAAAAAGTATTTAATTGCTATAATTGTGGCACTTTTACTTTTATTAATTTGATTATCTGTAAGCCCTATATTAAACTATTTTGCAGAAAGACAAGTTTCTCAAATCATTGATATAATCTCAAATCCAGAATTAGAAAAAACATTAAATGATTGTTCTACAATATTAAACTTTGATAAATCAAAAATATCAAAAAATAATATATTTTTCAATGAAGTAAATTTTGATAAAATTTACAATACTTGTAGTCAAAAATATGATTTAAAAAATGTAGAATTAAACTTAGATAATTGTAAAACTATAATTAAAGAAACTGATAATTATTTTAAAAATAATTATGTATTTTATTCATCGCTTGATATAAAAAGAGAAGAATGTAACAAAAAATATCTAAATCCTAAATTTAGTGTTTGAACTTTTTTTAATATAAATAATGATTTTAAAACATCAATTGTTATAGATTTTGCACTTGATTTTTTCACTGATATTTGAGAAGAAAACTCTGTTCAATATTTAAAAAATAGAGATGAAGCAAAAACTAGATTAGTTAAATTACTTCAAATAGAACCTAAAATTGATATCCCGTTAGAAGATGTTTATTTATACAAAAATAAAGCAATATTAAACTTAGCTTTAGAACCTTTAAAAGAATATAAGATAAAACTTATACCTTTTGATACTACAATTTGAGAAAAAACAAAGGATAGTGAGTTTGTTTTTACAACTCCTGAAAATAAATATTTTTGAATTAAAGTAGTAGAACCATTGTCTATTTATACAAAAAACAATCTTCCAAAATTTCAAATTCTTGATTATAATTCACCAAAAACTAGTACAAAAATAAAAATATGTAGAGTTCCTGAAGAAACTTATTGAAAAATAGAAGTTTTATCTAGTAGTCAAAATAAAACTTTTACAGATGATTTCTTTAAAAAGTCAGTTCCTACTTTAAAAACTTTTGAATGTATAGAAAAAAATATAATTTTTAAAGATGAAAAAGATATAAATAAAAATACATTAATTAAAAAAGATTTTAATTTTAGTGATTTTGTTGAAGAAAATCAACCAAAAGGTTTATATGTTGTTTATTTTTCAAATCCTGAAGATACAGAATTTAATTCAAGAGTTAACAAACCATTATTTTTCTCTATAGTTAATTCTCATATTATGATGAAAACTTCAAGAAATGGTGAATGATTTTTCTTTGTAAATGATTTTGAATGAAAACCATTATGAGGTCAAAAAATAGAAGTATATTTAAATGATTTTGGTGAAATAGAAAAAACTTATAACAATGAAAAAAATGATTACGATATAAAATACAATTCTGTAATTGATAAGGATATTTTTTCAAAGAAAATTTTTCTTTGAGAAACTTGAGAAGATGGTATATTAAAAGTAAATTTAAAAGATTTAGTTAGTGATTATTTTACTAGAACTTTTGAAGATGAATGGGAATATGATTGGACAAAAATGTATAAATCATTTTTGGTAAATGCAAATTGAGTTGCAAATCAAAGTTACCTTGTTTCTACTTGGAATTCTTGAATCGCACCATGGAATTTTGGTTACACTACAAATTATTATTCTTTTGATGCTGATCAAAATAATATTAATCTAGATAGATGGTGAGATACTCCAGAATATTATTCTCATATTTATACTGATAGAAAATTATATTTGCCAAGTGAAGATGTAAATGTAAAACTTATACTTAGGAAATCACTAGATTTATCAATTCCTGATTCAAAAGAATCTTTTGATTTAAAAATTTTAAATTCAAAATGAGAAGATGTATTTAATAAAAAAATAACTTTAAATGAATTTTGAAGTTATAGTGATACACTAAATATTAGATCAGATTTTCCACTTTGAACTTATACGATATTTTTAAATAATGGAGATAAAACAATTTCTTTTTGAAATTTTGATGTTGAAGTTTTTAAAAATCCAAAATTTAAAAATGAAGTTATACTAAAAACTACTGGATTAAATAATAATTTTGTTGATATAAAAGAAACAAAGGTAGATAAACAATATTATTATGAAACTGAAAATTTTCTTTGAAAATTTAAGATAAATGCAAGTGTTATATCTAGTTACTTTTCTGGTCCTAGAGTAAAAAATGCACAATTTTCATACAAAGTTTATAAACAATATTATTATAGCGATAATTATTGGGATGATTGTTATTATGGTTGTTACTGGGAACCACCTAAAGAATTTTATACTGAGTGAACTTGAACATTAGATGCTTCTTGAATTTGAAATTTCGATGTTGATGTTGATTTTTCATCTAGTTATTCAGATTTTAAATATATAGTTGAAGTTACAGTTACTGATGAAGCTTGAGATACAATCTCTTGATCAAACTCAGTAATTGCTAAATTACCAAATGAATATAAAAAATATAACAATGAATCTAGTTTAAAATTTACATCAAGTGATAAATTTTTGAAAGTTTGATGAAAGATAGATATAGTTTGAAAATTAAATGTTTGAAAATGGACTTCAAGTTATAATGATAAATATCTTTTTGTTATAAAAAGAAAAGAATACATAAATAAAAAAGTTAAGGATGTAAATGGTTTTGATAGAAATATAGAAAATGTAGATGAAATAATTGAAAAAGTACTTTATGTAAATGATAAAAATTTTAGTGTAAATAGTGATTGAGAATTAGAATTATCTTATAAACTAGATAAAAACAGTGAATATATTTTTGAATATGGTATGATTAAAAATTCTGCTATTTGAGAATATTTATGATTAAATGAAACTGATAAAATAGAAAAAAGTAAGATAGATGAAATAGTTAAAAAATTTAGTGATGATAAAACACTTTATATAGAAAACTATATAGATGAAAAAGTTGAATGTAATGACTGAGAAAATTGTGTTGAAAAAGAAGATAATAAGGTAACAAAAACACTTTATTTAAGAGAATTATTTAATTCATCATATTTTCCTGTTATTACTTATTCAAATGATAACTCATCAAATCCAATTGAAAATGATAACAAATTAAGAGTTATATCTGAAAAACCTAGTTATAAATTATGAGAAACTGCAAAAGTTTTGATTAGATTACCAGTTTCTAACTCAAAAATACTTTGGACAATAGAAAAAGCTTGAGTTATGTCTTCTGAATATATAGATGTAGTTTGAAATGTATTTTTTAAAGAATTTATAGTTGATGATACTTTTGTACCAAATGCTTATATTTGAGTTATGATGGTTGATACAACAAACAAAACTATACCAGAATACAAGGTTTGATACAGCGAAGTTGTAGTTGATAAAACTGATAAAAAGGCATTTATTGATATAAAAACTGATAAAGAAACTTACAAACCAAGAGAAAAAGTAAACCTTAATTTAGAGGTTAAAAATAAATCTTCTGATCCAGTAAAGAGTGAATTGACTGTTATGGTTGTTGATGATTCGCTTATAAGTTTGATGTGAAATGTAGATTTAAATACTTTAGAAAAAATATTTGTAAAACTTCCTTTTAGTATACAAACAAGTATCACAAATATTGCTATGCTTAAAAATTATTATTTTTCTAGAATGTGAATTGTTGGTTGAAGTTGAGCTGGTGATTTTAAAGGTTGAGATAGTGCAGTTAGTACTAGAAATATATTTAAAAATACTGCTTACTATAATCCAAGTGTTATAACTGACGAAGATTGAGAAGCTAGCGTTTCATTTGATTTACCAGATAATTTAACAAATTTTAGAGTAATGGTAATTTCAAATTCTAAAACAAACTTTTTCTGATATGATGAAAAATTTATAGAAGTAAGAAAAAATGTAACAATTGAAGATAAAACTCCTCAAATTTTGAGAGATAATGATAAATCAACAGTTAGTGCTAATGTTTTTAATAATTCAAAAGAAGATATTGATTTCAAGGTTATTTTAACTACAAAATGAGTTGAGGTTACAGAACCTGAAAAATTAATTACACTAAAAGCATGAACTAGTAAAAATGTTTCATGGGATATAATTGCAAACTCAAGTGTTAATGAGATAGATTATACTATTTCTGCACTTTGAAATACAGCTGATAATAGTGATAAGATTGAAAATAAGATAACAATAAAGGATTCTCCAATCTTGATAAAACAAACTCTTAAATCTTGAATATTAGATTGATATTCATCACTTAATTTGCAATCAGTAATTGATAAAAACACTTCTCTTGAAAATTCAAAAGTTGAACTAATATTTTCAAATTCTAGACTTTCTTGAATAGAAAAAATAGTTTCAAGTTTAGCTATTTACCCTTATGGTTGTATAGAACAAACTACTTCAAGTACTATTCCAAATGTAATTATTAAGCAATTTTCAAACTTATTTAAAGATATTTTTGATATAGAAAATATTGATAAAAATATAAAATCTTGAGTTGATAGAATATCATCTATGCAAACAAGTGACGGATGATTTGCTTATTGGCAAGGGAATAGTAGTTCAGATTTACATATAACACCATATGTACTTAGAAGTCTTTTGTATATGAAAAAATCTTGAATTGAAGTTGATGATAAGATGATAGAAAATGCAGTTTCATATTTAGAAAAAAAATATGAAACTAGCACTGACGAAAGCGAAAAATCTGAAATATATTGGGCACTTAAATATGCTTGAAAAAAACCAGGACTTACTCTTAGAACAAAAGATTTAGATAGACATTCTTTACTTGCATACACTTATTGACTTTTCTATTCTGATAATAGGGATTTAAAAATTATTAAGGCAAATATTGAAATTTTAAAATCAAAAATTGATTCTGAAAATACAAGTTGGTATTGGGATAAATTATCAGATAAAGCAATTTTTGCTTCACTTTTACTTGATTTAAATGATGAATCATATAATGATTATATAGAAAAATTAATAGATGATTTATATGATTATGATTGGTCTAGTTATTATTATTCTACTCAATCTAAAAATAATGCATTTATTGCTTTTTATAAATATTTAGAAAAAAATAAGATTGATAATAAAGCTAAATTTTCATTTAATTTGTGAAATTTTTCAGATAATAAAAAATATGAATTATGATGAGATAATTTAAGTCTTATAAAACTAGAATATAATTTAAAAAATATTTCTGTTTGAGATTTATTAAACTTGTCAGTTTGAAATAATAGTGAAAGTAAGATTTATGTTGATTTTATAATAAAAGAATATCCAATAGATAAATTAAAAATTACTCCTACTTCAAATGGTATGAGTATAAAAAGAGAAATTTTTGAGGTAAAAAATCAAAGTTTACTAGATAAATGTTCAAATGAGTATTATTATTATGAAGAAAATAAAGTAAATTGTGATAGTGTTTTTACAAAAGTTATAGATAATAATTTTGATAAAACAAAACTATATAAAACAAAGATTATAGTTACTTTTCCAGATGAAAAAGTAAGAAGAAATCTAACAATTGAAGATTACTTACCTTGAAGTTTTAGAGTTATAAATTCTAAATTTGAAACAGAAAGTAGTTCAGTAACATGAGCTTCAAATAATTGGAATTGGAATTATAGTGAATTTAGAAGTGATGTAGTTATGGCGAATGCAAGTTATGTTTGGTGAAATACCGCTGTATTCGAATATTATTTCAGACCAGAATTTGCAGGTACTTATACTCACCCTCCTGTAACTTGATATTTGATGTATGATCCATCTTTTAGAGCAAATTCAAGTTTTAGTAATATAGTTGTGAAGTAAATGAATAAAAAAAATATTTTTATTATAATTGGAATATTTGCAGTAAGCTTTTTGTCTTACTGCTTTTTTCCAGTTATTTTTTTTACTCCAAAAGATGAACCAGGACATATTTTTTTAAGAGATAGAAATGCAATTATTATAACTGATAAAGCTAATGAATTTTGATATAAAAAAATAATAGATTTAGATTTAAATTCTGCTTTTGTAAAAGATTTATTAATCATAGAAGATAAAAATTATTATAAACATTTTTGAGTTGATATTTATTCTAAATTATGAGCATTAAAAGCAAATATAACAAATAAAAAAATAGTTTCATGAGCTAGCACTATAACTGAACAATACTTAAAAAACCATTTTTTTAAAAATAATAAAAGATCATATTTACAAAAAGCAAGAGAAGCATTTTTAGCTTTTTATTATAATTTACCATATTTGCCATCTACATTATCTAGTTTTGAAAATAGAGAATTTACAAAGAAGAGAGTACTTAGTCAGTATTTACAAAATGTATATTTTTGAAATAACTTGTATTGAATTTGAGCAGCAATGGAAGTATATTTTTGAAAAAGTGATTTAGCTGGTTTAAGTGATGAAGAAATAGTTTTACTTATAAGTTTACTTAATAATCCAAGTACAAAGTCAATTTATGATAAAGAATTTACTACTTATTTTGAAAAAGTTAAAAATAAACTATGACTTAGTTTTGAAAGAAAAATAACTGATTTAAGTAAAAAACAGAACATAGATAATTTTCCATTCTCAACTATGGATTTGCAAGCAACTTGAGATAAGATTTCTATAGATTCAAGACTTAGTTTATTTGCTAGGGACACTATAAATTCTACTATAAATAGTTTAAAAAATAAAAATGTAACTAATGCTGCAGTTTTTGCATTAAATCCAAAAACTTGAGAAATACTTATCTATGAATGAAGTAGAGATTTTTATAGCAAGGAAATTGAAGGACAAGTAAATGTAATAAATTCACCAAGGCAATCTTGAAGTACTGTAAAACCATTTTTATATTTGATGGCTTTAGAAAGCTGATATTGAATAAATGATTTATTGCTTGATATAGAAAATGAATACAATTCTTTTGAGAAAGATAAAACTTATATTAGTAATAATTATTCATTAAAAGAATATTGATTAGTTAGATTTAAAAATGCTTTGTGAAATAGTTTAAACAATGCAACTGTTAGATTGGCTTCAGAACTATGACTTGAAAATGTATATAATTTTTACAAAAAATATTGATTTAAGCTAACTGAAAGTCCTGATTATTATGGTTGGAGTTTAGTACTTTGAAATCCAAGTATAACTTTAAAAGATTTAGTTTTTAGTTATACAAAACTTCTAGATTTAAAAGATCCAAATAAATTTTTATTATTTAAGATATTGTCAGATTCAGATAATAGAGATATAAGTTTTTGAGTTAATTCTATATTAAATACTTCTATACCACAAGCTGTAAAAACATGAACAAGTAGTAATTTTAGAGATAATTTAGTTGTGTCATATTCTCCTGATTTTGCTATGTGAGTTTGGGTTTGAAACAATGATAATTCATCAATGATTTGAGTAACTGGTATAACCTGAGCAGGATATATTTGGCATCAAATAGTTGAGGAGGCAATTAAATTGTGATATATAAATGAATATGAAATATCTATTCCAGAATGAATTTCTAAAAATGAATATTGTTTAGATGAAAAATGTTTTAGAAAAGAGATAGATTACGATAAAACTGAAAAAACTTATTTTTCTATAATTGCAGATAATTATTATGATAAAAAAGATTTTAAAGAAAAATTATCAGATTTTGAAGAACAAAAATTACAAGATTTATGATTTTATCTAAAATAATAAAAAGACTAGAATTTTCTAGTCTTTTTATTATAATATTATGGCTTTATTAAATTATATATTTA
>CAYQAV010000112.1:0-2911 GCA_964415565.1 uncultured Candidatus Peribacteria bacterium
ACCGGAATAGGGTGTCGCGTTCGACTGGAATCAGGTGCCGACTTCACCGGAATACGCATAGACCGGTGTACTCAGGTATTTCTCGCCGCCATCGGGGACGATGGTTACCAGCACGGCCGGCAGGTTTGGATCGAGCCGCTCGGCCACATGCAATGTTGCGGCCAGTGCACAACCGGATGACTGGCCGCAAAGCAGCCCCTCTTCAGCCGCCAGCCGGCGGGTCAGCGTGTAGGCATCTTCGGTATCGATACCGATGGTCTCGTCATACAGGGTGTTGTCGTAAATCACCGGTGTGATGGCTGAGGCCATATGCTGGATCCCCTCAATACCGTGAAACGGCGAATCGGGCTCGGCGGCAATCACCCGGATTGCACTGTTTTTACTTTTAAGGAATCGACCGGTGCCGCTCAGCGTGCCGGAGGTGCCGGTTGCGGCAATAAAATGGGTAATGGCACCGTTGCTGTCGCGCCAAATTTCCGGGCCAGTGGTGGCTTCATGTGCCAGCGGATTATCGGGATTGTCATACTGATCCGGCTTGAAATAAGCGGCAGGGTTTTCATGATAGATACGGCGAGCCTCCAGAATGGCGGCGCCATTGCCCTCCAGCGGGTCGGTAAAAATCATCTCGGCACCAAAAGCCCGCATGATGCGCTTGCGCTCCTGCGATACATTGCCCGGCATCACCAGACGCACCCGGTAACCGAGCCTTGCACCCAGCATGGCCAGCGCAATACCGGTATTGCCGGAAGTGGAGTCGAGGATGATCTTCTCTTTTGTCAGCCGGCCTGATTCCAGCCCGCCGCGCAGCATCCACCACGCCGCCCTATCCTTGACCGAGCCACCGGGATTGAAACGCTCCAGCTTGGCATAGACCTGAATGGAGTCTGAGAGGTGGCTGGTGATATGCTTTAATCTGACCATCGGCGTATTGCCGATGCTTCGGATCAACTCACACGCTTCGGCTGCTTTAAGCTCAACCCGCTTCATCTTCGCGACGCTTGGCGATTGCGCTCTGCACATCGGGGTCAGTATCATGCTCAATCAGCTTCAACGCATCGACAGGTACCCGCTCGATCGCCAGCAGCTGCACGATCAGATCGGTATCTCTGAGCAGGCGAATAGCCTGACGCGCGGTAACCTCCCTGACGACGATGCGACGCACCACCGGCGAGGGGTCGTTGATCATCAGCACATGGCTCCCCTGCGGTAGCCTCTTCGCCACTTCCTTGCGTACCAACTCATCCGGATCATTCATCATATGTATCAGCGTGCCCTGCGGCGCCTTCTGCGCCACCATGGCGCGCACCAGATAATCCTCATCAAAACGCATCTTCATCAAACGTGCCGCTGGCAGCCGCTCGGCCACCAGGATGCGCACTTCACGATCCGAATCCTCCATCAAACGGGAGAGAAACATCACCGGGATACGGCGGGCCACAGCCCGACGCACGGTTGCATCAGCATCGTCAATCAACTTATTCAGCTCAATCATCGGGATAAAGGCAGCAATAATGGCGCGCGTCTCCCAGAAATCGGCATCGATATAGTTGATGGCAAGCTCCGGATTCGTGCGAAAGAAACGGAATATCTGCCGCCCGCTTTCGACTGCGACACAGAGATCGCCCCGCTTGCACTTACCCTGTTGCAACAGCGTCTGCTGATATTGGCAGTGATCGCAGTCGCCAAGCGGCATGTCCAGATCCCGTGCCGACTTCTCCTGCTCAAGTGTTGCGGAATCCACTGCATGCGGCTGCGTGTTGTTGTGCTGTGAATCCTTCTTCATCGGGGAGCGCGCCTGGCGCCCTTACTCGACTACTTCGGCAATAACGACACCGTTGGCAACGGCTGGATCGGTTGTCAGCTTCAGGCAGTGGGCCTGACCATTGACCAGATAGAGATTAAACTGTTCTCTCTCCAGCAGCGGCTGCTCACTGCCGATATCATCATCCATACACCGGGTGAAGTGGAGATCGGGAAAATCGGCTCGCAGGCCGGAGACAATCTGGTCATCAACCCGGCTGGCCTCAACACGCGCCACTATCGTATCAATTGTTGTCTGCTCGATCATGCCTCCTCCTCCATACTAAAACGCACACGTTGCTCGGGGCTGACACCGAGAATCTTGGCCAGCCATGGCGGTGGCGTGCCTGCCAGTACCTGTTGCAGTCGCAGCAGTGTTTCACCTGCAATGCCGCCATTCGCATCCTTGATCGGATGGATACCGGCCTTGATGATCTTGGCCGCAGCAGGGCCGCCCACCGAGACAACATAGAGCACATGGCAGTCGGCAATCAACTTAACCAGCCAGGCGGTCTTGTCATCGGCATCAGCAGCACCATCGGTCAGACGCACATCAATCAGACGCAACTCACTACCGGAGAGCTGGTAGATCAGAAAACCCTGACAGGAGGCGAAATGGCCGTTGAATGCATCACCGCCATTGGAGGCAACGGCAACACGGATGGAGCCGGGCATATCACCCTCGCTGTAGGCAGATGGTTGAGCAAACAGTGGGGAAACGCCCTCCTCCCCCAGCAGGAATTGCATGGCCCGGGCCAGCGATTCCTGTTCTGCGCCGGCAAGCATGCCGGCGCATTTCAGTTGTTCCAGGTTCAGCGACTCAAGCTTGCTGCGTGTCAGAGGCATCTGCAGCACTTCAGTCAAGACATCAAGCAACTGTTTGGCTTCAATTCCGGGCAGTGCCCGGGCAGCAAGCCCGATACGCAGTGCCAGTTCACGTGAAAGTCCTTTCCTGGCCATGATAATCCGCCTTACGCTGCAATCGGCAGGATACAGTTATCGACTGGGCATACCTTCACACATTGCGGTACATCATAATCGCCTTCGCACTCGGTGCAGGTCGACTTGGTTATTTCAAATACAAGAGCCTCTTGCAAAAGTCTTCAAACCT
>CAYQAV010000113.1:0-21000 GCA_964415565.1 uncultured Candidatus Peribacteria bacterium
TCTCGTTCATCTTTATTTGCTGTTTTTTGAAGTGCTTTTAAGATTGATTTAGTGTTATCATTGGGTATGGTTTGTTTTGACATAGTATTAAATGAAATTTAATGTTTTGTTGTTAAAAAGAATACACCTGGTTTAATTTCCCTAATTCCTTCAATAAATCTAGCGCTGTGTGGTTCAGTGCGAGTAATTATGTTTTCAAATTCTTGCCATAACCCTAACCATATCATAGGAACTTCACCCAAAGCATATTTTTTCTTCTCAATGTAATGAGAATTATCGTAATGAATTTCTTTGATGTTTAATTTATGTAATTTTTTTAAATCAAGAATGTTTACTTCATAAATATCAAAAGTAGTTGTGAGATTGTATCTTTTCCTCATTGAATCAACTGTACTTTTCTTAATTAGAAATTCTGCTCTTTTAATTGGATTGTCTTCTTTATAAAAATTGTTCTTAATATAAGAAGAAGATTGAGAAATTATTTTAGATTTATCTAAGTTGCCATTCTTTATTGCTTCAATAAATACTTCTAAATCTTCTTTCAAGTCATCAGAAATATATTGATAGTATTCATTGTTTTTTGATACTGCTGCAACTGCAAATTCTTTATCACCCCAAAACTCCATGAATTGTAATGGGTTGATTTCGTCAGACGTTTTAATAAGGTTGGTTGCTTCTTGCTTATTCATTTTCTTTTATAAATTCTAATCGTCTATCTATGGTGCAGAAAGTTTTAGTTCTTTCTCAACTTCTTGCCTTACTTCAATATTAACTCTATCTAAGAACTCTTTAACTCCAAATTCACCAAGTTCGTTCTTTAGAATGATTAGCCCTTTTTTAAGAATGTCCGTTTCATCATCAATGTTCACCAATGCTTTCAAGTCTTCAATTTGAACAGAAAAATATCTTCTAGACAAAGTTGCAACATCTTTATGTCCTGAAAGTTTTCCCAACAAAACTGGATTTTTAACTTTTTTACTTAGGGCGTAAACGGATATTTTTCTCAAACTGTGGAATGTAAATCGTTTGATGGGTGGTTCTGCTTTGTCACAACAATTTTTAATGGCTTGTCCAACACTATTTGTTGAAGCCTTAAAAACGGCTCCTTTCCTTTTTATTGACAAATCACCATGCTCCTTTATAAGAATTTCCCTCATTCTTTTTGTCATGGGAACAATTCGTCCCTTCATTTCTGTGTTGCTCTTCTGCCAATCATTTTTTTCTCTTTGAATTTTAACAGTGCCATTTTCAAAGTTAACACCTTCCCATTTCAAACCAAAATATTGGTCATCAGGTGTTTTGCAAGTTGGTTTGACAAGTTCACCAAGTCTGAAAGTCATTTCCAGGCTCATTTCAACAATTGGTAACAACCAAGGGGAAATCTTTTTTATTGAGGCAAAAAGGATATCCTTTTCATCTTTACCTTCCCAATTTCTTTCAATAGCATTGTCAGGTTTTTCTAACTTAATTTTTTTGACATGATTCTCAATTGGAAATAGCCACTCCATTTGTGCTTGCTTTAAAGTTGAAGAAATTACAACAAAAAAATTCCTTATGCTTGAAGCAGAATAATTGTCTGCTTCCAATGTCCTACGGAATTTAAGAAGCATTTGTTGATTGACTTCTTTAAGAAGTGTGTATTTTCCTATTCTTTCAACAATGTAGGGAATTCTGTACTTGTTCTCTTTGTAAGAAGCCTTGCCCTTGTAGTGCTCTTCCAAGGTCTGTATGAGGGCTTCTTCAAAAGTCATCTTCTCAAAGGTGAGGTCAAACTTTCCATGCTCCTTCTTGTAAGCAAGAATTCGTTCTTCCTCATCTTTGCCCCAATTTTCAGCCTCTAACCGTGTTGAGCAAGTTTTCGTTTCCTTAACAAGATTTCCATCTTTATCACGTAATTTTATCTGTGCCTCAAAGGAATCTTCCAACTGCTTTGGTGGCTTCTTCTTGGGGTCTTTTATGCTGTCAAAGTAGGCTTGTGCCTCGGACTTCAATCGGAATGTTTTCTCTTGTTTATCAACGAGAACAAGCCATCTTGAACGGTTCTGGATACTGGCCATACGTACATTCTCTCTGTTAGAATTTTGGGTTGACTTCTTCGGCTGGTGGTCGGGAAAAGTCGGGAAGGTCGTTTTTTAAACCAAAAAATGGCTCTTTTGGCTCTCCATTCACATCACTACTTCCTTGACTCATTCTAACAAAAGGTCGGGGAAAAGGTCGGGAAATAGTTTTTTCGGTGCGAAGGGAAATCGAAAAGCCTAATGAAATCAACAACTTAGAATTAATGTTCTTTTTTGTTCATTTGGATTTAGGTTCCAGTGTATCACCATTTAATGAGTAGGTAGTAAGTAGTTGATTTATAAGGGGAAACTTGAAAAGCCCTTTAAAATCAATAACTTAGAGACTTCAGAAATCCTCATTAATCCTCATCAGACTTCATTGAATCTCATCTCTTTTAACCCCATTTGTTCGGGTAGAATTCGGGAAGGTCGGGCAAAAGTCGGGAAGAAAATGCACCAGAATTTGTTACTATTGTGCTTGACACACAATTTCAAAGGTTCCAGTGTGTCATGGTAAAGGCAAAGTTTTGATAGCAAAAAGCGACTAAAATTTAGTGGTCAGAATGGTCTAAAAATCATTCTAAATGTGTATTTGCGAGAGTGGCGAAATTGGTAGACGCACTAGGTTTAGGTCCTAGCGATAGAAATATTGTGCAGGTTCGAGTCCTGTCTCTCGCACCATAAAAAGATAAATTTGAGTCAACATCTGCCTATTCTTCGTGAAATGTTTCCAGGCAAAATTCTCTTAACCATAGAGGATATTTGTCAAATTTTGAATATTTCAAAAGGTCACATTTACAATCTTTGTAGTGAAAAAAGGTTGCCGTTTACTTTAATCAAAGATAAGATTAGTAACAAAATTCAAGTATCAATTCTTGAAATGGCTAGTCATTTAGATAAAAAATTGGAACCTCACAAAAATGAAGTGTCAAGTGAACCATCAGTTCCCTCTTTAATAATTAAAAAGAAGGGTCGTCCAAGGGGTTCAGTTTCAAGGTTGGAAATGCAATTTCAACATGAACTTTCAATGAATATAATGCAAGCAGAGACTTATACAGTCTTCAATGAATTGTATGAAAAAATTCAAAGTATTGAATTTGTAGATGATGGAAAATCGTGTTCAGAAAAGATTGATGACACAAAATCAGAATTTTCATCTTATGTCCGTGATGGTAGAGATACAATCTTTACTCAATTTCTTCATCTTGGTTTAAGTCAAGAAAATAAAATAAGAAAAATAGTGAAGAAAGTTTAAGGCTCCGAATTGGGGCTTTTTTTTGGTCAAATTACATTGAAATCAATCTTCATCGTTGTATATGGTGTCTATATAAATTTGATAATGAATGCTCTCAACTAATTTTCTGTTAGTTGAAATATCATTCAAAATCTTATCAATTGCTTCAAAGGCAATTAACTTAAACGTAAGATTGTTCTTAGATAAAAATTCACTACAAGAAGTAAGCCCATTTGTTGAAAATGGCAAAAATATAACTGAAGGAACTTTTGTTGAATTAAAAAATCTTGGTGGCTTTGGGTTTGATTTAATGTTGTGAACATCTGCCAAACAAAATTGCAATGTTCTACGATTGCTTGTATTAAATAAATTCGCTATTTTGGATAATTTATTTGCAAACTCAATTCCTTCAGTTCCATTGAATTTTAATATTTTTACGAATTCTTTCCTTTTGTTTTTCATTTGATAGTCTTCCAATTATAAATAATGTATATTGAATTGTAATATACTTAATATATTAAGAAGTGTCAATACATAACTTGATTTATTTAATTGATATGCTACTATTATAATAAATATATAGAGGTGCAATTATGGCTTATAAAAAAACATGGGAAAAGAAAGAGGAAAGAGACTATCAGCAAGAATTGACTGACAAATTTATTGCACGATTAAAAGAAGCAGAAGATTGCCTTGATAAAGGTTTGAAATGGGAAAAGCCTTTTTTTAGTTGTAGTGAACTTCCAAGAAATGCTTTGAGTGGTGAAAAATACAAAGGCTCAAACATAATGAGTCTAATGTCGGCTGAATACCCTGACCCTCGTTGGCTTACATTCAATCAAATGAAAGAAATGTCTAAAGGTTTAGAAGAACCATTGAAATTGATAAAAGGCTCTAAGGCCGAATTCATAATGAAAGTTGTTCCAAGTTATGAGAAGAATGCCGATGGAACTGTTAAGAAAGACTCTAACGATATGCCTGTTGCTGTTTTGAATGATGATGGTAGCAAGAAGATTGGCTACAAATACTATGCTGTATTTAATGCTTCTTGTGTTGAAGGGATAGAACCATACATCAAGAAAACACAAGAAATAAAACCATTTGAGACAATTGAAATTTTGTCTAAGGCACTACAAGAAAAAACTGATTTGAAAGTTGAGCATTCTTCAAGAAGTGCCGCTTTTTATAGTTCTTCAAAGCACATGGTGCATATGCCTAGCCCTGAATACTTCAAGTCAGCAAGTACTTATAGTGATACATTGCTACATGAATTTGGTCATTCAACTGGCCCAGCATTGGGTAGAAAAATGGGCAATGGTTTTGGAACTCCAGACTATGCAAAAGAAGAATTGATTGCTGAATTAACATCTTCATTTATGTCAATAGAGTTGGGTATTCCTCACAATCCAAGTTCCCATGAAAATCATGTGGCATATTTGAAGTCTTGGATTGGTGCATTAGAGAATGACAAGACATTGATTAGTAAAGCCTCTAACCAGGCTTCAAAGGCAACTGAATATCAAATTGGACACTTCAACACCTATCAAGTTGAACAAACCCAAAGGGTTGACCTTGCAAAAGAGTTGACTGAAAAGTTGTTAGGAAGTCAAAGGGTTGCAAACAAGCAAGCAATGACTATATAAACCATAAATGACACACATTTAAAAGCCACTTCAAAAAGTGGCTTGTGTTTTTAGTTAACTAAGACTTCAAGAAATTCTCTAAATTTAACATCGTGCTTGGAATTTATGGTAGAAGGTTTATTTTTGGTTTTCAATGGACTTGGCTCTAAGCCAAAATGTTCATTCAACCATTCATCTGTCACTTCAATTTTATAGTCTAAGGTGTAGGTTTCAAAAACAAGCATACTTTCAATCTTGAATTTCTCCATAATAAGTAATTTTAAATTTGAAGAAATAGTGTAGTTGTTGTCAAAAATTAATTTATCTAAAACTGTATTGAATAACTGAAGATTCAAATACCATTGAAATGAATCACCATGTTTTGCTATTAGAAAGAAAACATAATTGTTTTTGTAGTTATTAGTGTCAGGAATTGAACTATGTTCACCAATGTATAGGGGCTTCTTTAAATGCTTAAATGTGTTGACAAAATAATTAACTTCATTAATTAGACTTTTTAAATTTTGTACTGCTTGCATATAGATTGCCTCCTTTATATGTTTATCCATATTTATATTGTTATGCTATTAATATAATATATACTAAATTAAATATAAATCAATACCATTTAGAAATAATTTAAAAAGACAAATGATTAGAGTTGGCTTGATAGAGTAGGGTAAAATAGAATTTTTAAATATTCATTCGTTTGGTTTGCACCAGGTCAATCTTGTGGCAATGTTTTATTTTTAGTTGTTCTGCCAAAGTTTGTATGTGTTTGAAATTAAAAATATCCTTAGATAATCCACTTGGAAGAACTTCTTTTAATTCTTCATAAATAGGGTTGTAGTTTGAGTCTCTAATTTTGTCATAATATTTTATGAAATTAGCACCATCTCTTCTTGCAATATTTAAAAATATTTTGTCTTTATTGTAGTAGTCTATGTCCGAATGAATTCCATGTGCTTCATTGTGCTTTGTAAACAATCTTTCCATCAATACTTTGCTCATATCTTGACCAACACCATTAACAATTAAAGAATTGTAAGTTTTGCTGTTGAATGAATTAGATATTCTGTAGCCTGTTAAGTTAGAAACTTCCTGATTGATTCGCTCAAAGAAATTGTGTTCTTTGTTATATAGATGAATATCAAAGTATCTTGCTGTTCCAGTTGTGCTTATATGTTTGATTGTTATCGCCAATAAATCATCATCCTTTAGTCTTAGTGACATATCAATCCTTTTTTTATTAAATTTTTAATTGTTTTATCTGTTTCTGTTCTACCTTGTTACTTAGTTCATTTTGTAGTTGCTCATGTAGACGAAAAGATTTAAGTGTTAATTCTCTTTCATTAAAGTTATGTATGTTTTCTAATGTGTCTGCTAATGATTTATATTTTGGTTCTTTTTCGGCAATCAATTCAATAGATTCTTGACTCTCAATAAAAAGTTTATCTAAAAAGGATTGGTCTTTCATTCGTTCAGGAATGGCTTCATAGGCTGTTTTTAAAAATAGTGCTTGATTTGTCTCTGGCATATCTCTTAAAAAAATTTCATTTGCCTGAATGAATTCGTTTTCACTAATTTCCATATAATATGTGCAATCTGCTGATGAATATCTCATTTCATCAAATATTATGTTTTCCCTAAATTCAATATAATCGTCATACACATCAACCTCACCAATTTCCATAATTTCAGACATTTCTAAATCTGAGTAAATATCTACAATCTCTTCAAAAGTTTTTGGTTCGTTGTCATAAAGAAATTTTTCTTCGGCTTCTTCATCATCGTTCTCAACAAGTGGTAATGCACCACATTCAATATGCCAGTCAACAAGTTTTTCTGTATCTACTTTAATATAATTAAATTCCACAAGTTCGTTCATGTCGTGCCTATCTCTCAACACTTCTTTAATTTCATTTATTGCTTCTTCTTTTGTATAGTAATTGCCATCGTGTTTTAAAAGCAATTCGTTCACAAAATTAACACTGACAAGATGTTGTTCTTCTATTGGAAGTGTTCTAAACATTGAACATTTAACATTGTTAATTGCTTCATTTTCTAAATGCTCATATTTGGCAAAAGATAAATTTGGACTCTTGTTTTTAATTGTTTTTTCAATTTCATCGTATTGTTGTTTGTCTGCTTGGTTCATGAGTCCCCTTTATATTTATATATTATATATTTTACTATATTCATAACAATAAATCAACATAAAAATATAAGTTTAGCATAAATGCTTGATTTATTATTTATTTGTGTTATATTGGTGTTATAACAAATCTCAAAGGAAAATATAATGTTTAAAATAATTGCTACAAGTTTATTGGCTTTATCTATTACTGGTTGCACCACTGTAGACTTAAATAATTTGAAAATGCCTGATTTTTCTGCTTTTTCAACCACTAATAAAAAAGAAGAAGTGAAGGTAGTCAAGGAAGTCAATACACCAATTAAAAAAGAAGTAAGTCCAGGCATATCAACTGAGAATGACAAACCCTTAGATTTGGTTGTAGACAATGGCAAGCCTATCGTTGTCATGGGTAAGATTGTGCAAGTTACTCGCTACACAAAGATTGTGGACAAAAAGAAGTTGTCTTATGCCAAATTAGGCATTGTGTCTAACAAGGAAAAAAGAATTGACTTAGATGTTCCATTTAAGAAATACAAGGCAGGTCAAGATGTAATCGTTACATCTGAAAAAGGTAAACAAGTTCAAGTAGAAGTTATGTAATAAAAAAGCCAACATAAAAATGTTGGCTTAATTGTTAGAAATTTTATTATTTCTTGATTGCTCTAGACTTAGTTGTCTTTTTGGTTGGCTTTGCCAATTTGGTTGATAGTTCTTTTGCAATGCTTTCAGCATTTGCTTCAGAAACATTTGAAACTTCCTGAACTTCTTCTGTTTCAACGACTACTGGTTCAATCACATCAGTCTCTTTTACTGTGTTTTTGCTATCAATTGACTCAACATTGTCAACTACTGCTATTTGTTCAAATTTAGCCTTTGCTTGATAATCTCTTACTGTGATTTTGCCATGCTCATCAAAACGGATATATTTAACATCTCCAACTGGAAATTTAGATTGAATTGATTCTTCACGGTTTGAGTATTCCTCTTTACCGTTCAAAAGTCTGTTGGTGTGTATGATTCTTACAAACACCTTGTCATCGCTCTCACCACCAGTTAAGGCAACAAAATACTTTCCTGTTTTTAACACTTCACTGACACAAAACCCTTTTGCTGGATTTTTATAAATGAAGGCAACTGGCTTTCCTTCTTTCATTTGGTCAAAAGATAAAATATCTTCAAAATCTTTCTTTTCAGTTGAGATTTCTCTATTTATTTTTCTTGCTTCATTGACCTTTATATTGAATGTTTTAACTCTGTCTTGTGAAGATAAATTGTCAAGTGGAACCTCAAATGCAACAATGCTTTTATCATTTGAATCTAATCTGAAAGCAAATTGTTCATCACGAACTTTTCCAGTTAAACCCCAATATACATCATAGGAATTTGGTAACTCAATTATATATCTATTTTTTTCAACATCAGCAAAGACATTAACTCCATCTTTATCACCAGTATAAATACGCTCCTGCTTTTCTTTATTGTTTTCCATAATAAACCCCTTTAAGAACAATATAATATATTATTAGCGCATTTTTTAGGCAATGTCAAAAATATATATAATATAGGCCCATGGATATGGTGTTTATGGAAATTAGAATTTTTAAATAGTAAATGATTTATGAAGTAATTCTTGTTTTTTTAGAATTTTACAAGTGGATTGTTTTGCATATACATACTGCTCAAATTTATCCTTGAATGAATTTAGTAATTTAATTTTTCCTTTTAATTCATCATTTCTTTGAAATGGCAGTGTATGCAATATATCTAATTGATTTAAAATACCAAATTTTATAACTTCATGATTTAATAATCTTGTACCATTGTTTGATTTGATAGACATAAGTGTATCCACACCATGTTTTATAGAAAAAGTATTTCCATTTGATTTAAGTCTATAACTGGAATTTAGTAATAAATTCAAATGCTCCATATATTGTCTATTGTGAAAAATTGCCTCATTGATTAAATGCTGTGAATTATTTGTTTCCATTTTAATTTCCTTATATATTATATTATATAATATACCAAATTAAAAATAAGTTATCAATATCAAATGTAAATTAATATAGAATAAAATTCTAATTGGCAATAAAAAAAGCCCCGAAGGGCTTATTTTTAAGTGAAGTTGTAATTAATCAAGAAAATTGGCAATTAATTCTTTCTCGGATAACTTATTTATCTTCTCAACTTCTGCTGTTGTCATTTCTGATAAATTATGGCTTACATCAAATTCTTTAAAGTTGTTACCTAGTGGTGCAGTTCTTACCATATCTCTACGTGGTACACCACCTCGTTCAAAGGACGCGATTGCCATAAATTGTTCGTTTAATGCTTGAATGTCTTTGGCTTGAACAATAAACTGTGCTTCTTCGCCAGGAATCATTTGTGCAACATTTAGATAGTTTGTGTTTTGATTATTTTCTATCACATTTTTTCTTTTGAATAAAACATTTAGAACACTAAAACCTGCTCTCTTCATCCAAAATTTATGTGTGTTCTGTGGGTCAAATATTGGGTTTGACATATCCATTTGTGCCGTCATAGCCAAATCAATATTACTGGTTTTCATACTAGGTATCCATAATCTTGCTTTGCCAATTCTACTTTTTACCCATTCCATTGTTTCATGAGAAGACTTAAAACACATGAATGAAATGAATGAGTCAAGAATTACATTTCCACCTTCTTTGCCAAATTTTTCATAGAATGAGTCTACGTTTTGAGTTGCAAATATACACACCAAGTCCAATGAACGTGCAACTGGAAGGATAGCCAAGTCTGAATCGTCTGCTATTCTTTGAACTTCATCAATAATTAAGAACACGGTTGCTCTCTTGCTGTTATCCTCATTAGGTCGCTTATCACCTCTCATTTGCATAAGTTGATAAAGTCGAGACTTCATCAATGTAGTGATTGCTATACCAGCAACACCGAATTCTGACTCTGGAAGACTGAACCCGTATTTTTTACCTTCAAGAATTTTATCAAATTGAATGTCAGAAGTCTCACATTCAGCCCAAGGTCTTAATGCTTCGGATTGTATTAAAGGAATAATCCAAGACTCTGCTGTTGAAAAAACACTCATCTTTGTCTCATCACCTAACTCTTGTAAACCCATAAATTTCTTTACAGCGTCATTAATAAGTGTTCCTTCAATCGGGAAATCAGGGTGAGATTTGATTAAATCAATGATTGGGTGTCCGTTTGCACCAGGTTTTTCACACATCATTGCAATAAGTTTTAAACGACTAGACAAGTTTTTCTTCATCTTGCCTTGATCAATTAGACCTTCATGGAATACTGAAGCATAGAAAATTAAATTTCTTGCTTGTCCATTGAAATATCCAGAATTTCCAGACTCTTTGCCTTTTACATTAACCAATTGAAGAACACGTGCAAAAATTTCTGGTTTTATACCTTCAAGAACATTCAAGTTTTTTACTATTGAAGGGTGAATAACTGCATCTAAATATTCTGTACAATCCATTGCTAGTTGTGCTTTTCCATCTAGCACCAACATACCATTTAATACTTTATTCTTTTTTAAATTTAATTCTGACATTTTATACTCCTATTATTTATATATTATAATATAATATATGAGAAAAGCAATAGTTTTTCCCATATATATTAATTTATGAATTCTTTTCTTCGTCTACAATACCTTTAATGAAAGGTCTTAATCCAGCAGATGTTTTACCAGTTCCAGTTGAACCAAGAATCAGCATATGCTTTGATAAGTCATCAGTTGTTAAACCAAAGTCAAGTCCAGCGTCAGGTGCAAATGAATCACCAGTTGATGAAAATGAACCTGTTGACTTTCCAATACTCACAAATGCTGATTTATCTTTTATTGCATTTTTAGCCTGGCTCCAACGTGCTTTATTGAAACCTGTTTTAATAGAATTCATTGCAAATCCTTTAAAGGCACTACCTTGAACCATTAATTCATTTGCTCTACTCTTATTGGTTTTATACCAATAAATCATTGGAAGTATTGCAGGAAGTAAACCAAGTAATGTAGTCAATGAAATTGGTGAAACTTGTTTAAATAAATTTGCAATTGGTCCCAAATATCCAAGTAAAAATGTTGGTGTAACTATCAATCCAACCATCAAAGCAGTTGCCCAAAACCCAAAATACATATATAAACAAATAATGTAAAAAACTGATAATAGTTTACCAACTGAACCTAACATACTCATGAATGGAAGCAATACAACCCAACCAACTAAAAGAATTGGAAGAATTGGACTTCTTGAACCAACGGTAACATCTTCTCTAAAAACTTGTCCTGAAACTGGATAACCGTTTTTAGTTAACATCCAAGAACCATTTTTATCTCTTAAGTCTTGGGGAATTCTTGGATCGTGAGGAATATCATGTCTTCCTGAAACATCAGCAATAAATTCATCTGCTTCTTCCATTGCTTTCTTCATATTGAAGAAACGTGAAAGAACTTGAAATTTAATTCCCTTTTGTTCTAACTTTTCTTTTACGATATTTCCTTTATCGCTAATTTTATTTTTCAAATTATTTAACAATTTTTTTGAATCGTCAGATTTTTTGTTTAGATTTAATGTTGTCATAATATATATTTCCTTATTTTTATTGACTATTAACTTTTCTCATACCATCAAGCATTTCTTCACGAGTTATTTGACCGTTTTGAAATTGAGACATGAGTGCTTCTTTTTTGCTTGCTTTTTCTGCTTCAGAAACTCTAGGCTTTTGTGGAACAACATTTACAACTAGTTTAGGTGCGACAACAATGGGTTTTGAAACAGGCTCTACATCTACTTGCTTTGGTGCTTCAATGGCCACTGGTTGAACTGCAACTGGTGTTGGCTCTACTGCTGCCTGGCTTGCTTTTTGCTCTGCAAGTAATCTTGCTTGTTCATCACTTGCTGCCTTTGCAACTTGTTCTGCTTTCAATCTTGCCTCTTCCTTGATTTTTTCCTCTGCTAAAACCTTGTCTTGGATTGCTTTCTCAGCCTCAACCTTAATTTTATTTTTTGAGTCAAGTTCTGCTTTAACAACTTTATATTTATCATTTAATGGAGTTACTTCTTCAATAAATTGTGATTCAGTTATTTTTTCATTTTCCCACTGACTTGTTAATTTATTAATTTTTGCTTGTAATTCGCTTTCATCTAAAACTAATCTTTCGTCATCAGTCATATTCATCCTTTTGTATATTCCAGATATATAAGAAGATGTGTTTTTGTAAACCATCTTTCCTTGATTGTATAATAGTGAAGTTCCATTTGTAGAAATGAATACTGCAAGTGCCAAACTGCTTGAAGCAATACACATATTTTTGAAGACTGCTCTTCTCATAATATCTATTTTTAAGTTTCTTTTCATTGATACCTGTGTTCCAACTGATTTAGGATTCAAATACACTGTTTGAACGATTGAACGTTCTGATGGCATTGCATAAAATTCCTCTGCTGAACAATCAAGTCCCCATGAATAAGGTGTTCCGTATATTGCTTTTCCAAGTTTTACTAAAATCTTTGAACGTATGCTTAATTTATTCATATGAATCTCCATCTCCGTTAAATTGAATTCCAATGTTTTTGTCGTTTATTTCTCTAATTAGAGAATAGCGTTCTTGAAAACAGTCAATATATTCTTTTCTTGAATAAAAACTTTGGTATTGTTTATTTGTTAAAAATACCTTCAAGGTAAAGTAACCATCATTGTCTGCTTCAATAAATCTGTCATAAATGGCAGATTCACCAATATATATTTTATCGTTAATGAGTGTTGACTTTATACCATTGCTCATTAAGGTGTTGAATAAATTATTTAAAATCATCTTTATTTCCCCTTTAGTATTGACTTTAATGTAATATATCATAAAATAATATATAGTCAATACATTAAGGAATAAAAATGAACAATAATAATAAGAAGTTTTCCATATTTGAGGAAGATAAGTCGATTGATATGAATGGGAATAGTATTATTGATGAATGTAAAGAAGAAAAGGTATTATCTGTTGATTTAGAGAAAAAAACGGGTACTGAAACCTCTAAATCAGAAGTTGAAAGTTTTATTGAAAAAATGCCAGCAGAGAAAAGGGCTGAATTTTATAAAATTATCTATAACGCTGGATTGAGAGAAGATGACCATTTGTGGTCTATGCTTCATGTCTACGGTTATATAAAAACAATGTATGAAGACATACCAGGTGCATTCAATGAATTGAGTGAGAATCTTGAAGAACAAGTAAAAGTGTCTGGAAAGAAGTTTGATAAAGTTCTTAATGATTCTGCTACTAAAATTGAAAAAAGAATTCAACTAAAGATAGATGAACTTGTTAAAATTGAAAATGAAATATCTTTAAAACTTGATGAAAGTTCCACAAAATATCTTGCTTTAATAACTAAATCAAATAAAGGATATTCTGATGTTATTGAAAGTGAAAGAATGAAGGTTAAAAACAGTATTGTTGAAACATTTACAAATATATTTCCAGATATTGCTAATAATCATTTAAGTAAACTTGTTGACAATGCAAACGATAGTGGCTTGAAAAATATTGTAAGAAAATCAATTTATGCACTCTTCTTTGTGGTTTGTGGCTCTTTATTCAGTGAAAGCATTATAAATGTGGTTCATAGAATATTTTAAATTCGTGATATAAGAAAAGCCCTCGTTTGAGGGCTTCTTTCATTTGTGCAATTGTGCTTACTGACTGATTGATAAAGATATTCCATTTTTCTGTCTTAAAGATTGAATGTTGGCCATTGCCATTCGTTTTTGACATTGTTGAGCATAAGCCTCGTTCTTAGGTGAAACTGATTCTTGTTTTACTTGTGCTTGCTCTACCTTTGGTGCAATGGTGTTCTCTTGCTTTACCGTGTTGGTTGGGTTGTAGTCGTTGTATGACTTGACAACATCAGCCTTCATGGATTGCTCTTGTTGTGGGCTTACAAGATTTTGACTCTTATCCATGTTGTATTGGCAATAAGAATTTTCAAAGGCATGTTGCTTTTCTAATTTTGGTTTGTCCTCATTTGATACATTAGCCATTTCATTCTTATGAACCTTAATCATTTCTCTGTAACCAATATCGTTTGCTGTGCTTATGTGTGAGTCAACTAAAAAATCTTTTGTTCCAAGTTTAGTTGCTTCAGTTTTTAATTCTCCAATATTAGAAAATTCTTTTTGCTTGTATGTATGTTGAGTATCACTATATAAACTTCTAGCCTCAATATTATTTGTATGTTCAGCAAAATTCCTTGGGCCGTTTGTCCAACTTTGAAAATTCTTTTTATCTTCAGTAATTTTATTTACTGACATTTCTTGTTCTATTTTTTTAAAATTTAAATCTATATTTGACATAGTTAATATCCTTATAATATTATATATTATAATAGAAATTAAAATATAATCAACTATTTATTGATATAAATGTTAAATAAGATAATATAAACTTTTAATTTCTCATGCTTTGAATTCTGTTTATTACATTTTCTTTGTTTATTAGTCTATTTGATAGTTCTTTAGCAAGGTCTTCTGATTTTTTACTTATGATTGGTTTAACTTCTTCACAAATAGGGCTAGGTGTTTGTTTATTTAGTCTTTGTTCTTTAAGTGCTATATATGATTCGTATGAAGTCATCAATTCGTTTTTTGCAGCCTGTAGGCTATCGTGGTTTGCTACTGTGTTTGCTATTCCCATACGGGCTTTCTCAACCTTGTAATTAAAAAACTTCTTTTCAAGGTCAACTTGTTTTAATAATTCAGTTTTATGTTCTGGTTTGCAATTTTGTAAATTAAATATATGTTTCTTTTCCATATTATTTCTAGAAATAGCAACATTGTCTCTTAATTTATATAGTTTATTAGAAGTGCCTTCTGTTTGTCTTATTTCCTTACTTATATCATTATTGAAAAAGTTTCTTGTTCCTTCTTTCCAAGAATAAGTTGCTTTATTGTCTAAATCAGACTCTATGATTTTTAAATTTTCTGCTTGCTGTTTAAGATTAGGGTTTAAATTATTGTATATATTTGCCTTAGAAACTAAACTATCGGAAATTATTTCAATCTCATTTGGTCTTAAAGTTCTTTCTTCTAGTGATACATTATATTTAAAATAATCAGATTCGTATTTATGTTGAAATAACATTAAATCTCTATCTTCACCAAAATAACTTTGCTTTTCCTTTTCGTGAGTTGATTTCATTTCTAAAAGTAAAGATGAATTTAAGTCTTGTAATTTTCCTGAAACCAATCTATCATTTGTATCTAATTTATTTAATTCTCTTCTGTAATCACCACCATTATTTAATAAGTTTATATCAACTTCATTACTAATTGAAACTGTTTTACCTATTTGTATTTTTATATCACTTTTCATTGCATGTTCATAAAAATTTCTTGGGCCTTCGCTCCAATCTTTCATTCTATTTTCTTCAAATATTTTATGAACTTGTGAAATGTTAGCAATGTGAACTTGCTTTGGTTCATTGAAATAATTTTCATATAAATCTTGATGTATTTGAGAAGTCTCCTTTAACATATTTTCTGATACATCACTTAATTTATTTAAGTTTGGTTCTTTCCACTCGCTTAGTGAGTCTTGTATTTTATTAAATATTTCATTATTGTTATTCATAGTAAGTCCCTATATATAATATATAGTATAGTAAAATATAAATAATAATCAAGATTTATTTAAAAATTCTAATTTACATTAAAAAAGTCTTGCTAGAAATTAACTATGGTGTGGAAACATGATACAAAAATTGTTGATTTTGAGTTAAATAGATTTGTAAAACTAAGAAAACTTTATTCATTTGGTGAATTAATTATTCAATCGTCTGCTAGTCATCAAGATATAATTTATAAATTAGATAAAATCCTTAAAAGAGCAGTTGGAAGATTTTTTGAAACAAAAGATGTTATTTGTGAAGTAGAGTATTTGAAATTAAATGCTGAACTTCCAAATCAAATTATCAAATCAAAAGTTATTAAGATATGAACCTTTTTAAGCCTCATAGTGAGGTTTAAATTGTTTTTGTTGTTCTACTATGGACTTGAACAGAAGTCTCTGTATAGAGTCTTCTGAGAGGTCGTTTTTAGGTATGGTCTACCTGGTTTAACCAATCTTTCTTCAATGAGGCTTTAATCTGTGTTCTTTTAGCCTTTTCTGTTTGAAGGTGAAATCCAGCCTTACGGTTGTGTGCCAACTCTACCAAAGCATTTCTTGGCTTAAGTGTTTTTATTTTTATAATGTTACTTTCCATATCGTCCTCCAAATTATTTAATATTTTATTTCTGCATTGCAATTTATTCTTTCATCGGAAGTAAATATAGTGTTTAGAAAATAGAATTCTGGTTTATTCAAATATCTTAAATCTAAAGTATATGCCTTGCCACTTTTATTTCTAACTATATCTTTTGATGTGGAAATATAATGATTTAGTTCCTTATCGTTCCACTCATTTTCTTTCTTCATATGTTGTCTAACCTTGTCACCAAAGCCACTACGTTCTGCTAAACCAAAGTGCTTTGCTTTGTGGCAAAGAGGGCAGATAGAAGTCATCCCCACTAATTGTTGAATATGATTTACTTCATCAAAGTTCCATATCTCATGACATTCAACTGGATGTCTAAACCCTTGCATTATTCCATTGATTCCACATTGCTGACAACGATACTGTCCTCTTTTGCTATTCTGTTTATGTATCACTGTGCATATTTTTCTCCACTGGTCATCACGAACTCTTGAACGAACATTGAAGCCTTGTGCTTCCCACGGAATCATTTCAATATCAATCTTTGGGTCTGAATAGGTTATTTTATAAAGATATCTATGTCCACAATATAATGCTGAAAAAACGATTGTTATTATTATAAAATATTCCATTCCAAACCTCTTATTGTTTGCTTTTAATATAACAGAATATAATATAATGTCAAATATAAAAAGCCAGTTTATATGACTGGCTTGAAAAATAATAATAAATATTAACCTAGTTTTGATAAATAAAATATACTCCAACTAGGGCTATTTTGAATGACATTTTTAAAGCAAATACTGACCAAAATTTAATCTTCTGTGTTTTACTCATCTTGCCGTAAATATTCAATGCTCTATCTTTAATTGTATTTACCATAATATATTCCTTGCAATTATTGTTATAATATAAATATAACAGATAATTATAAAATGTCAAATATATTTATTCTCCTTTTTCTATATCTGTAAATTGTTGAAGTATTCCAAAAGGCTCTTTTGTAACTTCCGACTTCTGCAATCTAACTTTTCTTTCTTTATTTTCTTTTTCCATTTCGTCTATGCTAGGTGGTTTATATTGCTTTATAGAAGGGTTTATTCCCCATAATTCATTTATATCTGGTAATCTAGGTTGTATATTAGTGGCATTTATCCAACTTGCTTTCTTAGGTTCGTTTCTTGTTTTATAAGGTAGTATTGGAGCGTTTAGAATGTATGCTGAATTCAAGCCACCAATCAAATATAAGTATTTAATATTCATTGTTGCGTCATTTGCACCAAGCAAATTCCATTCATTTTGATAAATCACTTTTTCTTCATGCTCCTGAAAGTCTTCATTGACTCCAGAATCAGAACTCTTATGTCTATGTAATCTTTGAATTTTCTTATCACCAAGTAATTCAGTTAATTTATTTGCTGTAAAACCATCGTTAACACCAAGAATAATTATATTTCCAATGTTGCTGTTCATAAAATCAACGAATTCTTGTTTATAAATAGAAACTAACTGACTTAAATCTTGAAAGGCTAATATTAAAGTTATTCCACGACTACGATAAAGTGATAGCGCAGGTCCAATGAATGGTTGAATGTTTCCATAAGATTGCAATTCATCAATTAGTATATGAAATCTTCTTTTTCTATCATCCTTTAAGTCACCAAGAATAATTGAATTCGCATAATAGAGAATACCTTTAATTAAACCTTCAGTAAGAGTTGGATATGTCTCGCTAGGCTTTAAGATTAAAATTTTTCGACTTGGATTCTCATTCAATATCCAATCTCTTATTGATAATTTTGGTTGTGCCTCAAGTTTGTCCCATTCATCAGCATAGTAAATAATGTTCTTTGCTAACTCCATCCAATGTTCATAAAATATGATATTGTTAATTATTTTTGCTTCTTCTTCATCTAAGTATGGTGTTATAAAAATTGATTGAAGTTTGCGTGGTAGTTGGACAAATGCTGATAAATCCTTCCAAGTCCACTCAGGACAAGTTTTAGTTAGATATAAACATGCACCTTTAAACATCAATGCTTTAGATATATTTTGAGTTTCTAATCCTGGTGTTGTCACACTTCTAACCATATCAACAAAGACAAATTCAACATACATTGCATTCTTAAGTGCTTTTGCTGTTGATTGATGTACTGATTTTTTTATATCAAAGCCATCATAAATTCTCCCTAAAGAGATTAAGTCTTGTGTATATGTTCCAAGGTTAAATAAAACACTTGATAGAGTGTCACCCGAACTATTTAAAATTTGCTTTGCTTCTGGATAATGTAGTGATAACAATGGTTCAAGGTCTTCACCTGACTTGGTTAATAGGTGGGCAAGCATTCCGTAGTTCCAGGCTTTTGGTGCTATCACTTGAAGATACCTGGTACAGCCTGTGCCTACTGATATTGCCGCATTCCCCCAAATAGGGTCTGATTCATTTGCAGGTATCTTGCCTTTCCAAAAAGCATTTGCTAACAATCCATCAGTTAAGTCATAAGCAATTGCCCAACAAAGGCCACCTTCTTCATGGGGAGAAATTTTTAAAACTTGCTGTTTCCTAAAATACTTTGAATAATCCGATTTCGGTGTATCCAAACAAAGTAATTTAACAACTTCACCATCTTTAATTTGTTGGTCAAGTTGTGCTACTAATCGGTAATAAATTAATTGTGTTTTACCTCTACCAGTTCCACCTATAAACATAAAGTGGCTTCTTCTTAATTTTTCTGGCAATTCTATATAACTTCCTTTTTTTAAAGTATCAAATTTATGAATTCTTGGGTCATATCCTTTATTTGCTAAAACAACTAATCTTGAACCTCTTCCATCTTTGCTCAAAAAACCAAATTCTCTAGTCAAATCTAAGATTGCTTCCTTCCCCTTTAGCAGTTGTTTACCGATGATATGTTTATCACCACCTACAGCAATTAGTGATTTTAAAAAACCCCATGTTGCAAAACCTAATCCTATAACAATTGAAAGTAGCCATCTCCAAGCAATTAGTTCAATTTCTGATGTTTTGGTTAAACTATCTAAATAGCCTCTATATTCCACAAAATAATTTCCTTGAAACAATGGAATTATTAGACCAATAATTATTGTCCAAAATCCCTTAATATGATTTACAAATGCAGGATTATTTTTTGGAAGATGTAAAAATGGGAAATCAAACCATATCAACTTGAGAACGATTGAGGTTAAAACAATAAAAATTAAAACAAAAAGCAATATTGATGAAGTTACATTCACTGTTTTCATTGTTGTATCTAATGGCGCTTTTTCTCCAGGTAGTAGATATTTTACTTTTTCCAAATTGTTCATTTTGATAAGCCTAATATAGTATTAACAATGTATGCAAATATATATACTGTGCCAATAAGAACCCCTTTAGTTGCTGAACCTATTTTATATATTGATTTAACAACTGTGCTTGGTTCAGAAATTATTTCTTCATAACCTTCCATTATGACTGGTGAAATATAAACTTCTTGGTCTTCATATGCGAAATCTCTAAATTCTAATATTCTATCTTTTTGTATTGTTTTCATTTTGTATTACTCCCATTTTATATGTTATGATATATATATAACATAATTAAATAGAAAGTCAATAATTAGCAAATAATATTTATGAATTAAAATCTAGACAAAAAAAATCCCTAATTAGAAATAATTAGGGATTTGTGATTCAAATAATTTTTATTTTCTAAATGATTTCAATTCATTTGAAAATATATGTTTGTATTCTTTTGCTGAATCTTTGTTATTATTAAATGAATTTTCTACATTGCTATTGAAGTTTGAAATTGACTCCTTGATTTCATCTTGTCCCATTCCTCTTGATTGCAATGCTTTAGAGACACTTCGATACATACTTATGGCTCTTTTGAATTCAGGGTTAAGTAGTTTTCCTCCTGTATTTTCCTTTGAATCAACATCTGCACCAAACCCAACTTTCATTGCTGTTTGTAGAGTGTTTTCACCATAGAGGTCATTCAACCCTTTTGACAATGCACCATTCAAATGCTCGTTAAATGATTGACCTGGATTGCTCTCTACACTTTGTTTCATTCTTTCCATGAATGATGAACCATGCTCTGAGTTACTTCCTCCTAGCATTCCAATTGCTTCACTCATCATTCCTTTTTTTTGAACGGTTTCAAGACTTGATAAACCTTCATTGTTTGATGTATCGTTCATTTTGTTAAACATTTCAGAAGTTCCACTACCAAAGTCTTTATCAAGGTTGACTGCTGATTTTTTGTCATCCATTGAAAGTGCTTTGCTGCCTTCCATGCTCTTATTTAGTGCATTCATACCAGCATTGGTCATATTTCCTGCAATTTGTGCTCCAGCCAAATATGCTCCAGTTCCACCAACTTCCTGTGCTGATTTACCAAGAGAGTGAGAAGATTGTCCAAACCATTCAAGCATATGGTCAGGAATTTCATGAATGATTGAAAATGTTCTTTTTATAATTATCCACATTCCAAAAGAATAGATAAATGCTGACATAAGAATTCCTATTAACCAAATCCACAAATTGCTATCTTGTTGGGAACTTGCAAAAACATCTGCAAATATTCTGTTATAAAATTGTCCGAAAACATTAAGAATAGTTAGTGCAGCAATTAGCCCAAAAACCATCAACATAGGTCTTAGTAAAAGACTTAAAACAAGGTTATAGCCAT
>CAYQAV010000114.1:0-9653 GCA_964415565.1 uncultured Candidatus Peribacteria bacterium
TGGAATGATTATTTTGACATATTAAACCTAAAATTAGTTTTCATAGAGGATTAAAAAAAGAGAGAAAAATTAAACTAATTTTATCTCTCTTATATGGGAAAATTTAATCATCTCAGCCACACACTTTTTACAATTAAGCCATATTTCATTATCATAACTTATTTTTCATAATTCTGAAAAGTCTTCTATACCTTGAAGAAGTACCTCAATTAGATAAATATTTTTATTTATTTCAAAACTTTTATTCATATTTTTAGTTTTAGTTTAATATTTCAACAATATTATTTTTTATATTGTTCTTTTGTTTTTTTAAATGCATCCATATCAATCTTTATACTTGGTTTTTCTTCTTCCTTTTTTGATTCTTCTTCTATTTCTTTTAGTATCCTTTCTATTTCTTCTTCATCTATTTTTAAATCTGGATCATTTTCTATCTCTCTTAAAATATCATCTATATCTTTATCAAAATCTATTTGATTTGTTTCTTGATTATTTTTTGTATCAAATTTAACAAAATTATTTGAATCTATACTATTCGAAATTGCTGCTCATACTATTCTTTCTCTTATGATTTTATTATCTTTTTCAAGTTTATCTCTCAAATATACTGATAACAATTCATCACTAAAATCAGAAATTATATCTTCAACTTTCTCAGAATTCTCTTCTCTTTTTGTAAATAATAAAATTATATTTTCACTCATATCTAATTTAAAGAAAAAATATCATCTGTCTAAAAAATTATATGCTGATTTTAATACTATATCTTTATTAAATATTTCTTTATCTATTATTAATTCAAATTTATTTCATTCTATTATTTGAGTCAAAAATTTCTCCATATATTAATATTATTCAATTAAAAATATCTTCTTTTATTATATTAAAAAAAATAATAAGACCAAATCTTTTTAGTCTTATTATTTTTTTTTATTTTAATGTGTCACTTAGTTTCAACTGAGCTATAGATTTTAAAAGCATATCTTCTGCTTCTATATATTTTTCCATATCCATTTTATCATTACTATCTCTATATTTTTCCATCAATTCAATAGCTTTATTTCTAGCTCTTTCAGCAACTCATACATCTAAATCTTCTATATCAACAAGCATATCAGCCATAATTTTAATGGCATTATCACTTACTTCAACAAATCATTTTCAAATAGCATAATCATCTCTTTTTTCAACTCAATTTGCATCAATATATAAAAAATATAAAGTTGATGGTCTTACACTAGTTATCAAAGGCGAATGATTATCTAAAACAGTAATTTCTCAAATAGCTGTCATCAAAGTTACAGAAATAACATTATCTGAAACAAAACTTTTTCATGAAAATGATAACATTTTTAATTTCATATTTTTAAAATTAATAGATTAATTATTTACTTTCTGCTTTAGATTTTTCATATGCAGCAATTACATCTTGTATTCAAGCTTTGTACATGAAATAATTTTCAGGAACATAATCAAGTTCTCAATCAATTATTTTTTTAAATCATAAAACTGTTTCATTTGCTTTAGCATAAACTCAAGGAGTACCTGTAAATTGTTCAGCAACAAAGAAAGGTTGAGAAAGAAATTTTTGAATTTTTCTAGCTCTACTTACAGTTTGCTTATCTTCAGCACTTAATTCATCCATACCAAGAATTGCGATAATATCTTGTAATTCTTTATATTTTTGAAGGATTTTTTGTACATTTCTAGCAACATTGTAATGATCTTCTCAAACAATTGTTGGATCAAGAACTGTAGAAGTTGAATCAAGAGGATCAACAGCAGGATAAATACCAAGTTCAGCAATAGATCTATTTAATACAATTGTAGAATCTAGATGTGCAAATGTAGCAGCTGGAGCTGGATCAGTTAGATCATCCGCTGGAACATAAACTGCTTGAACAGAAGTAATTGAACCATCTCTAGTTGAAGTAATTCTTTCTTGAAGAGCACCCATATCAGTAGCAAGAGTTGGTTGATAACCTACTGCAGAAGGAATCCTTCATAATAATGCAGAAATTTCTGAACCTGCTTGAGTAAATCTAAATATATTATCAATAAATAATAATACATCTTTTTTCTCTCTATCTCTAAAATGTTCAGCCATAGTTAAACCTGTCAAGGCAACTCTAGCTCTAGGTCCTGGTGCTTCGTTCATTTGTCCAAAAACCATGGCAGTTTTATCAATAACTCCTGATTCTTTCATTTCATGATATAAATCATTTCATTCTCTTGTTCTTTCTCAAACTCAAGCAACTACTGAATATCATCCATGTTCACTTGCGATATTATGGATTAATTCTTGCATGATAACAGTTTTACCTACTCATGCTCATCCAAATAAACCTACTTTACCTCATTTTAACATAGGTGCAATTAAGTCTACTACTTTGATACCAGTTTCGAAAATTTCAGCTTTTGTAGTAAGATTTGCAAAATCTGGAGCTTTTCTATGAATTGGATCATAAAATTCTGTAACAGGTTTTTCTAAATTATCTATTGGATCACCTAGAACATTAAACATTCTTCCAAGAACTTTTTCTCAAACAGGAACTCTAATAGGAAATTCAGTAGCTTCTACTTCTAATCCTCTTTTTAAACCATCAACTGGGTTCATAGCAATTGTTCTTACAACTGAGTCACCTAATTGTTGTTGTACTTCAAGAACAACTCTAGAAGAAAAACCTTTAACTTCCAATGATTCATAAATTGATGGAACATAACCTCATTGAAACTTAACATCAATTACTACTCAAACTATTTTAATAATTTTTCAAGTTTTCATTTTTATATAAAATATTAATTGTAAATTTTTTTAATTAAAATCTAGCACGATAATATAAGATCAAACATTCTATAAATACTATTATTTTATTTCTTTATTTATATAAATCTCTAACTCTTCATCTTTTGGTTCTGATTTAATATTTTTTATTTTTTTTATATCAATAAAATTGATTTTTGGAAAAATAGATAAATAAAATACTTTTCTAAATAATAATGTTATTAATAATGTTAAAAATATAACTAATACAGCCATTTTTGCATGTATTGGATCTTCACTTCAAGGTATATTTCTATTTAAAATAGATAATATTAAACCAAAAGCAAAATTTCAAGCAATAACAAAAACCAAAGAATAAAAAACAAACAATACAATGTTAATCAAGATTTTTAAAGCAATAAATAATTTATTCATAAGAAAATATTTAAAATTTAATAAATTTATTATAGTACTTTTAAAGTACATGTAAAGAAATTTTATATATCTTTCATAGATTCAACACCTGCTGTAATTTCAGAAACTTCACTAGTAATACCAGCTTGTCTTGCTTTATTATATTTCAGTGTTAAAGCTTTTGCTATTTTATTCGCACTATCTTTTGCATTTTTCATTGCAATCATTCTAGAACTATGTTCACTTGCTTTTGCATTTAGTAAAACATCATAGAACATCATATCCAATATCATTGGAAGTACATCATAAAGATAAGTTTCAATTGTTGGTTCTATATCATATATGTATCAATTTTTCATTTCTTTTATTTCTTTTTCTAAATCAATATGTCAATCTAGTATTGAAAATAAATAGTTTTTAATATCAACTGAATCTATAGGTAAACTCACTTTTGCAACTGGAATTTGTCTAATTGTATTTACATAAAAATTGTAAAAAACAACTACTTTATTATATTTTCATGAAAGAAAATGATCTCTCATAAATTCAGCTATTTCTTTTGTAAAAACAGGTTCTAAAGTATCTGAAAAATCATCACTAAAATCTGCAATTAAATTATTTCAAGTTCTAACAATAAAATTTGAAGCTTTTTTTCATACAGAAATAAAATCTAAATCCTCATTAGTTTCAGTAATATATGAATTAACTTTTTTCATTACATTTATATTATAGCCTCAACATAATCATTTATTTGAAGTAATAACTACTGCTAGAGTTTTTTTTCAAGAATTTTTAACTGAGAAAAGTGGAAAGTCTGATAAATATTCTTCTACTCTCAAAAATATTTTTAACATTTCTAAGACAAAATCTCTTTTTTCGATTGCTAAATCTTGAGCTTTTTTCATCTTTACAGTTGAAATTAACTCCATTGCTTTAGTTATTTTTGCAGTATTTTTTATGGAACCTATTTTTCTTTTTATCTCTTTAGCATTTGCCATAAAACTTTTTTATTTATAGATAAATTATTTATTTAATTCAACAACTTTTTTAATAACTTCAACCAATTTTTTTTCTATATCTTCGCTCATTTGTTTTTCTTTAGAAATTCATTCTAAAATAGTTTTTTCTTTATCTAGAGTTGTGTATAAATCTTGTTCAAATTTAGCAACTTTAGAAACATCAATTGAGTCTAGATAACCTTTTCAACCTGCATATATAGAACAAATTTGTTTTTCAACAGTAACTGGAGAGTAAACTCATTGTTTTAATAATTCCATCATTCTAGCACCTCTATCTAATTGAGCTTTTGTTTCAGCATCTAAATCTGAAGCAAATTGTGAAAATGCAGCTAATTCTCTATATTGAGCTAAGTCTAATTTAAGAGTACCAGAAACTTTTTTCATACCTTTAATTTGAGCAGAACCTCAAACTCTTGAAACTGATAATCATACATTGATTGCTGGTTTTTGACCTGCATTAAATAAGTTTGATTCTAAGAATATTTGTCCATCAGTAATAGAAATTACGTTTGTAGGAATATAAGCAGAAACATCTCAAGCTTGAGTTTCAATAATTGGAAGAGCAGTCATAGAACCAGCACCTAATTCATCATTTAATTTTGATGATCTTTCAAGTAATCTTGAGTGAGTATAAAATACATCTCAAGGATAAGCTTCTCTACCTGGTGGTCTTCTTAAAAGTAATGACATTTCTCTATAAGCATTTGCTTGTTTAGATAAATCATCATATATAATTAATGAGTGTTCTTTGTTAAACATGAAATATTCAGCCATAGCACAACCTGCATATGGAGATAAATATTGCATAGAAGCAGGAGCAGAAGCTCAAGCAGCTACAACAATAGTATAATCCATTGCTCATCTCTTTTTAAGTTCTTCAACAATTCTAGCGATTTTTCATTCTTTTTGACCAATAGCAACATAAACACAAGTTACTCATTGACCTTTTTGATTTAAAATTGCATCAATAGCAATTTGAGTTTTACCAGTTTGTCTATCACCAATAATTAATTCTCTTTGACCTCTACCAATTGGTACAAGAGCATCAATAGCTTTAATACCAGTTGTCATTGGTTCATGAACTGATTTTCTAGCCATAACACCTGTAGCAACTCTTTCAATTGGATAAAATTCAGTTGATTTAATTTCACCTAAACCATCCATTGGATTTCATAAAGCATCAACAACTCTACCAATTAATCATCTTCAAACAGGTACTTCTAATATTTTACCAGTTGAAAATACTTTTTCACCTTCTTTAATAGTGTTAAATCATGATAAAACAACTATTCAGACAAAATGTTCTTCTAAGTTTAATGCAATACCTCTAGCTCCAGATTCAAAATCTATAACTTCATTGTATGAAACTTCTCCTAAACCAGAAACTTTAGCAACACCGTCTCATAAATAGAAAACTTCACCTACATTTCAAACAGTTGGATTTAATTCAACTGAATCAATCTTATTTTCTATTTCATTTATAATGCTATTTAATAAATCTTTTGACATATAAATTATATTTAATATTAAAACTAAAAAATTAATAATTTTTTTTATTTTCTAACCATTTTTTCAACTCTATCGTAACTTAGGTCTATCATTTTATCATTTACATAAACCTTAATTCCTCATTTTAAATTTTCTTTCTTAGAGAAAACAACTTCTTCTCTATTAACATTTAACCCAAAAACTTTATCAAAAATCTTCTTTGATTCTTCCCAAGCCAAATCTTCAGATATAGCAGGAAAATACTCAACAACCAAAGTATTAGTTCAGTTTTCTAATTTTTTGTATAAAATTTCTCATCTAGTTCCCAATTGTTTTTTTAAGTCTCTATATAACCTAATATCTACAAGTAAATTTTTCAATTCACTTAAGCCTAGATTATCAATATTGACATGTATATTACTCATAATACAAAAATTATTTAGCTAATACCTCAAATTCTTTTTCAAAGAATTCTTTATTTGATTCTTGTTTTCAAAATACTTTAGAATTTAGTTTTAAAGATAAATCTAAAATCTTTGATTTCATAGAATTATTCATATCTAATCTATCTTTTTCAATCTCAGTTTTAGCACTTTCTAAAACATATTTAGCTTCTTTTTCTGCTTTTTCAAGAAGTTTAGCAGTATTTTGTTTAGATAACTCATCAGCTGATTTTTCAATTTCTGAAGCTTTAGATCTAGCATCATTTAATATATTTTCAACTTTTAGTTCTGCTTCTTCTAATTTTTTCTTTGTTAAATCATCAGCTTCTTCTGATGCTTTTAAAAACTTTCTTCTTTCATCAATAGCTTTTGATAATTTTTCTCAAAGAAAATGTTTAAAGAAAAAAAACAATATTCAAAAATTGATCATAGCAGCAAGAATCAATTCTAATTTTAAATTTTCCATAATATAAATTAAAATAATAATTTAAATAATTACCCTATTACTTTGAAAGCAATTAATAATCAATATATAGCAACAACTTCTACCAATGCAACGAATAATACCATAAATGCTAAAGTTTTTCATTTTTCTTCAGGATTTACATTTATTCAATTAATTGCTCATTTTATAAGTAAACCTTCTCAAATTCAAGCTCATAATCAAGCAAATCAAATTGCAAATCAAGCTCAAACTGAAGCTAATCAACTTAATCATGTTGCTCAAAGTATTTTAAATGAAACAACCAATGCATAAATTGCCGCTGATTCTACTAAAGCAACTCAAAGAATAGAAACAGTTAACATAAAACCTATAATTACTGGGTTTTTTCACATAATTTCCATAGATTCTTCTGAAAGATATCATCTACCAATACCTACTCATAATCATGCTAATCAAATTGCTAATCATGCTCAAGTATATACTAATTGATCTATCGAAGGATCAAATCAACTAGAAATTTTAAATGAAACAATCAAACCATAGATTGCAGTAACTTCAACCAATGCAACGAATAACACCATAAATGTCATTAATTTTCATTTTATAGCAGGATTTCTAGATATTGCTGCCATTGCTCAAGCTACTAATACTCATTCTCAAAATCATGCTCATAGACCAGATAATCAAATTGATAATCAAGAACCTATAGATGCCATAAGAGATAAACCTTTACCAAAAATATCAAATGCAACTACTAATCAGTAAATTGCTGCCGATTCTACCAACGCTATACCTAATATTGTTACAGTTAAGAAAAATCAAATCATTTTTTCTTGCTTAACCATCATCTTAACTGATTTCGCTGATAATATTCATTCTCAGATACTTACTCATAATCATGCTAATCATACCGCAAGTCACATTCCTATAAATGCTTGGCTTGTGAAGTCTATATCTCATAGTATTTTAAATGATATTACTAATCAATATATTGCTGCTGATTCTACTAATGCTATGAATAATACCATAAATGTCATTAGTTTTGATTTCATATGTGGACTTGTTCACATTGCTCAGATTGCTCCTCTAACCAATATTCATTCTCATACTCACGCTCATAATCAAGCTAATCAGATTGCTAATCATGCTCAGATACTTGCTGCCATACTTAATCATTCTGTTCAAAACATTTTGAATGCTACTATCAATCCATAGATTGCAGCCGATTCTACTAACGCTATACCTAATATTGTTACAGTCAAGAAATATCAACTCATCTTTTCTTGTTTCGACATCATTTCCATTGATTTCTCTGCTAGTATTCATTCTCAGATACTTACTCATAATCATGCTAATCATACCGCTAATCACATACCTATAAACGCTTGGCTTGTGAAGTCTATATCTCATAGTATTTTAAATGATATTACTAATCCATAAATTGCTGCTGATTCTACTAATGCCACGAATAAAACCATAAATGTCATAATCTTTGATTTAAGATGAGGACTTTTATCAATTGCTCAAATTGCTCAAGCTATTAATTTTCATTCTCATACTCATGCTCAAAATCATGCTAATCATATTGCTAATCATGCTCAAATTGAAGCTCACATAGATATTCAAGTAGTTCATAATATTTTAAAAGCAACTATTAGACCGTAAATTGCTGCTGATTCTACTAAGGCTATACCTAATATTGTAATAGTAAGAAAGAAAGAAGATAATTCTTTATTTTTTCACATTACTTCAGCAGATTTTTTTCACAAAATTCATTGACCGATTGCTACTCAGATTCAAGAAACTCAAATAGCTAATCATGCTCAAATAAAATTTACTAAATTTTCCATATTGTAATATTTCTAAAATATAATAATAAAATTTTTAATGCACTTTAGCAACTTTTATGAAGATTGCTATTAAAAGTGGAAATACAAGTGCTTGTATAAGTGAAACTAATATTCATTGTAGATGAAGTATAACAGGTACTATGATTGGAAAATCAAATCAAACTAGAAATTTAGTTCCTGCTCAAAGTCATAATAATAACATTCAAAGCAACATACCACCTGATGTAATATTACCAAAAAGACGGAATGAAAGTGATATAACTTTAGCTAAATGTCATACAATATCTAGTACTCCTAAAAATAAAGAAATAACTATATCAAAAAACTTAACAAGTAAGAATAATGGAACATCTACAAATTTACTTTTATTTCCTCTTTCATAAGGAATATAGTTTTTTCATAATACTGGAAAGTATTCGTATAAAGCTTTTCAAATTCACAAGAATTTAAATTGTTCATATATAACAATTATAACTCAGATAATTGCCATCGCAACATTGAAATTTATATCTGAAGTTGGAATACTTATATATTCTTCTAACTCTGGTACTCAAACTCAAATTATTTCTAATACTGCTCAAGATAGATTTGAGAATAATATAACAAAAAACATAGAAGTTATATATAATTTAGTCCATTTTTTTTCATCAAATCACAATATATCTTCAAAAAATCAATATACTCCTTCAAAAACCATATCAAAAAAAACAGAAAAACTAGAGTTAGGTTTTTTAGTAACAAAAAGGTATACTAATAATAACAATATAAACTCTAACATAATTCACACAAAAAAAGGATTCAATATTCAGTGTCAGTTTTCTCACACTATATAATATGATCATAAAAAATTATTTATACTTATGTCCATAATAATTGTATTAAAAAGTTATACAAAATAAATTTAAACGTGAAGAGTATATTTATGACAACAAAAAAAGCAAATGAAATTTTATTTTTTTTCATTTGTTTTTCCCTTATTTAAAGGATTTTTTATAAATTGATTTTAAGTTTTTGTATAGTATAATAATTTTATTTTTTAAAAAATCAAATTATTTTTTAGTGTCTTTTTTTTGTCTATTATTTGTCCACAAAAAGGCTTAATTGTAAAAAGTGTGTGGCTGAGATGATTAAATTTTCCCATATAAGAGAGATAAAATTAGTTTAATTTTTCTCTCTTTTTTTAATCCTCTATGAAGACTAATTTTAGGTTTAATATGTCAAAATAATCAT